>NZ_JAYEZO010000001.1:325070-650141 GCF_037031285.1 Halobellus sp. LT62
GACGCTCGTCCGTTTCGATCACGTCTACCACACCCACTTCAAGTGCAACCGCCGGGCGATCCACGAGTACCCGAACCTCTGGAACTACACCAAGGAGGTGTACCAGCTGGGCGACATCGCCGAGACGGTGAACATCGACCACATCACGCGGCATTACTACATGAGCCACGGCGACATCAACCCCAAGCGACTCGTGCCGACCGGCCCCGACATCGACTTCTCCGCGCCGCACAACCGCGACCGGCTTCCGTCCGACCTCCCCGACGCGCTGCGAAGCGGCGCGGCCGTCGCCGACGACTGAACCGCGCTTCGGCGTCGTTTTCGACTGAATCACGCTCTGGCGTGGCTTTCGGCTGAACGCCACTTCCGGTGTCGCGTTCGAACACACTCGGTTGCACGTCCCGTCGCCTTCTTGGTCACCCGTGCCGACCGCTCAGCTATGACCGACGGCGACGACACGACCGCACAGACACCCGCCGAGACCCGCCGATCGACGCCCGGCGGCGGCGTCCGGCCGAGCGCGACCGACGTCGAGCCGAGCGCGCCCGAGGAGTTCGGACTGGTGCAGGCGTGGTGGGGCGACGGCAAGGGCAAGACCACCGCAGCGCTCGGGATGGCGTTCCGCGCGGCGGGACACGGCTATCGCGTGCACCTCCTCCAGTTTATGAAGGGCGGCGCAGACTCCGTCGAGAGCGTCCGCGGCGAGTACAACGCCATCGCGGCCGTTCCCGGAATTTCCTACGAGAACACCGGCCATTACGGCTGGCACGGTCTGCTGGACGGCTCCGACGAGGACGAACACCTCGCGAAGGCCCGCGGCGCGCTCGCCCGAGCCGACGCACTCATCGAGGCCGCGGGCGACGCCGATCTGACCCAACCGCTCGATCTCGACGACGAACCCGAGGCGGGCGTTCACCTTCTCGTCCTCGACGAGATCCTCTACGCCGTCGATAAGGGCCTCCTCGACGAATCGGACGTGCTCGATCTGATCGACGCGAAGCCCGAAAACCTCGAACTCGTGCTGACGGGCAGCCACACCCACCCCGAATATCTCCGCGACGCGGCCGACCTCGTGACCGAGGTACGGAAGGTGAAACACCCCTTCGACGCGGGAATCCGGGCGCGGAAGGGGACCGAGTACTGATGCGCGCAGTCGTCGAATACGTGCGCGCTCCAATTTTCAGTGTCGATGACCGCTGAGACGATACTCGTCGCGGGCACCGCGAGTCACGTCGGTAAGAGCACCGTCGCCGCCGGGCTCTGTCGCCGCCTCAACGACGCCGGCGTTGACGTCGCACCGTTCAAGGCGCAGAATATGAGCAACGAGGCGCGAGCGGTCGTGCAGCCGAGCGCCGCTCGGGGGGCGGCGGTGACAACGTCAGCCGACTCCGACGACTTCGACGACCCGGCGTTCGGCGAGATCGGCGTCTCCCAGTACGTTCAGGCCCGCGCAGCCGGCGTCCGGCCGACGACCGACCACAACCCGGTGCTCCTGAAACCCCGCGGGAGCGAAGAGTCGCAGCTCGTCGTCGACGGCGTCGCCGTCGGGCATTACGCCGCGGGCGACTACTACGCCGAGCACTGGGATGACGCGAGGCGCGCCGCCGAGGCAGCGCACCGGCGGCTTGCCGCCGCACACGACGTCGTCGTCGCCGAGGGGGCCGGATCCATCGCCGAGATCAACTTCCACGAGCGCGATCTCGCGAACGTCGAGACGGCCCGCTTCGCGGACGCGCGGATCCTCCTAGTCGCCGACATCGAACGCGGCGGCGTCTTCGCATCGATTCTGGGAACGCTCGAACTGCTCCCCAACGACGTCCGCGAGCGGGTCGTCGGCGTCGCGATCAGTAAGTTCCGCGGGGACCGCTCGCTGTTGGAACCCGGGATCGAGGAGATCGAATCGCGGACCGGCGTCCCCGTGCTCGCGGTGCTGCCGTACGACGATCCCGGCCTCCCCGAGGAGGACAGTGTCTCGCTGCCCGCGGCGGGCGAGCGCGAGATCCGGGGAACCGAGGACGGTATCGACGAGGCGCACGCCGTCACGGTCGCGGTTCCGCGACTCCCGCGGGCCTCCAACACCGCCGACGTCGACCCGCTCGTCGACGTGCCCGGCGTCCGCGTGGCGTTCGTTCCCCTCGATGCACCCTTCGACGACGCCGACGCGGTCGTCCTCACCGGGACGAAGAACAGCGTCGACGACCTGCGGGCCGTCCGCGAGACGGGCTTACACGAACGCCTTCGCGGATTCGACGGCCCGATCGTCGGCCTCTGCGGCGGCTATCAACTGCTCGGTGAACGTCTCGTCGATGTCGACGTCGAGGGCGTCGGTGAGAGCGTCGACGACGTCGTGAGCGACGGCGTCGCCGAGGCTACCGACGAGCGCGTCGACGAGAGCCCGACGCGTTCCGGAATCGCCCTGCTTCCGGTCGAGACCGCCTTCTCGCGTCGGAAGCGCGTCGCGCCGGTCGAGTGGCGATTCGACGGGACAGGACCGCTCGCTGGCGCGTCAGGGCGAGTCGAGGGCTACGAGATTCACGCGGGCGAGACGCACCCCGCGGGCGCGGCCAGACGCGATCATCCTGTCGACGCCCAAGCCTCCGATTCGGTCGAGACGCCCTTCTCGGCTCCGGACCGTGATCCACTGACGCTCGGTGCGGCGCGGGGGAACGTCCTCGGAACGTATCTCCACGGCCTCTTCGAGAACGACGCGCCGCGCGAGGCGTTCGTCGATCGCGTGTACGAGCAGGCGGGCGTGTCGCGACCGACGATCGTAGCTGACACGGCGTCGCACACCGGTTCCGACCCCTACGCCGACGCCGCGGCGCTCGTCGAGTCACTCCCGCTCGACGTCCTGTGTCCGACCCACGCGCCCTGAGTCGCCGTCCACCCACACGCCCTGAGTCGCCGTCCACCCACACGCCGTGACCCAATTTCACCGACCGAGAGAATCACGCCCGAGAATCGGACTCGAAGACTTTTGAGGGGGTACCGCGACTCTCGGGTATGGTCGAGGCGTTCGCCGTCGCGAGCGGCAAGGGCGGCACCGGGAAGACGACGAGCACGCTGGCGCTCGGGATGGCGCTCGCCGAGCGGTACGACGTCACCGTCATCGACGCCGACACCGGGATGGCGAATCTCCTCTTTCACGCGGGACTCGACGACGCGGACGTCACGCTACACGACCTGCTGGTCGACGAGCGCGAGGTCCCGGTCGCCGACGCGGTGTACGACCGTTTCGGGATGTCCGTCGTTCCGTGCGGGACGAGCCTCGCGGCGTTCGAGGCGGCCGATCCGGGCAGACTCAGGGACGTCGTCGCCGAACTCGCCGCCGACGCCGACGTTCTCCTGTTGGACTCGCCCGCGGCGCTCGGCTCGAAGAGCGCCGTGCTCCCCGTCGTGCTCGCCGACCGCGTCGTGGTCGTGTTGCAGCCGACGGTTCCCTCGCTGTCGGACGGGCTGAAAGTCCAAGAGTACGCACGCTCGTACGGCTCCGAGACGGCCGGCGTGCTGTTCAACCGCGTGCGCCCCGACGAGGACGTCGAGGCGATCGGCGAGCAGGCGGCGCGGTACTTCGGCGGGACGACGCTCGCGAGCGTGCCCGAGAGCGACGCGGTTCGGGCGGCGCGGCGGGCGGGCGAACCCCTGCTCGCGCACGCGCCCCGCGATCCGGCGGCGGACGCGTTCCACGAGGCGGCGTCGAACTTAGAGGTTCGGACCGGCGACGCGGGCGACGTCGCGGACCGCTTCCGGAGCGCCGTCGTTCCCGACCGGCCCTGACGATGGTCGTCGACGGCCACATCCCCGAGGGCGAACTGGTTCGCTCCCGCACCGACGCCGACGTCGGCGATACGCTCGCCGGGGTGCTCGACCGCGAACTCACCGGTTACGTCGTCTTCGAGCCGCAGGATTCGATCCTCCTCGGCGACGACGAGCGCGCGGTGCTCACGTTCGACTCCGGAATCCCTGTTCTCGCGTATCACCCCGCGAGCGACACCGGCGGCGACGACGCGCTCGACGCCCTCTCCGGAAGCCTGTTCCACGCCGCGCTGTACGAACTCCCGCCCGACGCGCTGGAGTCGGCGCACACCGTCGAGGACCTCCGAGTCGATCCCACCGCACCGGCGAGACGCCTCGCCGACGACGCGACGCTCGCGGATCGAACGCGTGAGGTCGCTCCCGAGGATCGACTCGTCGACGAGCGCGACGCGAGCGCCGTCGCCGATTTTCTCGCGGACGCCGAGCGGATCGAGGAGATCAAAACCGACGCGCGAGCGGAGGCGCAGGCCCGCGCTGCCGAGTGGGGCCTGCGCGGGCAACTCGACGAGAGAGAGTAACCGAGGCGACGGTCGGTCGCGGGATACGAGACGATATATACGATCGGGGGGCCTACGGAGAGTGTGAGCGTCTTTTCGCTGCTTCGCGCGCGAACGCCCGCGGACTTCGCCGACTGGTTCGAACCGGGCGGCGCGTACCTCCTGCGGGTCGCAGAGGGGATGGGACTGCACACCGGCGACCTCTCGGGCGTCATCGACGAGGCCGAGACCGCGATGCGCGCGGATCGGACGGGGGCCGACGTCGCGCCTGCGGTGAACCGGCTGATCGCGGCGGATCTCTACGCCGACGCGGCCTTCGGCCTCCCGTTTCTCGAATGGACGCCCGTCTGGTACGAACTGCCGCTGACGCTCCCGACGGCGTACGCCGACTGGCGGCTCCGACGCGTCGCCGATCAGTACGCCGCAGCGATCGACTACCTCTCGGTGCCGCGGTTCAGCCGCCCACAGGACGTCGTCTCACGCGGTGCGCCGGCCGTCGAGTCGGTGTCGAGTTTCGCCGACCGGTTCGCCTTCGCCGATGCGATCTTGCACTTGGAGTGGTTCGACTACGTCGCGACCGAGGCCGGGATCGACGTGCCGCCGGGGCTGATCGAGGAGGCGCGGTCGCAGACGGTCGGCTACTACGTCGGCGAACTGGAGATGAACGACTTGGATCCCTCGGTGCGACGCCTCCAGTATCTGCTTTTCACCGACGACGAGTGGGTCCGCGCCGTCGACGAGGCGTACGGACTCGGCAGTTCGCTCTTTTCGGTCTGGGAGCGCGTGTGTCGCCGCGAGCGCGACCGGTTCGGTGGTGTGTAACTGATCGGACTTCCACTCGGCGGCCCGACCGCTACTTGAGACCGCGGCTCGCCAAGTGGTATCTGAGGACGTCTTTCGTCCCCGCGACGAACTGGTCCATATCGACGGCGTCGACGCGGTCGCTCAGAGAGACGAGCCGGCGATACTCCTCGTTCCACTCGTCGAGCAGTTCCCTCTCGATGTCGGCGGCGCGGATCCGATCGATCGACTCCTCGACGTCGGCGACAGCCTCGTTTTCCCGACGGGTGAACTGGTCGGCGTCGACGAGGCCTCCTTCGAGGGCGGCGACGACGACGCCGGAACTGACATCGCCCTCGCGTAGTTCGCGCTCCCACGTGCTGAGCCAGTTTCCGATTCGCGCCATCCGCTGTGCGGGGTCGACGACCGCGCGGAGCGCGTCGAGTTCGCCGGTGTAATCCACCGACGCGTGCATCAGATCGATATCGAGGTAACTGTTCATCCCCATATTGTGGACTTCGTAGTGGCGCAGGTCCGTCGCCGTCGCCAGATCCGGACGGTCGATGACGAGCGCGCTGTACTCTATCGCCGTGGTGATCTGCCGGACATCGAACCGAAAGAGCGGCGCGTACCGATCGAACGAGGGGCTCCGTTCGAGCCGATCGAGAAGCGTCTCCCACACCGACCGCGCGAACGCGACGTACGCCTCGTTTATCGCCCCGTCGACGGACTCATTGACTGATGAATCCGGTCGCGGCGTCCCGACCGGTCCGCCGCCGATGCCGGAACGGACGAGCTCACAGACCACCTCGAACGTCTCGTAGTCGGACTGGCTCTCGAGAAGATCGTCGAGAACCGTGATAAAGAGAACGAGTATCGTCTTGTCCGTCGCGACCGTCTCGCGACGGTCGTTGTCGACGACGGGCACGGTGTTTTTCGGTGCGAGGCGGTGTACCCACCGCCACATAAACCACGGACGCGCGCCGTCGAGCGATTGGTACTCCGCGACGAGTTCGCGAAGGACCGGCGGCAGTTCGTGGTCGCGCACCGATTCGAGGAGAGCGACCGCACGGTCACCGTCGACGGATTCGGCGACACTCTGGGCGGGGTCTCTGAGTGTCACGCGTGAGAGTGATCGTTCTCATACCTAAGCGATGTGGTAGCGACAATCGATTCCGATGAGTCGGCTTCCATCGAAACCCGCCGCTGTCCACTAGTTATCGGTTCAGATAACTCCCGTGAGAATTTAAATAGGAATACGAGGGAACCAACGGTATGACTGACCGACCGCTCTCCGGGGACCGGTGATGAATTCGGAGACGAAGCAGGCCGGAGCCGGATCCGAGGTACCGACGGTTCCGAGCCCCGAACCGCCCGACAGTCCGAACGCGTGGTACGCCCCGGCGATCCGCGCGCAGTACGAGGTGACGCCCGGAGTGGTGACGACGATCGCGGACGTCAGCGACGGCGTCGGATTCTCTTATCACGTTCGAGAACCGGCAGTGGACGCGGCCGCAGAGCGCGCGTTGGCGTCGGTGACGGCGTACTTTTCGAGCGTCGAGATCCGGCGACCGCTGACCCGGCAGGGGGCCGCAGCGCACGCGGCGGCCGGAATGCCGGCAAAGTACGAGCGCGTGCTCGATCGGCTGTTGGACGTCGCACCGGCCGCCCGGCGTCGCATCGAGTACTACGCGATGTGCGAACTGCGACTGCTCGGTTCCGTGACGCCGATCGCGCTGGACGACCGCGTCGACGTCGTCGACGTCGAGGGCGAGACCGACGGCTCGCTCGTCGTGCACACCGAGAACTACGCGCCCGCGGTCACGGACTTTCGCGCGGACGCGGACTTCGCCACGCGGGTCGCGGGCGAGCGCCTCCGAGACTACACGGTCTCGTTCGCCGGGTTCGACGTGAGCGTGGTCGTCCATCGGGACCGGCTCCTCGGCGACGACCGCTTCGACGCCAAGTACGCCGTGCTCGAACCCGACCTGCTGCCGGGCGACGAGGAGCTGATCGCCGAGTGCAAAGAGCGGATCTGGGAGGCGAACGTCGAGGAGGTTGTCGACGACCGGACCGCGTTCATCCGCGAGCGGGCGCGTGGCTTTCTCTCGCGGCGACTCACCGCGCGCAACACCCGAGCGTGGTTGGAAGCGACCCGGTATCGCCTCCGCGGCGCGCTCTCGTCGTACGGCGTCGGCGTCCCGCCGGTCGACCGGCGCTACGCGCAGGCCCGCCTCGACGACCTCGTGTACTACGTCCTCAGAGATTACGTCGGCGAGGGCGTCCTCACGATTCCGATCCGCGATCCGCACCTCGAAGACATCGAGGCCAACCGGGTCGGCGAGCGGGTGAAAGTCGTTCCGCGCGCTGACGTCGTCCGCGCGGGCGAACGCGTCCCGACGAATCTCACCTTCGCCGATGAGACGAGCTTCGTCAACGTGGTCACCCAACTCGCCGCCGCCGACGGCGTCGAACTCAGCGCGAGTCAGCCGTCGGCGAAGGTGAACCTCCGCCCGGAGGGCGTCGCGCCCGACGCCTCGGGCCACGGCGAGACCATCCGCTGCGCCGTCGCCCTGCCCGTCATCTCCGAGGACGGCCCGCACGTCTCGATCCGCAAGCAGGCGTCGTCGCCGCTGACGCCGATCGACCTCGTCGAGTTCGGTTCGATTCCGACCGAACTGGTGACGCTCCTGTGGCTGCTGTACGAACACCACCGCGTCGTGCTGTTTTCGGGACCGACGGGCGCGGGCAAGACGACCCTGATGAACGCGCATATGCCGTTTATTCCCTACGACCACCGTCCGATCAGCATCGACGAGGGGTCCCGGGAGGTGTATCTCCCCCACGAAACGGGCGTCTCGCTGACGACGCGCGAGCACGAGAACGAGTACAAACGGGTGTCGATGGCGGATCTGATGACCGAGGCCAACTACCTGAACCCCGACGTCGAGGTGATCGCCGAGGTCAACACGCCCGAGTCGTTCGAAACCTTTGCAGAAGTGCTCAACACCGGCCACGGCGTCGTCGGCACGACGCACGCCGAGGACGTCGAGACGCTCGTCAATCGGGTCGTCGAGCAGGGTCTCCCGGTCTACCTCCTGCGCGAACTCGATTTGGTCGTCTTCCCCCGGCGGGTCGACGGTGAGCGCTACGTCGGCTCCGCGGTCGAACTGCTCACCGAAGCAGAGTACGAGGAGCTTCCGGCGTCCGCGCGAACGGGCGTCGTCGAGAAGAACGGAACGACGCTGTACTACAACACGCTGCTGTGGCGCGAGACGGACGGGTCGTTCGCGATGGCGTACGATCACCCACAACTCGGTGGGGAACACGCCGCGACCGAGGGGGAGACGCACCGGAGCGCCCTCCGCGTCTTCCACCGGATCGCCGCGGCGACGGACCGCGATGTCGACGACATCGAGCGGGAGTTCCGCCGCAAGCGCGGCTACGTCGAATACCTCCTCAGAGAGGGCGAACGCGACGTCGACCGGCTGTTCGGATTCCTCTCCGATCTTCGGACCGACGAGGCGGCGACCGTCGAGCGCGTTCGTCGGCAGCACGCCCACCGGGCAGATGGGGGCGTCGATCGCGACGGCGACACCGGAGCGGATAATGGAAACGACGACGCCGAAGCGGATAGCGAAAGCGACGACGCCGAAACAAATGGCGGAAACGAGTCTGCCGACGCGAACGACGAAACCGGCGGGAGCGCCGTCCGGTGAGCGGCGAGGACGTCGCGGAGCCCGCACAGCCGGGAGCGACCCGCTCGTCGCCGGCGGGCGAGGAACCGATCTCATCCGATCCGTCGCGCGCCGAGCGCTCGCTGGGCCCGTTCGACCGCGCCGCGTACGCGCTCTTCGCCAGCCGCGCGGACTCGCGTCGGCACGAGCGCGACCGACGCGCCTACCGCGGCACCAACCTCGCGGTCGCGTTCGATCTCTACGTCGCCCGCGTGTACGCGCTCTCGCTGCTGCTCGCGGCGCTCGCCGCCGGTGGCGTCGTCGCCGTCGGCTCGGCCCTCCCCGCGGGCGTCGTCGAGTCCGGGGTGGCGACGCTCCTCGAACGCGCGGCCCGGATCGGCGGTCGCGACGTCGGCAGCGGAGTCGCCGCCGACGCGGTCTCGCTCTCGGGGCGACAGCTCACTCTGCTGGTCGGCACGTCTGCGCTCCTCGTCGCGACCGGCGTCCAACTCGCCGTCGTCTACGCCGGCGGCCGATACCTCCGCTGGCTCACCGCCGCGCGCCGCGCGAACATCGGGCGAACGCTTCCGAGCGCGGTCCGCTACCTGAACGTCCTCGCGTCGGGCAGCGACGGCCGCCGCGCGATGCTCCGGCGCGTCGCCGACACCGACGCCTACGGCGAGACGGCCGTCGCGCTCCGCAAAGCGCTCAACACCGCCGCGATGACGGGCAACGTCGACGAGGGGTTGCGACGGGTCGCCAGAGACACGCCCGCCCAAGACAGTCTCGCGCCATTCCTGCTGAAGTTCCGCGAACACGCCGATCAGGGCTCGGACTCGCTCAGAGAGTACCTCTCGATGGAGAGTCGGATGCTCAGACACCAGCAGGACCGGGACCGACAACGCGCGGAGGGATTTCTCGAACTCCTCGCGGAACTGTTCGTCGTCCTGCTCGTGCTCCCGGCGCTGCTCGTGATCGTCCTCACGGTGATGAGCATCATCTCGCCGGGGCTCTCCGCGCCGGTTCGGACGCCGCTGGGTTCGGTGACGCTTCGTGCGCTGGCCGTTTACGGGAGCGCCGGATTCATTCTCGCGGTCGGGCTCGCGACCGCCGCGCTCGTCTCGCGGCTCCGACCGCCGGACCAACACGTCGTCTATCGGCGACCCGCGAGCGCGCTCGGGACGCTGCGGACGGCCACGCGGAACCCCGCCAGCGCGGCCGCCGCGTTCGCGCCCCTCGGCATCGCCGGGTTCGTCGCGTCAGTGAGTCTCGGCGTCGACACGGTGGTCTCGCTTTTGGTCGGCTACGTCGGGTTCTCGATCCCCGTCGGACTGGTCGCAGTCCGCCGCGCCCGCCTCGACGACGCGAAGGACCACGAGCTGAAGGACTTCGTCCACGCCGTCTCCGGGCACGTCAACCTCGGCCGCCCGTTCTCGGCGGCGGTCGACCACGTCGCCCGCGACGTCGACCTCGGGGCGCTGAACCCCGACGTCGCCGATCTCGCGCTGAACCTTCAGCTCACGACGCCGACGGTGGACGTCGAGACTGATCTGCGGACCGCTGCGCTCGATCGCTTCGTCGAGCGGGTGGGGACGCCGATGGCCGAGCAGACCGTCGGGCTGGTGATCGGCGCGCTCGACGCGGGCAGCGACACGGCGGTCGTCTTCGAGACGCTGCAGGGCGAGGTCGGTCGCCTCTACCACGAGAAGCGGGCGCTCCGCTCGGGGATGTTGGTCTACGTCGCCGTCGGCTGGACGACCGCCCTCCTCGTCATCGGCATCAGCGCCGCCACGAGTGCCAACGTCTTCGCGGGGTTCGATCGACTCGCGACGATGTCCGAACTCTCCGGCGTCGCGGTCGATCCCGGGGCGGTCGACCTCGCGCGCGATCAGTACCGTGTTTACGTCACGACGCAGGCGACGATGCTCGCCTCCGGGTGGTTCGCGGGCGTCGCCAGCCGCGGGCAGTACGAGGCGCTGTTGCACTCGGGCTGTCTCGTCGCCGTCTGTCACGTCGTTTTCACGGGGATGGGATTGGTATGACCGGCGCTGGCAAGGCCACGGCCCCTGCGACGATTTCCGGGGACCGCGCACAGACCGCGGTCGTCGGCGTCGCGATACTGCTCGGCCTCACCGTCCTCGCGGTCGGCGGGTTGACGGCGACCGCCGGCTCGATCGTCGAGGACGGTGCCGCCTCCGCGTCGGCGACCCGCGTGAGCGACGACCTCGAAACCGCGCTCGCGCCGGGCGGCGGCGAGCGGGAGACGACCGTCGAACTGGCGACCGGCACGGTTTCAGTCGTGAACCGGACAGTGTGGCTCTTGGACGACGACGGGGTCGTCTGGGCGGGCCACGCCGGGGCGATCACCTATGCCGACGGCGAGCACCGCGTCACGGGCTTTGCCGGTGCCGTCGTGCGGAGCGACGAGCGCCGCAGCCGCGTGGTCGCGCCGAGTCGGATCGCCCCGGCCGACGGGGCGTTGTACGTTGGCGTCCCGGTGTTGAACGCGAGCGGGGCCGACGGCATCGCCACCGGCGACCACCGGCTCGCGGTGACGCTCCGAACCGACGCCGAGACCGACCGCCGGCGACTTCCGGCGGCGGAGTACCGCGTCGGCGTCGAGACGACGACGCCGGCCGTCTGGGAACGTCACTTCCGCGAGCGCGGAGCCACCACGACCCGGCGGGACTTCGACGGCGACGGCGTCCCGAGCGTCGTGGCGTCGTTCGAGGGCGAGCGCGAGGTGCACCTCGTCGTACACGACGTCCGACTCGACGTGGCGGTGGGTCGATGAAAGAGCCCGATTTCGGATCGACGGCCCGGAACCGAACTGGATCGACGGCTCCCGCCGACCGCGGCCTCTCTCCCGTCGTCGGCAAGACGCTCGAACTCGGCGTCGGCGTGCTGTTCGTCGCGCTGTTGACGACGACGTTGTTCGGCGGCCTCGCGCCCGAGTACCGCGACGCGGTCGGTGCCGAGCTCGGCGACCGCGCGCTCGTCGCCGCCGCGGAGCGAGCGGAGACTGCGGTCCCCGACGGCGACCTCGTCGGTCGGGTTGCTGCGGCCGGGGTCGAAGCCCCCATCGTCGAGCGTCGTATCGCGCTCCGGCTCCCGGAAACGATCCGCGAAGATTCCTACCGGATCGTCGCCGAATCGACGAAGGATGAGTCCACCGCAACTGCTTCGTCGCCGAGCGAATCGACGCTGGCGCTCGTCCATCCCGACCCGCGGATCGGTGGTCGTATCCGCCTCGCGGTCCCGGCATCAGCGACGGTAACGGGGTCGATTTCCAGCGAGTCGGCGTCTGCGATTCTCGTCTACGGGGATGTCGACGGTCTCGTCGTGCGACTCGTCGACGAGGGAGAGTTCGTTACCGCCGGTCCGGAGTCGGTGGCTCAACGGGGGACGACGCGGTGAATCCGCTCGGACTCGGGAGCGGCGAGTCCGTGAACGCTCGCGCGCAGGCGAACCTCGTCGGTTTCGCCGTGGCGATCCTCGTCGTGACGACGGTGACAGTCGCCGGCGGTGCGCTCGCGAACGACGCGCTGATCGACGCAGACCGCCACCCTGCGACCGCCCACGCGGCCGAACGCCTCGCCGAGCACCTCGTCGACGCCGACGCGACCCACACGCGCGCCGAGAACGACCTCGATCAGTCCGCCGTCTCGAATCTCACCGCCGCCGACCTCGACGAGGCGGTCCCGCCCGTTCGGGGTCGGCCGATTCGCGTCACGCTCGGCGGCGACGTCCTCGTCGAGCGGGGGAGCGCAGACAGCGACGCCGGTGGGGAATCGGTCGTCGTCGAGCGCCGCGTGCTGGTGACGCGGGACGTCCCGCGAACGGAACAGGTCGCACTCGACGAAGCGAGGAGAGTCGTCGTTCTCGACGACCACGACGGGCGACTGGTGATAGACGTCGATTCGAGCGGCCCGCACAACGTGCGAACCATTATCGCGGGCGGGCGGGTCGTGCTTCACGAACCATCGGGGCTCGACGGCCGGTATGCGGTCGCCGTCCCGCGACAGTATCCCCTCCGCGTCGCCTTCGAGTCCGGCGGCTACGGGGGCGGGACGGCGACCGTCGACTGGACCGCTCGAAACGCGAGCGCCGAGCGGGTGGAGGTGAGGGTCGGTGGGTGAGCGGCACCGCGGAGGACCGACTCGCCGGCGGGGCGAGCGGGCGCAGCTCGCAACCTCGTTGGTCGAGGCGACCGTCGGGGCGCTGTTGATCCTCTCGGTCGTCGCGGGGTTCGTCTGGGTGCCCGCGGACGCGACGCAGTCGGCGACGGAACTGGACCGAATCGCGGGTGACGCGCTCGCGATGCTGGACGCGGAACCGCCCGAGAGCGACGGCCACAGCCGACTCACCGCAGCCTGCCGGTCGCCGGACTCCTTCGCGGTGGAGCGCGAGGCGCTCGGAAATCGGCTCGACGCCGCGCTGCCGACCGGCGTCTTCGGGCAGATCGAGACGCCGCACGGGGCGGCCGGATCGCCGCCACCGAACGGCGTTCCGAGCGGCGAAGCGACGCTGTCGACGGCGCGCTGCACCGTCACGCTCCGGGTGTGGTACGTGTGAGTCGCGGTATTCGGTCCGACGAGGCGCGAACCGACCGCGCGCAAGTCGTCCTCGTCGCCGCCGCGGTCGTCGCGGTCGCGTTCCTCACGATGACGCTCGCGTACGCCCAACTCGGGTACGACGGCGACAGAACCGGCGCGGGCGCGGTCGAAATCGCCTCGATCGACGACGTCGAACGAAGCATCGAAGCATCGTTCCGTGCGTCGGTTCGCGACGAGGCTACCACCGACCGTGACTCGGTGCGGGGCGATCGCGATTCGGCGTGGCGTGATCGCGACACCGTCGTTCGGCGAATTCGAGCGGACGTCGCGGGAGACCTCGACCGGTTGGAAGGAGTTCACGCCGAGGCCGATCGCTCGCTCGTCGTGTCGTTCGACGATGCGGCCGCGAGCGCGTGGAGCGAGGCGAACTGTCCGGACGGTCGCGGGCGGGCGTTCGGACCGTGTCAGTCGATCGACGGCGTCGTCGTTCAGCAGCGGGCGGGCGAGTTCACGCCCGTCGCGGCCGCGTTTCGGATCCGCGTCGTCTCTCCCGCGGAGTCGACGACGGCGACGGTCGTCGTCTCGGCGGTGTGATCCGCTTCGACCCGTTCCGGTGGTCGGCGTTCACCCGCCGAGGGCGGCGAACAGGACGTACGTCCCGACGTAGCTGACGGAGATGACCGCTGCGAACGCGACGCCGCCGAGGAGGGGTCGGCGGAGGCGGACCAGCCAGTACAGCGCGGCGAACATCAGGCCCTCGCCGACGACGATGAACGCCGGCACGGTGCCGAGCATCGCCAGCGGGGCGGACTCGTACCACCAGATCCCCGCGAAGTGCGCGCCGTACTCGAAGAAGCCGATGAGCACCATCGCGGCGACGGAGGGGCCGATCGTCGCCGCGAGCGGTCCGAACTCCTCACTGAGCCGACGGCCGAGATAGCCGAAGTACGTGACGACGAGCGCCCACGACAGCGGCATGTACAGCGGCGATCCCACGAGCATCGGGAGCGAGTCGGGGTAGACCAACGACCCCGTCGAGACGAGAAACGCGTCGACACCGACTTCGAGGACGCCGGCGACGCTCCCGAGGACGAAGATATCGCGGACGGCCGAAGAGCGGAACGCGATCCAGACGCCAATCGCGTACAACAGGCCGTTGTACGCGTACGTCAGCCACAGCGGCGTCTCGAAGAGGGCGACGTGACCGAAGACGACCATATTCACACCGAGCCACCCGAGCATCTGCCTGTCGCTCGACGACAGCCCGTGCGACGTCCCGGCGAAGCGCTGTGTCGACGCAGTCTCTGGAGTTTTGCTCATCGAGGTATGCGGTCTCAACTCCCCTCGGAGAGAATAAATGTTCGCTCACCGCGATAATCGGAGATATCTGGTCCGCCAATGGTATCAAATACTCAATAATATCTGGTCCCATCGGCCATTCGATCTGCCGTCGTCAATCGATTGGGAGATTCGTCTCTCGACTGGTGGTTTGATGTATGAGTGTCCCATCGAGACAAGACGACCTGCCCTCATATGCCGTGGGAACTCACTGCGACGTCCGCCGTCGGGTTTGGGACGCTCCTCGTCTACGCAGTGCTGACACTCGTGGGTGCGTGGAACTGGGAGTCGCGCTGCGGGCCCGAAGTCACCGTGATGTTCGCCGTCGTCGGTCTCTCCGCGCTCGCGTACTCGATACAGATCGGGTACGACGTGGTCTCGACGCAGGTGTTCTGGTGGGAACTCACCTTCGCGCTCTCGACTGCCGCGCCGTTTCTCTGGCTGGTGTTCGTCGTCCAGTACGTCAGTCGCGCTGAGTGGTTGACGCCGCGACGCGCGGCGCTTTTCGCCCTCGAACCGACGGCGATGGTGGTCGCGATCGCGACGAATCCGATTCACGGACTCGTTTGGACCGTTCCGGCCGGTACGACGGCGTCTGCGGGGAGTGCGATCGAACTCGCCTTCGGTCCGCTCTACTACGGTCATCTGGTGCTCGCGTATCTCGTTGTAATGATCGGGATGGGGCTGATCCTCCTCGTGGGAATCCGCTGGTCGCTCGTTTACTGGAAGCAGGTGATCGTGTTGCTCGTCGCTCCGATCCCGCCGTTTCTCTCGAATATCGCGTTTATGCTCGGTGAGAGCCCGGTACCGCACCTCGATCTCACGCCGTTTACCTTCGCGCTCACCGGGGTCTTCATCGTGCTCGGTCTGTATCAGTTCGATCTGCTCGAACGGGTCCCGATCGCCCGCCAGCAGGCGCTTCAAGTGATGGGCGACGGACTCGTCGTCCTCGACGCGGACCGTACTGTCGTCCAAGTCGACGACATCACCCGGCGGATTCTCGACCCGCCGCCGCGGGTCGGACGTCCGATCGACTCCGTGTTCCCCGATACGCCGTTCGAGCAGCTCCACGGCACGACCGTCACCGACGGGAACAACCTCGCTTACGACATCCGAATCGCGGAACTGACCGACGAACGCGGCGATCGAATCGGGTATGCGTTGATGCTCCGTGACGTCACCAGCCGATACCGTTACGAACAACGCCTCGAAGTGGCGAACCGGGTGCTCCGACACAACCTCCGAAACGATATGAACGTCGTGCGCGGGTACGCCGAGATGGTCGCTTCCGGCTCGGAAGCCGACGCGGGCCGAGCCGCACGCTCGATACTCGATCGCACCGAAGGCCTGCTCACCGTCAGTGACAAGGCCCGGAAGGTGTCCGAACTCGACGATTCCCACGCGCTGGCACCGAACGTCCACGACGTCACTGCGATCGTCGCCGGCGTCGTCCACCAAGCTCGGGGCTCGTATTCCGACATCGAGTTCACGTTCGACAGCGGGTCCCACGTGGATGCCAAACTGACTGACGCCGGAGCGGTCGCGACGGCCGTCGAGGAAGTGATCGAACTGCTCGCCGGGCAACCCGGGACGACCGAGATCGCTCTCGTCGTCGACGAGCGAGACGACGTCGTCATCCGGATCGAATCCGACGGCCCCGGAATTCCCGAGGTCGATCGCGAGACGCTCTCTGTCGGGTCTGAAACGCCGCTACAGCACGCCGAAGGGCTCGGGATGTGGCTCGCGTACTGGTGCGTGACAGAAAACGCCGGAACGCTCTCGTTCGGCGACGGATCCGAGAATAAGGCAGTCGACGCCGACGCTGCGTCGGTCGATGCTGCGCCGGCCGATCCGTCGACCGCTGACGCAGACACCGGTGAGACGGCGACGAGCGTAGTTTTCACACTCCCCGGGGCAGATTCGTAAGGAGGCCACTCGGAATGCGCCTTGCGACGGCTACCCAGCCGCCGACCGCGGTCTCCGAAAATCGAAACCGATTAAACGCATCGCGGCCGACGTACGGGTGTAAGCCGAGGTAGCCTAGCCTGGCCAAGGCGGCAGATTCGAAATCTGCTGTCCATTCGGACACGTGAGTTCAAATCTCACCCTCGGCGCTGATACCTGATCAACCCGGAGCGGCGCGTCTCGTCGCGCCGTGGTACGCGTTGATCAGTCGGCTGTAACCACGTGAGATTTGAATCAGGGAGCGTTGCGAGTGTAACGAGCAACCCGGCGAGTCGCGAGTGCGGCGCATCGAGCGTGCAAACGCGGACTAAAGCGAGGACATATACGACGGCGCGCGTCACGGTGGCGTATGAAGCAGGCCATCGTCGCTCGGACCGACCTCGGGATGGGCCGCGGGAAGCTCGCCGCACAGGTCGCACACGCGTCGCTGTCGGCCGTCGAGGACGCCGACGAACGGACCAAGAAGCGGTGGAAAGGCGAGGGACAGAAGAAGATCGTCCTCAAAGCCAGCGGCGAGGCGGAGCTGTTCCGGTTGGCCGACGAGGCCGAGCGACTCGGCTTGCCGAACGCGATCGTCCGCGACGCCGGGCACACGCAGTTGGAGCCCGGAACGGTGACCTGTCTGGCCGTCGGGCCCGCCCGCGACGACGACGTCGACCGGGTAACCGGCGAGCTCTCGCTGTATTGACGTCGACCGACTGAGGGCGCTCGACGACCGAGAACGGCTGTCGATCGGAGCGAAAACGGCCAAACGACTTACCACTGATCCGAACGGAGAGCCAGTCAATGAGGGAGTTCGCGGCGGGAATCGGCGGTGCGCTCGGGCAACTCGTCGACGGGATGGGGGACGCCGTGGTCGTCCGCGACGCCGCCAGCGGCGAGCTCCTCGCGGTCAACGACGCCGTCGAGACCGTGTTCGGCTGCGTGCCCGACCCGGAGCGAGATCTCGACGACGCCTGCGCCGTGGAGCCGACACGGGCCGCCGAAGCGCGTGAGAACGCGATATACCGGGCGCAGCGGTCCTCGCCCGCAGCGTTCCGGTGGAAGGCAGAGCGGTCGGACGGGACGGCGTTTTGGGCCGAATCGACCGTGTCGACCACGGTCATCGACGGACGGGAGGTGCTCGTGAGCGTCGTCCGCGACGTGACAGAGCGGACCGAGCGCGAACGCGAACTCGAACGGCTCGCGGAGATCCTGACGCACGATCTAAAGAGCCCGTTGAACGCCGCGAACGCGCAGGTGAACATCCTCCGCTCGGAGGTCGAGGGCGGCGAGGAGTTCCTTGACCGGCTCAAACGCGTCCACGACAGGATGGGCTCGATCGTCGCCGACGTCCGGGCGCTGATCGACGGGAGCCGATCGCACGGGCTGACGCTCGAATCAGTGGATCTGAGGCGGGTCGTCGCCGACGCGTGGGAGGCCGTCGGCGGGCAGGGCGACGAGATCGATCCGACGTGGAGCGGGAACACCGACGCGAGCCTCGTCGTCGAGGGCGACTTGGGGACGGTCACCGCCGACGAACGACGGCTCTGCCGACTCTTCGAGAACCTCTTCGAGAACGCCCTTCGACACGCGGGCGACGACGCCGACTGCGTCACGGTGACGGTGTCGCCGACGCCGACCGGGATCGCCGTCGCCGACGACGGTGTCGGCGTGCCGGCGGCCGACCGCGACCGCGTCTTCGAGTACGGGTACACCACTGCTGCCGGCGGGACGGGCTTCGGGCTCAACATCGTCGCCGCGACGGTCGAATCGCACGGTTGGGACATCACGGTGTGCGATTCCAGCACCGGCGGAGCCTGTTTCGAGATCACTGGGATGCGCGGGCCCGCCGAGTGATCGGTCAAGCGAATCGCCGCGGGGACTGACCAGTCGGGCGCGTCGCCGCGGGCATCGACGGGGATCACGAGCGCGTCGGCGTCGGCACCGACGGCCCGCACAGACGACAAACCGGAGCGACCTTACGCCCGCGGGGGAAACCCCCGAACACACCAGATGCGTGCGGCCCACCCCCTCGAACGACGTGTCGGGATCGAGCACTACTACAGCGACGTCGACGGCACCGGCGGCCGCCTGCGGACGAAACCGGCTGACTTCCGCGTCCGCGAACTGGAGGCCATGGACCCCGAACCGCTCAGTACCGACGCGGGCGACTACCCCCATCTGCTCGTCCGCGCGACGCTCCGTGGATGGGATACGAACGACTTCGCTCGTCGACTCTCGAACGCCCTCGGAATCAGCCGCGAGCGGGTCTCATGGGCCGGAACGAAGGACAAGTACGCGATAACGACCCAGCTGTTCTCGGTTCGGGACGTCGATCCCGACGACTTCCCCGAGATCGACGACGCCGATGTCGAGGTCCTCGGACGAATCGGCCGACGGCTCCACTTCGGCGATCTGGCGGGCAACGCGTTCGAGATCCGCGTTCGCGAGGCCGACGTCGAGCCCGTCGAATCGATCACCGCGGAGTTACACGAGCGGGTCGCGGGCGACGGTTCGTCGACCGAACGGACCGAGAGCGAGGATGACGACGACGGCCCCGCCGCTGAGGCCGCGACCGACGTCGCCGTCCCCAACTACTTCGGCCACCAGCGGTTCGGGAGCCGACGGCCCGTCACCCACGAGGTCGGCCTGTGCGTCGCCCGCGGCGAGTGGCGCGAGGCGGTTCTGGCGTACGTCGGCAACCCGTACGAGGCAGAACCCGACGACACGCGGGCGGCCCGCGCCTTCGTCGACGAGCAGGCCGAGCGCGCGGATCCGGACTGGCGGGGCGCGCTCGATCGGATGCCCGGCGCGCTCCGCTTCGAGCGCTCGATGCTGCACCGTCTACACGAGGACGGAGACGACACGCCCGCAGACTGGCGACACGCGCTGGAAGCCGTTCCGCGAAACCTCCAGCGGCTGTTCGTCAACGCCGCGCAGTCGTACGCCTTCAACCGGATCGTGAGCGAGCGGCTCTCGCGCGGCCTGCCGCTCGCCCGTCCGGTCGACGGCGACGTCGTGTGTTTCGCCGATCGGGACGCTCCGGAGGGGCTCTACCGCCCGGACACGGACCGCACGCAGGTCGCGACCGACCGCCGCGTCGACGTGATGGCTCGCCACTGCGAGCGCGGACGGGCGTTCGTCACCGCGCCGCTCGTCGGCACCGAGACCGAACTGGCAGACGGAGAACCGGGCGACGTCGAGCGCGCGGTCCTCGACGAACTCGGGCTCATCCCGGGCGATTTCGATCTCCCCGGCGAGTTTCATTCGACGGGCACCCGGCGGGCCGTCCTCCTGCGGACGCGCGTTGCGTCCGAGGTCGACGCCGCCGAGGACGCCTACGGACTGTCGTTCTCGCTCCCGTCCGGGTCGTACGCGACGGTCTTGCTGCGGGAGTACCTGAAGACGAGCCCGGTCGACCTGTGACCGGCTCGCCGCGTCGCTGTCCACGGCACCCACTCACAGCGCGTCGGCGCGCCCGATAGCCGCGCTTTTATTTTCCCCTCGCTTTCTCCCGCTATGGACTGTCGGCGGTGCGGCACGCCCCTCGAACGCCCCGGCGACTACTGCCTCGTCTGCAACACCGGAAACTGCGACGCCGTCGTCGTCGACTTCGAGCGCGACCGCGCGGAGCTGACGATGCTCGACGAGAAGGAGGTCGTCGGACGGACGACGCTGACGACCGTCCCCGAGGACGATCCCGAGTCCGAGACCGTCGAACTCCGGAACTTCGCGGGCCGCGTCGCCGACGAGATCCGCCGGAAACGTCCCGACGCGGTGTTCGCGTCGGGGAACCGCGACGTCCTCCGCGAGGCCCGCGCGCAACTGCACCACGAGTTCTATCGGGTCGCCGGCGACGACCCCGTCGAGCGGGTGGTAGAGCGCCGCGGCGAGCGGTCGCTGGAAGTCGTCGAGACGGCCCCCCGAGAGAAAATCGGGGGCACGCACTCGACGCTCATCGGCGGGCGCGGCGGTCGGCGGGCCATTGGCGTCGTCGCCGACCACCCGCACGTGAAAAAGATCGTTCCGGGGCCGATCGACGCCGGCGGAATGGGCTCACAGACCGGCCTGCGTGCGAAGGTGACCCGCGCCGACGACAACGGAAACGTTCGGTTGCTGCTTCGGGACGGTTCCAGCGTGCAGGAAAACCGGATCGTGACGACCGCGATGGACCGGGAAACAGGAGAGTTCGTCCGCGACGACCTCAACGAGGCGCTCACCGAGGCGGAGCTTCGAGAGGCCTGACGGCGAGTTGTCGGTTAGTCGAGGTTCCCGCCACGAATCGCCTCTTCAGCCGCGACCAACGCCGCCTCCGGGTCGAAGTCGGCGACGATCGCCTCCAACTCTTCTCGCGAGACGTCGCGCAGCGATTCGGCGTGTTTCGTGACGTTTGGCACCGCGCGGACGATGTTGTCGATGATCGGGATCGCGGCCGTCTGCGCCGACCGCGACAGCGGGTTCAGGTCGATGACGATCTCGGATTTTCCCATCGCCGCGAGCGCCTCCGCGCGGTCGCCGTCCTCCAGCGGGACGAGCACGACGTCGGCCGCGCCGATACCGTCGGCGTCGACCTTCGAGCGCTCGTGTTCCAAACCCGGGATCCGCGCGTCGGCGGTCAGTCCTTTGATCTCGACGCCCGCCTCCTCGCCCCCGTGCTCGCGGAGGTGCTCGGTAATCGCCCGCATCCGCTCGTCCGTTCGGTTGAAGAGGTTCACCTCGACGTCGGCGTCGACGGCGGCCGCGAGTTCGATCATCTCGCCGGGGACGAGCGCGGCGACGTTGCCGTTGACCGAGAGGACGGGCCGCTCCGCGAGGAGCAACAGCGCGGCGGCCGCGCGCTCGGCCTCGTCCGCCGAGTCGGTCGTCCGTTCGCCGAGGAGGTAGTCGAACGCCTCGCCGCGCCCCTCGGCGATGAGGCCCTGCTTGCTCGTGATTCCCTTTTCGACCCCTGCCTCGATGCGGTGTCGCGTCAAGAGCGACAGATAGCGGGGGTGGCTCTCGGGGACGTCGATCTCGCTCATACGTCGAAATCGATGGGTCGAAGGAAAAGCGGGCCGATTCGCGTCGGCCGGGATGGGTTGGGTCGGGATGCGTCGCGCGCCGCTTCACGCGGCGCGCGTCCGCGCCGACTCACTCGCTGGTCGGTTCCGAGACGTCCCCGATTCCGGTCGGTCGGAGCGTCGCACCCGTGGGGTAGACGGAACAGACCTCGGGGTCGTACCCGGCCGTCGAGAGATCGTCACCGAACGCGAAGACGGTGTCTCCGAGCATCGCCATCGAGGCGTCGCCCCCCCCGGCGCGGACCGCCGAAACGGCGTCCGCGACGCGGTCGGTGAGCAGGTCGGCGTCGCGGGCGAACCGCCGGGAGAGTTCGACGAGCCGGCCGACCGTGGGCTCGTCTCGCAGGTTCGAGAGCGCGCGTTCGCCCGCGGCGGTCAGCGCCGTGGTGTCGCCCGAGAGCACCGCTTCCGTCGAGACCGACCCGAAGGCGACGTACTCGACGCGCGGCGTCGCGGGGATGCCGTCCATCCGGCCGTGCCCCGGCGCGCCGGGTTCGAGTCGGATCGGCAGCCCGCCGCGGGCCTGTGCGACGACGTCGCCGAGCCCGGTTCCGGCCTCGACCTCGGCGACGTGTGCCAGTTCGACGAGGGCGTTCTCGCTGCGCCTGCAGTCGTAGGCGGCGTTGACGGCGTAGGCGGTGCCGAGCGCCATCGCGCCGGAGACGCCGAAGCCCGCGCCGAGCGGCAGCGGCGTCTCGGCGACGACCTGCGCGTTCGACGCCCCGAGGGCGTCGCGGACGGCGTCGACGGGCGCGACGTCGATCGGGTCGCCGTTCAGCGTGATCGCGGCGTCGCTGCAATCTATGTCGTCTGCGACATCGCCGCGGACGACGCGGACGTCGACGCCGTGCGACAGCGTGACACCCGCGCCGCGAGAGCCCGCCACCGCCGGGTCGTCGTCGGGGTGCGCGCTGAAGAATCCGGTTATGTGCCCGGGCACGAACGCCGCCGCCTCGTCGCTCATTGGCGTCGATTGCGCGGCCGCCGTTAAATCGGGCGCGGTTTCGGAGTCGAAACGCGGAGACGGACCGTCCACAGGTTCAAATACGATTACGTTATAATACAACGTATACGTGCCGTCAATAAGCGCCCGCATCCCCGACGACGAACGAGACGAGTTGGAGGAAGTCGCCGCACTCCTCGGGGAGGACAAGAGCTCGACGATTCGGAAGGCGTTGGACGAGGGGCTCGCACAGCTACGAATCCGCGTCGCCGTGGAGCGCTACCAGACGGGAGAGCTCTCGGTCAACCAAGCAGCGCGCGTCGCCGGCGTTCCGCTCGCGGACTGGCTGGAAATCTGTCGGGAGCGGAATCTGACGACACAGCTGTCGGCGACGGATCTCGAACGCGACGCCGAGGCAGCGCTGGATCTGTAGATGGACATTTATGTGGACGCGACGACGCTCATCGCCTTGGAGAGCGTCGGGGAGTTGGAACTGCTGACAAACTTCGATGGTGATGTGATGATCCCTCCGAGGGTTCTTGGCGAGATCACTGACGAACGGGCCGACCGGAACGTACAGCGTCTACTCCGAAGAGATTCGGCGTTTCTGGGTAGCAAATCGGGGATGGTGGATAAACACCATCAGAATGCGAGAGCGGTGCTCGGTGACGAGGAGGCGAACGGGGATGTCGCAATCATCACAGCAGTCCTCCGGGCGGACGAAATGAACGAACCGATCGCCGTCGTCTCCGACGATCAGCGTGTAAGGACCGTCGCCGACGAGTTTGGTGCGACTGTCACCGGCACGATCGGTGTCGTCGTCCGCGCCGTATACGGGGGAATGGATTCCGACGATGCAAAATCACTCGTTCGCCGTCTCGATTCGAATGGACTCCATATGACAGGTGAACTCCGCGAGACTGCCTATCGACTGATCGACGAAGCCGCCGAAGAAAACTGACGCAACCGATGAGTCCCGTTGCCCTACGGGCTCAGACGCTGACGATCTCGCGGGAACACCCTCGGACTCGCTTCACTCGTCCGACGAGCCCCCGCGAGACAGACAACGCCTTCGTCTACGGACTCAGGCGTTGTCTGTCTCGCGGGAACAGAACAGCCTCGCGGATGTTCTCCAGCCCGAGCATCGTCATCACGAGTCGCTCGCCGCCGAGCCCCCAGCCGGCGTGCGGCGGCATCCCGTATTTGAACATCTTCGTGTAGTACTCGAACTGGTCGGGGTCGAGCCCCTGCTGCTCGAAACCGGCGACGAGCTGGTCGTAGCGGTGTTCGCGCTGCCCCCCGGAGACCAGCTCCATCCGCGGGTGCATCATATCGAACCCCGTCGAGAGCTGCTCGTCGTCGGCGTGGTCCTTGATGTAGAACGGCTTGATCTCCGACGGCCAGTCGGTGATGAAGTAGTGCTCGCCGACGTCATCGCCCAGCGCGCGCTCGCCCTCCGTCGGGAGGTCGTCGCCCCAGACGAGTTGCTCGTCGAGCTCGCCGGTCGCGTTGATCCGCTGGATGGCCTCCTCGTAGGTGAGCCGCGGGAACTCGCCCTCCGGTACCTCGAACTCCTCGTCGAGGCCGAGCAGTTCCAGTTCGCGCTCGCAGTTCTCGGCGACGCCCTCGTAGGCGCTCTTGACGACGTGCTCGCAGGCGTCCATCGCCTCGGTGTGGTCGACGAACGCCGACTCGAAGTCGATCGAGGTCGCCTCGTTGAGGTGCCGGGGCGTGTTGTGCTCCTCGGCGCGGAAGATCGGGCCGATCTCGAAGACGCGTTCGAGGCCGGAACCGACCATCAGCTGCTTGAACAGCTGCGGCGACTGGTTCATAAACGCCTCCTCGCCGAAGTACGTGATCGGGAACAGCTCCGTGCCCCCCTCCGTGCCGGTGGCGACGATCTTCGGCGTGTTGATCTCGGTGCAGCCGAGGTCGCGGAAGGCCTCGCGAGCGGCGCGGAGAACCTCCGCGCGGATCTCGAAGATGGCCTTGACCTCCTCCTTTCGAAGGTCGAGCGTCCGGTTGTCGAGCCGCGTCGAGAGCTCGGCGTCGACCTTCCCGGAGGGGTCCAGCGGGAGCTGCGTGTCGGACTCGGCGAGCACCTCGATCGACTCCGGAAGGATCTCGACGTCCGTCGGCGCGCGCGGCTCCTCCTTGACGGAGCCGGAAACGCTGACGACGCTCTCGCGAGAGACGTTGAGACCGGTCTCGACGAGGTCGGCGTCCATCGAATCCTCTTCGAGTTTGATCTGGATCTTCCCCGATTTATCCCGGAGGATCAGGAAGGCGATCCCGCCGAGGTCCCGGACCTCGTGGACCCAGCCGGCGACCGTGACGTCGTCACCGGGCTCGGCGTCTGCAGTGTAGGTTCTGCCTTTCATACTCCGTGTTTCCGAGCGCCCGGCCTTAAAAACGGTCGATTCACATCCACCTTTTTTCCACGGAGGGGTCCTGCGGACCCCTCCGCGCAAAAACCTAGAGGAAAAATGCCGCCGAACTCGCGGCCTACGGCCGCTCGTCGGCGGTGAACCGCTCGCTTCGTCGCCGGCGCGCTGCGCCGGCTTCCAGCGAGACCTTCGGTCTCGTCCGGCTCGCGGATGCTCAATACAGGGTGTCTATTTATCAGAACCTGTTTATAGAGAAATCTCAAATAAAGAGTATGGCATTGAGCCCTCTCCAAGGAGTGAAGGAATTCGTCCCTGAATTTAAATGGTGGGCTTTACTAATTCTTCTTCTCGCTCTTTCAGCTCTCTTTCTTCCACTTCCAGAATCTCCCTTTTTCCTCGGGGGATCCCTTGCCATCATCTTATGGATACTCAAAAAAGACCTCTTTTAGAGCGGTAACTAAGCAGGCTTGTTCTCACGGCAGATTCACCGAAATCCGCCTGAAACCAACTCCTCACAAATCGTCTCTCTACACTCTCGCAAGCGAACAGAAAGAGATCAAACGCGAGCGGTCAGATCGAGAGAGCCCTACTCGACGACCGCTTCGGCGTGGGCGTCCTTGACGCCCTCGACGGTCTCGCGGACGGCGTCGACGCCCTCGTCGTGGAGGAGGTCGCCGACGACGATGGTGTCGGCGTGCTTGCCCATCTCGTAGGCAGCGTCGTAGTCGCGGATGCCGCCGCCGTAGAACAGCGTCGCGTCGTCGAGGGCGTCGCGGGCGGCGGCGACCTTCTCGGTGTCGCCGAAGGTTCCCGAATACTCGATGTAGACGATCTCCTGGCCGAACATCTTCTCGGCGACCGCGGCGAAGGAGGCGACGTCGTCGGCGCTCTGGTCGGTGTCGGCCTCAGTCAACTCCGCGACGGAGGCATCGGGATTCAGGACGATGTACGCTTCCGTGTACGTTCGGTCCCAGTCGAGCGGGCCGTCGATGCGGACCCACTCCTTGTGCGCGCCGGTGACCCAGAAGGACGACTCGGCGTTGAACACCGTCGGGATGAGATAGCCGTCGAGGTGGTCAGATTCGATGACGACGCCGGGGTTCGAGGGCTCTTGGTAGAGCGGCACGTCGTACCGCGAGCACGCCTCGACGACGCGCTCCATCTTCTCGGTCGTGATGTCGAGGGTGCCGCCGATCTCGATCGCGTCGGTCCCCGTCTGGCAGACGTCCGCGAACGTCTCACCGTCGGCGAGATCTTTGTCCGGGTCCACTTTCAGCACGTGGTCCCACTCAGTCCAAGGCCCGGTCATTGCAGATACCTCTCCCGGGCAACGTTAAAAATGGCGCGAAAGCGCGAACCGAACGCGACGCGCTACGCCTCGTCGTCGTCGTCCTCGTCCGCCGACGTGTCCTCTTCGACGTCGATGTCGACGCCTTCGGACGAGCCGTCCGCCTCGTCGTCGGCCGAATTCGATTCGGCCCCGCTCGCCGCGGACGAGCTCGGTCCGTCGGTGGCGTCGTCGACGGTAATGCTCACCGGTCCGACGCCGTCGTCGGCTTCGTCCCCGTCCGAGCGACCGAGCCGGCTGTCCAGATTGAACACCGTGTTCAGTTCCGACTGCACCTGCGCGGCGACGCCGCGGACGAGCTCGCTCGGGGCGATGGCGGTGTACTCGTAGGGGTTGTTGCCCGCACCCGCGCTCTCGCGCTTCTGGCGGGTGACGGTCTCCTCGTCGTGGAGCTCCGCGAGCGCTTCGCGGACGGTGCTCGGATACAGCCCCGTCCCGTCGGCGACTTCCTCGCTCGTCGAACGGGGGTTCTTGCGGAGGTAGACGTAGATCCGCGCCCGCGTCTCGGTGTCGAGCAACCACGCGAGGAGGTCGACGATCCCCTCGTCGAACTCCGAGACGGCGCGGTCGGCCTCGGCTTCGAGTCGCGCTCGCGGACCGCCATCGGATTCGCCCTCGGCGTCCTCGATCACGTCTTTGGGGTCCGTACTGCTCGCGTCGCTCTCGTCTGTGGACTCGTCGGAAGGCATCGTGTTCTACCCGAAAGGTCAAAACTCGCCGGACAAAAGCCTTTCTCAGATTCGCTCGCGAAACAGAGGTCTCAGTCGAGACAGAGCGCCTCACAGAGCGCGTCGGTCCCCGACTCTCGACGGATCCGACGCTGGCGCACGGATCCGCTTTCGCGTTCGAGCAGTCGCTCCAGTGCGTCGATTCCGAGGCGATCGGTCTCGGCTTCGACGAACGCTTCGAGCGAGACCGTGTCCGCGGCGTCCCGGGCGATGAAGTCCGCGTCTCGACCGTAGCGAACCGCGTGCCACTTGTTCGCGTCGAGGATCTCCCGCCGGACGGCGGTGCCGGATTCGCCGTCCTCGTAGCGTGCCGCGAGATCCTCGACGAGCGTGTAGACGTATTCGACGAACGCGACGGTGGCTTCGGGGTCCGTCTGGGTGTCCGGCGTCCTGACTTCGACGGTCCCGTGGCCGGTGTGCGGTCGAACGTCATACCAGAGCTCGCCGCGGTCCTCGATCGAGCCGAGTTCGACCATCTGCCGCTCGAACCGGCGGTACGCCTCGAAGTCCTCGAAGCGAGTCGGCATCCCCGTGTTCGGCAACGCCTCGAAGATCTTCGCGCGGGCGGAGGCGAGGCCGGTGTCGAAGTCGTACCAGTACGGCGAGTTCGCCGACAGCGCGAGCACCGGCGGGAGATACCAGCGCAGCTCGTTGGCGATCCACGTCGCCTTGTCGGCGTCGTCGACGCCGACGTGGACGTGCAGCCCGGAGGTGGTGTTTCGGTGCTGTGGGTACTGGATCCTGTCCAGTTGAGACTGGTACCGCGGCTTCGTCGCGTGGTCGAGTTCGCGCCACTTCGCCGTCGGGTGGAGCCCCGCCGCGGCGATGCGGTAGCCGTGCTCGGCGGCGTGATCGACGAGCGCCTCGCGAACGGTCCGAACGGTCGGCTCGACCTCCGAGAGATCCCCGATCAGTGGCGTCTGCGTCTCGATCGTGAACTGAAACAGCTCGTGGTCGATCCGGTCTTCGAGCACTCCCGACGGTGGGTGATCGTAGACGAGATCCGCGATACCCGACGTCGGGCGGCCTCGCTCGTCGACGATGTAGAACTCCTCTTCGACGCCGAGCGTGCCCATTTGATCGAAGGCGTCCGCCGACCCTAGTTCCATCGCCCCGTCGTTTGGGGCGGCCGATTAAATATGTCGCGGGCTCCGGCGAACGCTTCGCCATTCCGCGCGGTGGTCTGCTGGCGCGGTCAGCCCCACGGACCGCCGGCCGCACCCGTGTCCGCCTACTCTCGCGGCTCCGCGACGACCGCGAGGTGATCGTCGTGGAAGCGGTCTAACCGCCTCGTTTCGAGGATGTCGTACCCCTCGCGCAGCTCGTCGAGCGCGTCCTCGAAGACCGACTCGGGATCGTCGAGCACGTCCTCGCTGCGCGCTTTGATCGCAGCGAGCAGCCGCCCGTCGGACGCGAGGAACCGCCGATTGCGGAGCGCGACCGTCGCCTGTCCGCGCGTGGCGACGTCCTGAATCACGCAGTCGAGGTCGGACTCGACCACGTGCGCGTACGTCTCCGGCTTCCGCGCGTCTTTCAGAAGCGGAAAGAGATTCGGTCGCGATTCGGCGACAGACAGGAGATCGCGCGTCGGCCGCGGCGCGAACTCGACGGCGTACGTCGGCCCGGCGAAGTCGGCGACGTGCGAGACGGTCGTTCCCGACGCCGCACCCAGATAGAGGACGCGCTCGTCGCCGGCGAGGCCGACGTCCATTCCCAACTCCAGCATCGCGCCGAGCTTCGAGCGCCCCGCGTCCCACGCGCGCCAGCCGTCGGCGTCCCGCGGCTCACCGTACACCGTTTCGCCCCGCGTCGCGAGTCGCTCGCGGCCGTCGAATCGACGCCGCTCGACGCCGTCGGGGAGGTCGGGAGTCATTCGTCTTCCTCCCGCGCGCGGATCGTCGCCATTCGCTCGTCGAGGTCGTCGTGGACGGACGGTTTGAACTCGCCGGAGTAGTAGTCGATCCGCGCCGCGATTGCGAGCTTTCCGGCGAAGGCGCGGGCGGCCGAGCCGCGGTTCTCGGGATGCGTTCCGCGGACGTACTCGTGGGTGAAGATGACGCCGTGCTTCGGCGACGATCCGCGGCCGCGGAGGTGCGCGAACAGAGCGTCTTCCGCCCCCAGCACCTGCACCGTCCCAGCGGGCTTCTTCGCCAGCGACTCCAGCCCGCCCGCCAGCGAGAGCAACCGTGCGGCGAGGACCGGCCCGGCCATCTCCGCGAGGTTCGGCGCGACCGCCGGCGCGTTCGACTCGACGAACGATCGAAGCGCCGCGCGCTCGTCGTCGAGGTCGACGATCCGCTCGGCGAGCGAGACGAGTCGCTCCTCGGCGGGCGACTGCGGCGTCCACTCGGCGACCGCGCGCGCACCGTCGATCCCGCCGAGTGCGTCGGTCGCGCGGGCTTCCACCTCGGAGCCGTCGGTAAGCGAACCGGCCCACTCGGCGAGCCGTTCGGCGAGTTCGTTGGCCGTGCGTTCAGTGTCGTCCATCGCTCTAATTGTATGAACGAGTTGCTGGTCATCCGCGCGATCACGTTCCCTGACGGCCTCGCGCGTCGCGTGCAGCGTCACCTCGTGGAGTTTGTTGTAGTAGCCGTCTTCGTCCGTTGCGAAGCCCGACTCGATGGCTTTGATCGGCCAGTTCTGGGGTTGGTCGACTTCCCCGTCGGAAATCGCGGTTGTTGCCGCTTCGAGGTCGCCCGGATCGAGATCTGTGAACCATCCCGTCTGTTCGGGATTTGAGCCGCTCATAGGCTCCGTTGCGGTCGAAGGTGTATATGCGTTCGCGAAAGAAATTGCGCTGTTGGGCTCAATACGCCGCCGACGATTCGCTCATACCGGAGCGGTGCCGCTCCGTTTATCGGTGTGATTCGACGCGGCCGTCTGGCTACTGGACCACCGCGAACGCGTGCTCCCACGTGTCGAGGTGCATCCCGATACGGACCCACAGCGGCACGAGCGCTTCCAGATATCGGGACGACTCGATGGTCCCCACGTCCAGCGCGCCGGGCCAGCCGAATTCGACGAGCAGCGCTTCCGTCCGCTCTTTGGCACGCTCGTCGTCGCCGCAGATCATCATCGGCGGGGTCTCGTCTTCGAACTCCGGATCGACCATCTGGACGTTCGAGACGGTGTTGAAACACTTCACGACAGATGCCCCTGAGAGCGTGCGCTGCACCCGCTCTCCCAGCGAGTCCGTGCCGCCGAACAGGAGCTCGGGCGGTCCCTCCTGAGAGAACGCAAGCGGGTTCGTCGTATCGAGGACGAGCCTGCCGTCGAAATTCCCCGGTCCAGCTGTATCTAGGACCTCCGGAACCGCCGCGCCGAGAACGGACAGGACGACGACATCGCCGAACGAGGCAGCGTCGGCAAACGAGCCGACCGATACCGTTCCTTTCGTCTCCGTCGCCCAGTCCCGTAGGTTCTCGGGGCTTCGCGTTCCCAGTTTGACCTCCCAACCGTTCTTCGCAAAGCCGCGTCCGAGTGCCTTCGCCACGTCTCCGCTCCCGATGACACCGACACGACGGTTGGCCATACTACTCATTGGCCATCGAGATCGATAAGCACAGTGCCGAGAAACGTCAATTTGCACCGCTAGTGGTCGCGTTTAGTTACGGATTGCTGGCCGAGAACCCGACTTTCACGCTCGTCGGCTACGACGCCCGTCCGGACGACTTTTTGGCCAGTTTCGGCTGGTCGACTGCCCGTTCGGAGCCCCGGTTTGCAACGTCCGCTGGGTCACTCGTGGCTCACGCACTTCTGTCGCTCCGGTGTGAGAAGCAGGTAGGTCACAAGGACGGAGACCCCGGCGACGGCGAGGATGAACCCGCCCGTAGTGGGAAAGAGACCGTACCGTTCGACGATCCCGGAGACGTCGGTGACGACGATCACCTGCAGCGCGCCGACCACGACGCCGATGATACCGAAGACGGATCTGGCGATCTGTTCTTGGAACACGTATCCCATATCGCGTTCGACGCGGACCGCGTCGTGGACGCTGATGTCGATCCGGTCTCGTTCGGTCGCGGGCATCTTGATCGTGTTCGGTGGACAGTCGCCGTCGAGGTCCGTCGTGAGACACTGGGCTTTCGTCCGCTTCCCGCGCCACGCGAGAACGACGTTGTCGCCGGGATCGATCCCCAGAAACGCCATCATATCCTCGGTCATCCGAACGACGTTCCGGTACTCGTCTTGATCCGGTCCGAGCCGAACGTTGAACGGCATCTCCCTGCTGTCGACGAAGAACTTCTGTATCCGTCGCGACAGCGACCGATCCGCGTCGGCGGCGACGCCCGTGTTCCGAACGCCCACTCCGTCTCCGGGCTCGATGTCGATGGCCTGTCGGGACCGGACGTCGACCCTGACGAGATCGGGATCGCCGTGCGGCGCTTCGACGGTCACGTCGATCCGACCGCCCGTGACCGGATTGAACAACTCCACGACGGACCCGGGGACGATCCCGAGTTGGTCCATCCGACGATCCGAAATATGACAGACTCGATAGTCGATCTCGTCGTCGTACGTTCGGCGAGCGGTCCCGGAGAACTGCGTCACGGACGCGTCGACGCAAACGTCGACGACGAGTTCCCCGTCGTCGATCCGGCCGACGGAGCTGACCGCGTTGTAGAGGTTCGTCCGCAGCGCTCCGACGTAGTGATCGGCTTCGATGAGGGAAGGGGAAGGTTCGAGTTCGACCGCGACGACCCGGATTCCGCTGCCGGTACGCTCCGGGTCTCGGAGACGGACGTACCCGTAGTTCGAGAGCCCCAGCTCGTCGAACGCCGCCGGCGGCAGAAAGAGGGCGTTCCGGAACTGATCGGCGGTGTCGGTGAACAGACCAACGTCCAGATCGTAAGGCCGCCGACAGCGGACGGTCACCGAAGTATCCATATCGGTGCCCCTCGTCCGAGTGTGAATAATCTATTGTCTCGATTGGCCGACTGCTGCGGGCAAACGTTATATCCGACAGTTACCTACTGCGTCTGGACGGACATCAATCCAGCTTGAACCCGATCAGGGAGACAACTGCGGCCAGTAACCGACACGCACGACTGTTGATATGAGTACGCTTTCGTATCGGCCAGCAGCGGCGTCAGATATCCCGCGTTTGGTCGAGATACATCGTCGAGCGGTCCGCGAAATCGGCTCGGGCTACTACACGAATCGACAGATCAAAGCGTGGACCGCCGAAGCCCGAGAGGACGCGTACCCGATCGCCGATAGCGAGGTGGTACTCGTCGCCGAGCGTGACGGGACGGTCGTCGGATTCGGGCAACTCACCGTCGAGCGGCCGGAGATTGCGAAATTGTTCGTCGATCCGGACTACGCCGGTGACGGGGTCGGGGCGTCGTTGCTGGCCGAATTAGAACGCGTTGCAGTCGAACGTGGCGTCTCCGAGCTGTTTCTCGACTCGTCGTTGAACGCGGCGAACTTCTATCACCGAAACGGGTACACGTACGGCGAGATGCTGAACAAGTATCTGCCCGTCGACGGCGGAGAGGTGGTTTTTCCCGCACTTCGTATGGGGAAGAGCCTTACGCGCTGAAGCCAACACTTCAACGAGAGCGTATGTTTCGCGAACTCATCCAGCGGGTCCGAGCCCGCTTCGGCGACGACCAGCGCGAGGAGTCTCGGTTTGTTCCGTCACTCCTCGACGCCTCGGTGCGCCACGCACACGGCGATAGCGGCGACGCCGGAAGTCGCGAAATCGAGACCGTCAAATCGGAAGCCGAGCGACTCGAAGAAGCCCGACAGAAGCGTTGACGACGTCGTTCGATTCGACCCGCGCACCGAACGTGTAGTTCGGAATGAACGGGGCACGAGTCGGAGTGTGGCGGCCCCTTCCGAATTCTCCTCCACCGCGTTTTCGACATTTCTCCCCAAACCAAGCAGTACCGCGATAACCACGGTAAGAGTTAACATACTGAGTCACGTTAGCAGTGTGTAATGGCGACTCGTGGATCGTTTGTCTGTACTGAGTGTGGACACCGCGTCTCACCGGGGTCATTCCACGCCCGATGCCCCGACTGCGAGGGGGATCTCAGATCGTCGATCGAGTGAGTCGAACGCGGCGGCGAGCAGTCCGGCCATCGCTGTTGTCGACAGTGTGGGTACCCACCGCTTCGACCACCTTCAGTTCCAGTGACAGGATCGACCCGCGTATTTAACTCCAACGAGAGCAGTACTCTCGGGCGTGCTATCGAACCGTCGCGCGCTGGCCGCCCTCGCGGTCGCGCTCCTCTTAGTAACGAGTGGATGCATCGGCTTCATCACCGGAGACGAGCCGCTCGCCTTCTCTGCTGACCCGGCCGCCGTCGAGAGCGGGGCCGCCCAAGACGCGGGCTACGAACTGAACGACACGCGGCCGCTCGAAATCAACGAGACCGTCGAGGTCGCCGGACAGGAGCGGCAGATCGTCGCCACGAACTACCTCACCGATTACAAGAAGAGTATGGAGCTCGGCCCGCTCGGTGAGACCGAAGTCGGCGTGTTCACGGTCGTTTCGACGCCTGCCGTCGAAATCGCCGGGCGGACGCTCAACCCGATCGGGAGCTACTCGAACGCGCGATTGGTCCAGTTCGTCCAAGAGCAGTACTCCGGGATGAGCGACATCGAACAAGTCGGCGAAGAGAACATCACCGTACAAGGGACTGAGGCGACGGTGACGAAGTTCGCCGCGACCGCCACCCTCCAAGGCCAAGAGGTCGACGTCTACATTCACGTGACGAAGTACCGCGACGGCGAGGACTTCATCGTCGCGATCGGTGTGTACCCCCAGCAACTCGGCGGCGAGGAGGAGAACGTCCTCTCGATGATGCGCTCGATCGAGCACCCCTCGGAGTGAGGACACCGTTCCGAGAACGCCGCTCGGGATCGGAAAGACGACCCGTCGCGTCCGCGCACCCGAACAACGCTTTTACTCTGGCTCTGTGGAGAGAACGTATGCACCGAACGCGAGCGGTCGGCCTCGGTATCACCGCGTTCGCCCTCGTGGGATACGCGATCGGGGTCGTCGCGGCGTACCCCGGGCGTTCCGTGAGTCTCGTCGGACTGATGGTCGGCGTGACGCTGTATGCGATCGGCCACGACGGGGGTGAAGCGCCGTGAACCACGACCGAACCCGCCGCAGACGGGAGCGTGATCCGCTGTGATCTCTGCGCTCGTCTACGACGTCGGTCGCGTCGAACGTCACTCGATCGACGACGAATCTGACCTCGAAGCCGCCCGAGTGGCACCGGGAACCACGTGGGTCCGCGTGAGTTCGCCCACCGAGGCGGAGATCCGAGCCATCTCGGAGGCGTTCTCGCTACACCCGCTCGAAATCGAGGACGTTCGCGGCGGCGTGCGTCCGAAGGTCGAGGAGTTCGACGATCACACGTTCGCCCTCGTGAAGACCGTCGCGCTCGAACGCGGCGAGACCACGTTCGACGAGGAGGTCCGAACGCAACCGATCGGGCTGTTCCTCGGCGAGGACTGGCTCGTGACGATGACCGACGAGGAAGAGCGCGTGCCGGTCGTTTCGGACGTCTGGCAGTCCGTCGAGAACCAACAGGGTCGGATCCTCAAGCAGGGTCCCGACTTCGCGGCGTACCGCGTGATCGATCACGCGGTCGAGCAGTACTTCGACCTGCTGGACACCGTCGGCGACACGATCGAAGGGATCGAAGAGTCCATTCTCACGACTCCCGACAGCGAACTCATCGAGGGCTTGAACGCCGTCCGTCGGGACCTGCTGTCGTTCCGCAAGGTCGTCTGGCCGATGCGCGAAGCCGTCGGCACGCTGGCGCGCGGGGATCTGGTCGGTGTCGACGAGAGTACCGAGAAGTTCTACCGCGACGTGTACGACCACCTCGTCGAGATCGTCGACCTCACGGAAACGTACCGTGATTTGACCCGCGGAGCGCGTGACATCTACCTCAACGTCGTCTCCCAGTCGACGAACGAGGTGATGAAGCGGCTGACCATCGTCGCGACGATTTTCATCCCGTTGACGTTCGTCGTCGGCGTCTACGGGATGAACTTCGGCGAGCACGCGACGAATATGCCTGAACTGACGTGGCCGTACGCCTATCCCGCCGTCATCGTCGGAATGACGCTCGTCACAGCGGTTTTGCTGATCTACTTCCGCCGTGAGGGGTGGATGTGATGATCGGCTGCACGACTCCACTGGTGACCCGCCACTCCTGCCTCGTCCGGCGACACGGTGTGTGCGGAATAGTTAAATATGCACCAATCCGCCGTGACTGCCGCACCTCGAACGCGGTAAACTGCCTCTGTGGGCGGTATATGATCGGTATTCGGTACCTCTTGACACAGCAACATTTATAAACTCACGCCACTTACTGCAAGTAAGTTCAGTCCCGCCGGACCTCTTTCTTTTTGTCTTCCGGATAGGACGAACCAGCCCAATTATGAGTGATACACGAACCCGAGAACGAACCGACGAGCGCAGGAGGTTCCGGGCCGGCGGCCGATTCGCCGACGACCGGAGCGAGACAGTACGCGAAACGGAGGCAGCGGACGAACAGACCACGGACGAACAGACCACGGACGAACAGACCACGGACGAACAGACCACGGACGAACAGACCACGGACGAACAGACCACGGACGAACAGACCACGGACGAACAGACCACGGACGAACGGGAAGACGAGCGGTTCGTCTGTCCGGAGTGCGGTGGCAACCTCGTCACCGACGAGGCACACGGAGAGACCGTGTGTACCGACTGCGGCCTCGTCGTCGACGAAGATTCGATCGACCGCGGGCCGGAGTGGCGCGCCTTCGATAGCGCCGAGCGGGACAAGAAGTCGCGCGTCGGCGCGCCGACGACGAACCTGATGCACGACAAGGGCCTGTCGACGAATATCGGCTGGCAGAACAAAGACGCCTACGGGAAGGCGCTCTCGTCGCGCCAGCGCGAGCAGATGCAGCGGCTGCGCACGTGGAACGAGCGCTTCCGCACCCGAGACTCGAAGGAGCGCAACCTCAAGCAGGCGCTCGGCGAGATCGATCGAATGGCCTCCGCGCTCGGACTCCCGGAGAACGTTCGGGAGACCGCCTCGGTCATCTACCGCCGCGCGCTCAGCGAGGACCTCCTCCCCGGCCGCTCCATCGAGGGCGTCGCGACCGCGGCGCTGTACGCGGCCGCCCGGCAGGCCGGGACGCCGCGCTCGCTCGACGAGATCGAGCGCGTCTCCCGCGTCGACAAGATGGAACTGACGCGGACGTACCGCTACGTCGTCCGCGAGCTCAAGCTGGAAGTCGAGCCCGCGGACCCCGAGCAGTACGTCCCCCGCTTCGCCTCCGAGCTCGGCCTCTCCGACGAGGCCGAACGACAGGCGCGTCAGCTCCTCCGCAACGCGAAGCAGGCGGCGATCCACTCCGGAAAATCGCCAGTCGGCCTCGCCGCCGCGGCGGTGTACGCGGCCGCGCTGCTCACCAACGAGAAGGTGACCCAGAGCGAAGTGAGCGAGGTCGCCGACGTCTCTGAGGTCACGATCCGCAACCGATACAAGGAACTGCTCGAAGCCGACGACGCCGGAATGATCGCGTAATCGGCGTTCGAGTCCTCTGGGTGTTTGATTCGGATCCGGCTCACTCGGTTCGGATCCCTTCGGGCTCCTCGGCATTGGTGCGGTCGCACCCGAAGTATCTGTGCGGTCGCGTCCCGAAAACCGACGAGTCGCGCGGAGCCGACTCCTGTTTTGCACGAACATTTATTGACGTACCGCGAGTCGTTGGCGCTATGGTCGAAGCGTTTGTCCGACTGCTGTGTCCCGAGTGCACGAAAGGCTGGGAAGCCGAGCCGACATCGCTGCCTAATCACCGCCAGAATTTCACCTGTTCGTCCTGTGGCGCGACGAGACGGCTCGCGGAGTTTATGCGGACCGAACGCGACCTCGACACGATAAAACAGTTCGAGTAGGACGTCAGCGACGCTCAGCGATCGTCCCGAGCGATCACTACAGATCGGGAACCGGCGAGATCGCGCCGCAGGCGTCGCATTTCAATACTGTCGTTCCCTGCTGGTCGATGAGCCGCGTGTCCGGCGATTCACACTCTCCGCACGTCACGAAGTCCCCGACGTAGGCGTCTAGCGCCTCGGAGACGCGCCGCTGTTTGAAATCACCGGTGAACCGCGCTCGCCCGCGGTCGTCGATCTGCGCGCTCGTCCCGAGTTCCGACTGCATGAACCGGACGAGGTGATCCGGGTCGCGCGCGAGGCGGTCGTGGGTCGCCTCGAAGTTCTCCCAGACCGTCGCGTGCCCCTCCGGGCGGACCTCGGGATCGGGGACCTCGAACCGCGTGCCACCCTCGGCGACGTCCGGTGACTGTTCGAGCGCTCGATCGAGTTGATCCTCGTAGTCCATACCCACTCTATCGACGCGCGTCGAGTAAAACGTTCATATACGACCTTCGAACGCGACAGCCGCCTCGGACGATCAGATTCGCCGTCGCTTTCGTCACTCTCGATAGCAAGTAGCACACTACCCGTCTGCCGTCCATCGATCCTTCATTATTGAAAGCAGTAATTCCGCCGAATCGGGGCGTTTCGCCCGGATATTCGACAGGTCCGTGTTAACGAGACTCAGGATAATAATATATCCTTCCAGTCTCAACTCAGGGTTGCTCATGAAGAAGCAGGAGCTCATCCACCTTCACGGCCTGCTTGCAGAAGTACACACACAGGTCGAGATGTGGGAAGACGAAGACGTCTCGCTCGAAGCATACAACGAACTCGGCGTACGACCGACATCGATTCACAAATCGAAGACGGATCACAAAGCCGCCGTTTTCAAATTGGTCAAAGGAATCACTTCCTCGCTCGACGAGGCCGAACAGAGCCCCGTCGCGGCGACCGCTGACTAATCGCGACCGCTTCGCTACATCCTCCAAGCGCAACGATCGATCAGCGGCGGCCACGGCTCGTACAGAGCTCAAAGCGGAATCGCGAGCGACACGCAACGCCGAGTAACAGACGCGACCCCGACTCGCAGAGCTGCACGATTCAGCCGTCTTCGAGCAGGTCGTCGAATTCGGGGATGAGGTCGTCGCCGTCGTCGTCCTCGTCGTCGGCCGCCACGCTTTCACTCGCGGATTCGCGGTCGTTTTCGGGGGCGTCGTCGTGGTCGGGCCCCGCGTCGCCTGTCGTGTCGGTCTCCTCGTCTCCGTCGTCAGTGTCTGCGTCCTCGGAGTCATCGTCCGCACCCTCGGTGTCTGAATCGGGGATCCGCTCGACGGAGAGCACTTTCAAGGGGACGTTTTCGAGCCGCTGGCCGATCTCCTTGCGGGCGATCCGGGAGGCGTGCTCCTCTTGTTCGACGTTGAACACGGTCATCTCCAACTCGAGGGCCACGAGGGCTTCGTCGGCGGCGACGAACGCCGGGGGGAGCTCTTCGCCCCCCGGCGTCGTCCGCGAACCCATCGAGATCTCGACGTAGCTCAGGTCTGGATTCAGCATCTCGCCCGTCTTCGAGATGGCGATGCGGATCGCCTCGTCGGGCGTCGCCACGTCGTACACCGGAATCGCGGCCTCGACGACGACTCTGCAATCCATACGAGTAGGTTGGGTCGCCGAGGGCATCAAAGGTTCGCCCAGTTGATTGGTCGTGTGTCGTCGAGTGGAATCGTCGGGAACAGTGCGAGAACCTCTCGCGCCCGCCTCACGCCTCGCCGCCGGCGCGGAGGTAATGGAAGAGGTACGTCTGGACGTAGCCCGCGTACTCGCCGCCGAGTCGTTCGCGGAGCGCGCGCGACGTCTCGGTGTAGTTCCCGCGGTCGCACTCCGGGAAGCGGTCGGCGATTGCACCCCGAATCCACGTGTCGAGCGGGACGGCTTCGAGATATCCGAGCGAGAACAGGAGCACGCAGTCGGCGACCTTGTCGCCCACGCCGACGAACCGGGTGAGCGACTCGCGGGCGTCCTCGTAGTCGAGGCCGACCGCCTCGTCCGGATGCGCCTCGCCCGAGGCGACCATCTCGGCGGTCTTTCGGACGTAGGGCGCGCGGTAGCCGAGCTTCAACTCGCGGAGCTCCGCCTCCTCGCGAGCGGCGAGTCGCTCGGGCGTCGGAAACGCGTGAACGGTCTTCCCGCCGATCTCCCGCGGCTCGCCGAACGCCTCCGCCAGCGCCATCTGCATCCCGTGGATCCGCGAGACGCGCATCTGCGCCGAGCAGATGAACGAGACGAGGCAGGGAAACGGCGGATCGCGGACGAGCCGCATCCCCCGGTATTCGTCGAACGCCCGCGCGAAGACGTCGTCGTCGGGCGCGGCGGCGTAAATCTCGTTCAGGTCGTCGTCGAGCCGGAGCAGGTGACGCAACGCGGGGACCGGATCGGCGGTCGCCTCCCACTCCAACGCGCCGTCGCGCTGGCGGACGCGCACGAAGACGTCTTCGTCGACGACGCCGTCGATCGGGGGGACGACCGTCCGGTACCACGCGTCGCCGCCGTGGACGTCGATCGATTCGTACATCCTGCCGTCGGGGCGGTTCCACAGGTACGACTGTCCGCTCTCCAGCGTCGACTGCAGATCGAACGGCCCCGCAATTTCTGAGAGGTCGATCGCCCCCGTTTCGAGTGTCGCGTCGGCGTCGCCTCCCGCGCCGGAGTGTGCCGTCATCGACAGTCGGGAGGGACGCGGGGCGTATCCCGGTTTCGATGCGTGGTGCGACCGAGTTGGCTCGTTTTCCTGCCCGCCTCACCGATTCCGGCTGACCGGGAACTTCACGCGTTCGGGCTCTTCGTTGAAGCGCGCGAGGATCCGCTCGTAGAGCGCGTTCCGGTTTCGCGTCACCTGCCGGGAGCGCGAGAGAAAGCGCAGGCGGAGTTCGACCCACGACTCCTGCTGGACCACGTTGACCACCGGCCCCTCCCGAACGTCCAGTTCGACGGCCGTCCGGTCGAGTTCCGAGCGGTACGCCTCAATCCCGCGACGCATCTCCGCGCCGAGGTGGTCGGTCGCCTCCTCGATCATCGTCTCGCGGGCGAATTCGAGATCGGTCTCGTAGGCCACTTGAATCGACACCTCGCTCCAGACGAACTCGAAAAGGGTCGTGTCGTTGACGACCTGCGCGGAGAGTACTTCGGCGTTCGGGACGGTGACGACCCGCCCCGAGGGCTGCCCGGAGGTGACGAGCCGCCCGCCGACCTCCCACAGCGTCGTCGTCAGGAACCCGACGTCGATGACGTCGCCGCGGGTGTCTGCGATCTCGACTCTGTCGCCGACGCCGTAGGGTCGCTTCAGGATGATGTAGAACCAGCCGACCAAGGAGAGAAGCGGCTGTTGGAGCGCGAAGGTGATCGCGAAGCCGACGACGCCGAGCGAGAACAGGACACCGAGCCACTGATCGGTGAGAACGCCCGCGACGCCCGCCGCGGCGACCACGCCGAACCCGAGTCTGAGGACGTTCCGCATGTCGTGGCTCCGCCGCCTGTTCGACAGGCGCGAAGCGAGTACCGACTCCACGACGAGGTATGCGCCAGTCGCTGCGGCGAGAACGGCCGCGGCGACCAATCCCCGCGAGAGAAGCGGTTGCAGTTGCACGCCGCCGACGAGAACCTCGGCAACCCCGTCAGAGGAGCGGACCGCGGTCGCGGCGAGTGCGAGTCCGACGGCGGCGACGAGCGAGACGTATCCGGCTGAGCGACGAACCACGTTCCGGACTCGACGCGCTCGGACAAAAAACGGCGGGACGTGACGTTTCGACGCGGGTCCGCTCTCAGTCCCTGATGTGCTCGTCGGTCAGGCGCGCGAGTCGGGCCGCGAGGCCGTCGTCGAATGCCTCCCACGTACACCGCCACGCCCAGTTCCCCGAGGCGGTTCCCGGGCGGTTGAACCGCGCCTCCTCGCCGAGACCGAGGACGTCCTGAACGGTCGTGAACGCCAGCGCGGCGTCGGAGCGCCAGACCGCCTCGATCATCGACCAGTTGATCTCCGAGCCGTCCGCGCCGATGTTGTAGTGGAGGCAGTCGCGCTGCTGTGGCGGAAGCGACTCGTAGTACCCATAGAGCGTGTTCGTGTCGTGCGTCGAGGTGTACGCGACGCTGTTCTCGCGGTAGTGCATCGGCTGGTACATATCGCCCTCGCGGCACCAGTCGGCGTAGTGGGGGACGCGCATCGCGGGAAAGCCGAAGCGCTCGCGGAGGTCGACGAGCGACTGGTCGACGAAGCCGAGGTCCTCGACGACGAACGGCAGGTCGTCGAGTCGCTCGGCGACGGTCTCGAAGAAGTCGACGCCGGGCGCGTCGCGCCACTCGCCGTCTCCGGGATCGTCTGACTCCGCCGGGATCGCCCAGAACTCGTCGAACCCCTTGAAGTGGTCGATGCGGGTGACGTCGACGAGGTCGAACAGGCGGTCGAGCCGATCGAGCCACCACTCGTAGCCGTTCGCTCGGAGCGTCTCCCAGTCGTAGACGGGGTTCCCCCAGCGCTGCCCGTCGTCGCCGGGGTTCGGCGGGACGCCCGCGACGGCGGCGGGTTCGCCTCCCTCCATCAGGTCGAACGCCTCGGGATTCGCCCAGACGTCGGCGCTGTCGAGCGCGACGTAGATCGGCAGGTCGCCAACGAATTCGACGCCGCGCTCGTCGGCGTAGCGTCTGAGGTCGCGCCACTGGGCGTCGAAGGCGAACTGAACGAACTCGCGGTAGCGGATCTCCTCGGACAGCTCCTCGCGGTGTCGCGCGAGCGCGCTCGATTCGCGGGCGCGGATCGGCTCGGGCCAGTCGGTCCACGCGCCGTCGTACCGCGTCCGCAACGCCATAAAGAGCGCGTAGTCATCGAGCCAGCCCGACTCGCGCTCGCGGAACGCCTCGAACTCCTCCCGCGTCGTCGCGGCCGCGTCCCTGTGGAAGTTCTCCGCGGCCGCCCGGAGCCGATCGGTCTTGTACTCGCGGACCGTCTCGTAGTCGACCTCGTGGGGCGAGAAATCGGGAGCGGAATGCAGATCGATCTCGTCGAGGTGACCCGCGTCGACGAGGCGCTCGAGGCTCACGAGGAGCGGGTTGCCGGCGAACGCCGAGTAAGCCTGATACGGCGAGTCCCCGTGAACCGAGGCTGTCGGTCCGAGCGGACAGAACTGCCAGTGGGACTGTTCGGCGTCGGCGAGCCAGTCGACGAACGCGCGCGCGCCGCTGCCGAGGTCGCCGATGCCGTGCGGACCGGGAAGCGATGTGAGGTGGAGGAAGACCCCGGCTCGTCGGTCGAATCGCATACTCGAAGCAGCCGGGGGAGTAAGTTAAGCGTGTGGTGGTCGAGACGCGCGGCGATCGAGAACGCGACCGCGACGGACCGTGGCGTGGTCACGGAGTCGACGAATCGCCCACAGTTAACACCGCGCGGTACCTTTCGGCGGTCGTGCATCCGAAAACGGCCCTCATCACCGGCTGTTCGTCCGGCATCGGCCGCGCGGCGGCACTGGCCTTCCTCGAGGAGGACTGGTGCGTCTACGCGACGGCCCGCAACCCCGCCGATATCGAGACGCTCGGCGAGAAGGGCTGCCGCATCGCGACGCTCGACGTCACCGACGGAGACGACGTCGACAGAGTGGTCGACCGCGTCGTCGAGGAGGAGGGGCACATCTCCTGTCTCGTCAACAACGCCGGGTTCGGGCAGATGGGGCCGCTCGAAGACGTTCCGACCGAACAGGTCCATCGGCAGTTCGAGGTGAACGTCTACGGCCCCCACCGGCTCATCCGCGCGGTCCTTCCACACATGCGAGCCCAAGAGGACGGGACCATCGTGAACGTCTCCAGCGCCGCCGGGCGCGTCTCGTTCCCCGGCGGCGGCGTCTACTCGGGATCGAAGTTCGCGCTCGAAGCGATGAGCGACGCCCTCCGCAACGAGGTCGACGAGTACGGCATCGACGTCGCCGTCATCGAGCCCGGCCCGGTCGAGACGAGCTTCGCAGAGCGCGTCGAGCGCGAAGTCAACGGCGACGGTGAGAACAGCGACGGCACGGACACCGATGCGGGCGACGCCGACACCAGTGCGGGCGACGCCAACGAGTCGATCGCTGGAATCGAACGATCGGGAGCCTACGAGTCGTTCTACGACCTCTTCTCGGAGACGCAGTTGATCGGCGGCGACGGACTCGGGGCCATCTCGCCCGAGCGCGTCGCCGAAGACATCGTCGACGCCGCGTCGTCGACGAAACCGCGAGCGCGTTATCAGCCCGGAACCGCCGCCCGCGTCGCCGTCCTCGCGCGGCACCTCCCCTCGCGGTGGCTCGACACGGCGTATCGGTACCTCAGAAAGCTGTAGCGCGGGCGATCGAAATCAGGCCAGACACGCGGCGACGACCCGGAGCGCCCCCTCGCCGCGCACCTCTTCGGCGAGAAGCGGTACGCGTCTCACGTCGCGGCCTCTGAACAGCTCGGTCGCGCGACCGATGGCGTCCTGCTGGACGCCCCAGCGGCGCTGGCAGAACTCGCAGTTCTCTAAGTCGGGCGAGACGACCCACTGGTTGTCGACCTCGGCGGCGGTCACGTCGGCGAGGTCCTCCATCACGCGGTTGACGACGAGCGTCTGCACCGGGATTCCGTACCCGTCGAGGCGTTCGACGAGCCGCTCGGACTCGACGACGCTCATCTCCTCGGGGATCATCACGACGCGGAAATCGGTCTTCCGCGGGTCGCGAAGGACCGCGCGCAGCCGTTCGATCCGCTCGCGAAGCTCGTCGAGGTCGGGCGCGGCGGCGTCCTGAGCGCCCATCCCGAACATTCCTTTGACGCCCTCCATCATCCCCGAGAACTGCTGGCGGAGCTTCGCGACCCGCCCGAGCATCGTGTCCATCATCTCGGGGAGTTCGAGCAGCCGGAGCGTGTGCCCCGTCGGCGCGGTGTCGACGACGACCCGATCGAACCGCGGGTCATCGAGGTATTCGAGCAGCTGTTGCATCGCCGCCGCCTCGTCGGCTCCGGGCATCGACCCGGGTCCCATCGTGCCACCGAGCAGTTCTTCCATCCCGCCGAGGTCGCCGAACGGGGACGCGCCACCCGCGTCACTCTCCCCGGGGGCGAATCCGTCGTCGGCGAACGGACCGCCGTTCCCGCCGTTCGCGTCGTCGGCGAAGGGGTTCCCCTCGACGTCGGCGTCGTGATCGAAGCCCGAGTCGTCGCCGGCTTGCCCGGTCGCTCCGCCGCCGTCCTCTCCCTGCGAGAACGGCCCGGCGACGACCGCGTCGGGATCGATCTCCGCGGCGTACAGCGGCATCGACTCGCGAATCCGCGTCGGTTCCGGCGGCACGTCGACGCCGAGAGTGTCGGACAGCGAGTGCGCCGGGTCGGTCGAAACCACGAGCGTCGACGTCCCGGCGGCCGCCGAGGAAAGCGCCGTCGCGGCCGCCATCGTCGTCTTGCCGACGCCGCCCTTCCCGCCGTAGAGAACGTAGTTCGGGGCATCGACTGACTCCGGAAGCGCCGCGTCGTCGAGGTCTCCGCTCGGCTCGTCACGCTCCTCGGAGCCGACGCTCTCGACGGCCTCGACGTCGATCGAGGTGTCCCCCTCCGGCGCGTCGCTCTCGGATTCGTGCTCGTCGCCACCCGCGGCGTCGACGTCGGTACTCGACATACGCGAGGCGAGGAGACGAGGACTTGTGTACTTCTCGGTCGCAGTGTGGTGCGCGCAGTTCCACCCGCGCGGCGTCGGTGACGAAATCCGGCGAAAGCTTTCTTGACCCACTCGTCGAAACATCGGTATGTCGACGACCATTACGACGCCTGCGGCTTCGGAGATGTGTACGTACTGTGGCTCGGAAATCTTCGATCACGATCCCATCTGCGTCCGCGATTGTACCGATGACTGCGGGTCGCCCGAGTACTTTTGCAACTACGCCTGCCTCTCGGTGTATATCGCCGAGAACGACTTGGCTGCGGGCGACGCGTGCGAGTGGTCACCGGACGGCGACGGTTGTTGCTGACCAGCGAACAGATGCTGCCGCTGTGAAAGCGCGCTGTAGCGACTCTCACTCCCCGTCGAAATACGCGGCCAGCCGATCGGCCGCCTCGTCGGCGCGATCGGTGCAGAGCGCGAAGCGGACCCAGTCGTCGTAGGCGTCGCCGAAGGCCTCGCCGGGCATCCCGGCGACACCGGCCTCGTCGATCAGCCGTTCGACGTTTTCCATCGTCCCCGGGAACTCCTCGAAGCGCGCGAGGACGTAGAACGCGCCCTCGGGGGTGGTGTAGTCCGCGCCCGCGGCGTCGAGCGCGTCGGTGAAAGCCTCGATCCGCTCCCGCAACCTGTCGCGGACGGACTCATAGTACGACGGCGGCGTCTCTCGCAGGGCGTTCTCGACGGCCGCCTGCGCGGGTCGGCTGGTCGCGACGTTCACGAGCATATGCCGCGTCAGCGCCCCCTCGACGAGGTCCGCGGGGAAGACCGCATAGCCGACGCGAAAGCCCGTGATCGCCATCGACTTCGAGAACGCCGAGGTGACGACGACGTGGTCGCGATCGAGAGTGAGCGCGCTCTCGAACCGGTTCGAAAAGTCGAAGTGGTCGTACACCTCGTCGACGACGAGCAGCGCGTCGACCTCGCGGGCGATATCGGCCAGTTCCGCGACCGACTCGCGGTCGTAGACGGCCCCGGTCGGGTTGTTGGGCGTGTTGACGACGATCGCTGCGGTGTCGGCCGTGGCGGCCGCGCGCATCGCGTCGATGTCGACGTGGCCGTCCTCGCGGACGGGGACGCGCGTGACGTCCGCGTCGAGAAGCTCCGCCTTGCCCGGGTAGTACGGGTAGACGGGATCCGTGAGGAGGAACTCCGAGCCCGCCCCGCGCTCGATCGCGCCCGCCATCGCGAGATAGTTAGCCTCGCCCGCGCCGTTGGTGACGACGAGCCGAGAGACGTCGACGTTCCGCCGGGCCGCGATCTCCTCGCGAAGTCCGCGGAGCCCCTCGCTCGGCGGGTACTGGAACGCCTCGGAATCGGCGTCGGCGTAGGTGTGCAGCCCCTCGCGGAGCGCCTCCGGCGGCTCCCAATCGGGGTGGCCCGACACCATATCGACGACGTCGCGGTCGGCGGCGGCGGCGTATCGGATGACGCGCTGAAAGAGCGGTTCGTCGTACGCGTCGTCGGCCTCCTCCGACGCGTCGGCCGTGTCTGTCATCTCGTCTGCGGCGACGGATTCGGGAAAGGTGTGCTTTTCGCCCTCGGTGGCCGCACTCTCGTCGTCGGCCCACTTTTGGGGTCGCCCCGCGTTTCCCGGACTATGCGAGAGTTCGCAACCGAGCCGCCGGTCGAGGCCCGCGTCGGCGACGCACTCGACGCGGCAGACGCGACCGTCGCCGTCGCCGAGTCCTGCACCGGCGGGCTGATCGGCTCGCTCCTGACGGACGTCCCCGGCTCCTCGGCGTACTTCGATCGGTCGGTCGTCACCTACTCCTACGACGCGAAGCTGACCGCTCTCGGCGTCTCGCGGGAGGCACTCGACGAGCACGGCGCGGTCTCAGAGCCGGTCGCACGCGAGATGGCCGCCGGCGTCCGCGACATCGCCGGTGTCGACTGGGGGATCTCGACGACCGGCATCGCGGGCCCCGAGGGCGGCACCCCGGAGAAACCGGTCGGAACCGTCTACATCGGGCTGGCCCACCGCGGCGAGTGGGGGACGGACGATTCCTACACCCGCGTCGAACGCTTCGAGTTCGACGGGAGCCGAACGCAGATCAAAGAGCAGATCGCCCGGCGGGCGCTCGAAACACTCTGTGACGCCGTCGACGCGTAGCGCCGCGGCCGACTGGGACCGAGAGTTCGGGACCGAGACACAACGTTTGTAGGGGTGACCCGCGCAGACACAGGCGATGAACAAAGACGGACACGTGCTGAACGGGGCGCTCTTGGCGGTCGGACTCGGGATCATCCTCACCGTCGATCCGTTCGCCGGACCGATACTCGAAGGGGCGAACGGCGAGACCACTGTCGACGCCGCGTGGGCGCTCGCGGGCGACATCGGACGGTCGATCGCCGCGCTGTCGCTACCGGTCATCCTCGGCGCGCTGTTTCCCGACGTCGACACCGCGTTCGGCCGCCACCGAAAGACGCTGCACAACCTCCCGGTGCTGGGCATCTTCCTCGCGTTCCCGTACCTCTTTGGCAACCTCCAGTTCGTCTGGATCGGCGTCGCGACGCACTACGTCCTCGACATCGTGGGATCGAAGCGCGGTATCGCGCTCTGGTATCCGTTCTCCGCGACGGAGTACGGCTTCCCGACCGGCGTCGCGACGTCGAGCAAGTGGGCGATGCGGGCCACCGTGCTCGTCACGCTGATCGAACTCGGTATCCTCTTCGTCGTTCACAACTACCTCATCGCGCTCAATACGCCGGTCTCGGAGGCGACGAATCTCCTCGCGGCGTTCGCCGGAATCTGATCGCGGCCGATGCGTTCGCTGCGGATCGCTCTCACGTCCCAGCGACCGGCTCTCGCCGCCCTCAGTACACGCTGACGTCGTCGAAGCGTCCGCCGTAGGCGACGTGGCTCGGATGGGTCGGCTCCGTTCCGGAGAGGAACATCCGATCGAGCTTGCTCCACGAGTTCTCGTAGCCGAGGTGTGCGAACTCCGCAAGCCCGCGGGCCGCGTGCCACGGACCGTTCCGCCGATACACCGTCCGCGGCGCGCCATCGCGCAGCGCCTCGACGAGATCGAGCTCGGAGTCGATCTCGCGCTCGAACGTCGTCCACACCTCCCCGACGCTCCCGTGCAGATGTGCGTACGACGAGCCGAACCCGGGGCGATCGACGTCGTGCGCGATCCGTCGCGCGCGGCGGTTCTGCCACTCGAACAGCTTCAGGTTGTGCGTCTCGACCGCGTGGATTCGCTCTCGGTGTGCTCGGATCTCCTCGGCGTCGAGGCTCACGTTGAGAAACAGCGGGTGCGGTACGAGCACGGCCGCGCCCTGCCGTCGGAAGGCGTCGAACGCGCCGTCGAGAGAGATGAAATCCGGAATCGGTTCGGCGAGTCCGACTGCGAGGAGGTGCCGCCGGTCGCGCCACGTCCCGGCGAACACTTCGCGAGCGGGAACGACGAGCAGGTCGTCGTCCGAGAAGCGCTCCGCACGGGCACGGAGTTCGGGAAGTCGCGTGAAATGCGGAGCGTAGACGAGTACGTCGAGGCCGCAAGCCTTCGCGCGGGCGACGACACGCTCGTTCAGGATCTTGACGTGGAGGTCGACACGGGTTCCGTCGGTCGGCTCGCCCGTCCGCGTCGAAGCGTCCCCCGTCTGCGGCGACGTCACCGCCTCCGTCCGCGTCGAAGCGTCCCCCGACTCCCCCGCGGTCGAGTCTGCGTCGGCTGCTGAGTCCGGCCCGGACGCACCCGTATCGGTCACGTCCCCGGATTTTCGGTGCATTCTGTTAGTGATTTCTATTTGCCGTCGGCTGCGGAACGGTTTTGTCGCCGGTGGTCGTGGCCTTCGGTATGTCCCTGTGGAAGTGCGGCATCGGCGGCTGCTCGGAGCGGTTCGAGGACGTCGAATCCGCGATCATCCACCAGACGGTCGAACACAACCGTCACGAGTGCACGGTCTGCGGCAGCATCGTCCCCGACGGCTACTTCGCGATCCGACACGCCTTCGAGGAGCACTCTCGGGCCGAATACGTCCGCGCTTACGACGCCGACTCGACGGCCGTTCGCGTCCGCGAGGACATCAAAGCCGCCATCGAGGACGAGGCCGACCTCAGAGCCGTCGTCGAAGAGCTCAAGCGCCGGGACGCGCTGTAGCGTCGTCGCTGCCGACTCGCCGTCGTCACTGTCGAGGCCGACTTCTGGCTCCTTCTCGACGGTCCGCTGCCGACGTCGCTGCGAGTGACGAGGTCGTGTGACCACCGGAACGGAAAAGCGGCCTGTTCGATCGGTCTATCGCTCGTCGCTGTCGAGGACGCGGATCTGGTCGCCGCGGACGGTGACCGGAATCGGGACGGTCGCCTCGTACAGTTCGACGGTGACCTGATCTTTCGTCTCGTCGATCCGCTGGACGCGAGCCTTCTCGCCCTTGAACGGTCCGGCGATCAGTTCGACGATGTCGCCCTCGGCGATGCCCTCAACGTCGGGCGTCGGCGAGAGGAAGTGCTCGACCTCCGCCATCGAGGACTTCCCGGCGTCGCCGCCGGTCTTGACGAGTCCGCGAGCGTGCGGAATCTCTTCGAGGGCCCGCGTGATCACCGCGTCGTTGTCGGCCTCGACCATCACGTAGCTCGTGAGCGAATCGGGTGCCAACACGGCGTGGATCTCGGGCTCCTCGCGGTTCGCGATCATATCCGCGACGGTCCGCTCTTGGCTCGCGGTCGTCTTCACCGAGAAGATCGGCACCTCAGACACCTCCGGGGAGGAAGCTCATTACCGCGTAGATGAGAAAGCCGAGGAAGCCGACGAGAACGATGCCGGCACCGGCGATGAGGCTGATCTGTGAGAACTCCTCCCACCCGGGGGTGCTCGCCAGCTTCAGCACCCGCACGTAGCTCGTCAGGTCGTACTTGACGTCCATTGTTGCGTGGAGATTGTGCGTCCGGCTTTTTCTATCTATTGATGCGCGCCGTCGGACGCCGAACTCCGAAAGCGGTGTGTGGTGGGTGGAGATCAGTAGTGATTTCTCTATCATCTCGATCGACAGACGCATAGCCGCTGTCGTCGCCGACGGCGAGGCGATCGTTGACGGCGAAGACGAGGTAATCGCCATCGAGGACGAGCCACCGCGGCGTGCCCGTACGGATCCCAGCAACTACAAGTGGTCCACGGGGGAGGTTGTGACTAATGAGCGAAGGAAGTGACCCATCGTCGGCAGATTCGTCCCCGGACGAGAGCCGGACGGACGCGGAACCGTCCGAAAGCGCTTCCGAGCGCGACGCGGGACCGGACGATGGGGTCCCGGAGCGCAACGCGGAATCGCCGCAACCGTCGCCCGCGCTCCCGTTCGTCGGTGCGTTCCTGACCGTCGTAGTCGCCGGACTGCACTTGCTTCATCCCAGTCACGGGCTGCTCAAGCTGTTCGTGATACTGAACGCCGATCCCGGGCTGTTGGTCTTCGATCCGCGGTCGTTCGCCTTCGTCGCGTCCGGGATCGCGCTCCTCGTGGGACTGTCGCTGAGCCGGAACGCGCCGAATCGGCGACCGTACTACCTCGCGGGAATCGCGCTCGCGCTCACGTATCTCGTCGGCTACTTCGCGTGGCACTTCACAGGTCACGGCGGGTTTCTTCCCGGACGCGAGCCGCTGCTTCACGGTCTCTCGCCGGTCGAGAACGTCGTCAGTCACCTCACGACGGACGTGTGGGCGGCGGTGTCGAAGGCCACTGAAATCGCACTGGTCGCCGTCTTGACGGTCCTGTACCGCCGAGAGTCGTCCGAAAGCGATCGGTGAGCGCCCGGTACGCGGTCGTATCGGTCGCTCTCGGACCCTGTCAGTTACGGGATGTCAGAAAGGCCGTCACAACGATCGATCGGCCCGACGAGTCCTACTCGACTAACTCGACGGCCTCTCGCTCGAACGCGTCGCCGGCCCAGCGCCACGAGCCGAGGTACGGGTAGCCGTCGAACGCGCAGATCGCATAGGAGTACCCCGGCCACGCCGCGCGCTCGGCGTCGGTGTCGCTGGGGTGCACTGGACCCGTTGGATGTGTGTGGTAGAAGCCGACGACCTCGCGGCCCGCCGCCTCGATCGATTCGATGGTTTCGAGCTGTTCTTCGGGATCCATCGCGTACCGGATCTGTGGCGTCTCGGCGACGTTATCGACTTGGTGAGCCTCGCTGACGACGCTTCGCTCGTCGCCGTACTCGCCCGCGAGGACGCCGCAGATCTCCTCGCTCCCGCCGCCGTAGCCCTGATAGACGATGTCGTCGTAGACCTCGCGCGTCAGGACGAGCGTCGAATCGGCCACGTTCGATTACTCCTCGGATTCGAGTTCGTACTCCCACGCGTTGTACCCACCGGCGAGGCTCCGTACCTCGCCCGCGTCCTCGACGCCCTCGTAACTGCCGATGAGTCGGGCCGCTTGGATCGACGATTGGCCGATCGGGCAGGCGACGACGACCTCGTCGTCCCACTCGATCTCGTCGATGCGGCTCGGGAGTTCGTGCATCGGAACGTTGATCGCGCCGGGGATGTGTCCCTGGGCGAACTCCGCGGAATTCCGGATGTCGATGACCTGCGGGCCGTCGCCGGACGTCTGCCGCTCGTGGAGTTCTTTTGCTGAGATCTCTTGGATCATCGGTAATAGACGTGCGTAGACTACGAATGTGAATACCTGTTTCGAACCTCGCAGTCCTCTCCGTCTCTCTGACTCCGCCGTCGGGAGCGGCGTGCTCGACAAATCGATACGGCCCCCGAGACCGATTGCCTACTCGACGTAGTCGATCCCGGAACCTTGGCCCTGCCCCTGCGGCGACGCTTGGGGCTGCGGTTCCGGCTGGGACTCCTCTTCGCTACGGCCGTAGATCTGCGGCGACTCGACGCCGGTGACGACGATCATCGTCCGCATCGTGCCGTCCAGTTCCTCGTCGACGGAGGTCCCCCAGATGATTCGGGCGTCGGGGTCGATCCGGTCGTAGATCTCCTCGACGACGCCCTCGGCCTCCTCGATGCTCATATCCGAGCCGCCGGTGACGTTCACCAGCGCGGAGTTCGCGCCCGAAATGTCGACGTCCAAGAGCGGCGAGCGGAGCGCGCTCTTGACGGAATCTTGCGCTTTCGATTCGGAATCGGACTCCCCGAGGCCGATCATCGCGACGCCGCCGCGCTCCATCACCGTCTTCACGTCGGCGAAGTCGAGGTTGACGAGGCCGGGCTTGGTGATCAGTTCGGTGATGCCCTTCACCGAGCGCATCAGCACCTCATCAGAGACCTTGAACGCCTGTCGGACGGGGAGCTTACCGACCGCGTCGAGCAGCCGGTCGTTCGGGACGACGATGACGGTGTCGGCGACGTCGCGGAGGCGCTCCAGTCCCGCCTCGGCGTTGGTGCGGCGCACCTCGCCTTCGGCCGTGAACGGCGTCGTGACGATCGCGATGGTGAGTGCGCCCGACTCGCGGGCGGCCTTCGCGACGACCGGCGCGGAGCCGGTGCCGGTGCCACCGCCGAGTCCGGCCGTGACGAACACCATGTCCGAGCCGTCGATCGCGTCGTAGATCTCCTCTTGGGACTCCAGCGCCGCTTCCTCGCCCACCTGCGGGAGCGATCCCGCGCCGCGGCCCTGCGTCTTCTGTTCGCCCATCAGGATCTTCGTGTCCGCCTCGATCTCAACGAGGTGTTGGACGTCGGTGTTGGCGGCGACGAGCGACGCGCCCTCGATGCCCTCTTGGTGCATTCGGTTGACGGTGTTGCCGCCGGCCCCGCCGCAGCCGACGACGGTGATGTCCGTCTGTAAGTCAACGAGGACTTCCTGCAGTTCCTCGTCGGTCATCGTTCCGGTCCGGGGCATCTCCCCGCCGGTGGGTCCGTCGACGGTGTTCCCATCCCCCGTCTCCTCGGCCTCGTCAATCGCATCGTCGACGATGGAGTCCATAGTATGGGCGTTCTTTCCGAATACAGCCTAATGATCTTTCCCCCTTCCGTCCGACGCCCGTCTGACGCTGAGGCGGGTCTTCGCGGCGGTTCACGGGAGATCGGCGCGCGCGTCCGGCCGCTCGGTGGGGAACGTCACGCGCTCCGTCGTCGTGACCTCCTCGGGCGTCACCTCGACGCCGTCGACCTCGACCGCTTCGCCGGCGGATAACCGACCGAACGCGGGGCCCTCGGGCACGCCGGCCTCGGCCGCCGCGTTCGGGTCGAACGTCTCGCGCGTCGCGATCACGCGCTCGTCGCCGACGCGGACCTCGTCGTACTTCGACTCTAAGATCTGAGCGACGTCGTCGACGACGTCGTCGAGGACGGCTCGGTCGGCGACCGCCGCCCCCCCGCGGGGTTTCGTCCCGCCCTCTCGCGTCTCGAAGGCGACGACCTGCGACTCGACGGCCTCGAACGCCGCGTCGCGGTCGATCCCGGACGCCTCCGCCAGCAGGTCGTCCGGGAGCGGGACGATTTCGTAGCCGTCGCGGTCGTCGTCGGAGTCTCTCTCCGCCCCCGCGCCGAACCGAAGCCCTTCCTCGACCGTCGTGAGATCGGATTCCAGCGCGTCGACGAGGGCCAGACCGACACCCGACGTCGTGCGGAGCCACGTCTCGTCGACGACGCGATAGCCCAGATCCTCGACGACGGCTTTCACCGCGGGGTCGTCGTCGACGACGAGCGCCCGCCTCGCCATCGACCGCTCGAAGGCGCTGTCGATGATGTCGGCGTTCGCCGCCGGCGAGCCCATCGACTGCAGGACCCAGTCGCTCGCGACGTGGCCGACCGCCCAGTCGGTCTCGCGAATGATGCGCTCGAACTGCGGCGCGTAGTGGCCGCCACCGAAGCCGACGACGTGCCGGCAGCCGCGCGTGGCGGCCGACCCGTCGGCCTCGGTGGTCGTCGCCGACGCGTCGGATTCGGCGATCGACGCCGGGGCGTCGTCGGCGACATCGGCACGCGCGTCGGCAGCGACGCCCGAGAGTTCGAGGACAGCGCGGGCGACCGCTCGGGCCCCCTCGGGGTCGTCCCACTCGGCCTCGCTGCTCCCGAGTTCGACGAACAGCGACGGCGCGCCCGCGTCGCTCGGGCCGTGGTGCGTGCCCTCGATGCCGACCTCGTAGCCCTCGGGCGCGTGGCGGTCGAACGCCTCGACGACGGCGCGCTGGACGTTCGGACACGCCCGGGAGAGTTCGCCCGGTTCGCCGCCGAACTCCGCGGGCCCGAAGTTGCCGGTGAAGTGCGCCGTCAGCAGCGGGCCGGTGTCGCCGGCGTGCCGCGAGAGGAAGGCGACGAACTCCGGCGCTTCGGAGAACGCGTCGGCGACGCCGTCGAGTTCGAGGTGCCACTCGTCGAACTCCCGAAGCTCGAAGTCGCCGTGGCGGTAGTACGTCCCGCCGCCGTCGGCGTCGCTTCTCTCGGGGTCCTCGTGGGACTCCCATTCTGCGAGCGAGCGTAGTTCCTCGCCGATGGCGACCGACGCCGAGTCCGCGCGGCTGACGACCAGTCCGATCACGCTGTTCACGCCCGGGTGTGGTCGCCTCTCGGTATAAAAGGTCTCGGAGCCGATCGTGCGGGACTCCCGATCGGGCCGAACCGTCAGATCGTCGGCCCGTTCAGTCTGCGCGATCGGGCTCTGAGATGGGCGTCCCGCGGATGTTGGCGACGGTGAGCCGCGCGAGCCGCCGGAGGTCGCTTTGACGCGTCGCGAGCAGCCCCGCGCCGAGGAGCAGATAGACGGCGGAGTACGTGAGAAGCAGGTCGATCGAGTACTGTTCGGCGAGCGCCGCCGGGTACGTCCGGATGAGGGCGAACTCGATCGCGACCTGCGAGACGAAGAGGACGAGCAGCGTGACGGCCTCGCCGACGCTGATTCGGAAGTTCACGAGAATCGCGATCGCGAAGAAGCTCTGGGCGGCGGTGAGCCAGATTTCGGCGGCCTGCTTGAAGTCGAACGGGAGGACGCCGTATCTGCCCAGCGCGATGCTGTAGACGACCGAGAGCGTCCCGATCAACAGCGTCCACTGGTTCAGTTTCGAGGAGATGAGCGCGTTGAACGCGGCGGTCGAGCGAGCCTTGTTCACGAGGTACGCGGTCACGATGAGTTCGGGGCTTTCGGAGGCCAACGGCGCGATCCATTGGATCATAAAGAACTCGGGGATGCCGAACCGGAGCCCCAGCGACTCCAGCCCGTGCGCGAACGGCTCGACCGCCGTGAAGATCAGAAAGCCCGAGTAGACGAAAAGCGTCAGCACGATCGGCACGCGGACCGACCGGGCTTTCGCTTGGAAGTACCGGGGCACGCCGATCTGGTCGTCGTGGTCCTCGACGTCGCCGCGGATGATGATAGCGATGTAGGTGACGTAGAGGCCGACGAGTACGATGGTATCGATGGCGTCGATACCGCTGTTGAGCGGGACGAAGAAGGCGAAGACGGTCGCGAGAAACAGAAACAGGATTTCCGTGGAGATGCTCGGATCGAGCTTCACCGCGTCGCGGAAGCGACCCTCGCGGTTGACGACGCTCGTGTCTGCTCGCGATCCCGACGTCGCCTTGTAGATCGAAAACAGCGCGATGCCGGACCAGCCGAGGCCGATGAGGATGCGGTTCGCCCCCGTCATATTCGCCACGGCGAGATTCGCCTTCGAGGGATCGGTCGCCGCCTGCCACGCGTACAGCGCGTCGACGGCGTACTCGGGGGCGACCGCGAGCACCGCGAGGACCGCGATGGCGAAGGCCCGCGGGACGTCCTTTTCGGCGGTCTCCGCACCCCACGCGAGGAGGAACGATGCGCCGAGTACCGCGAGTCCGGCGATGCCCACGACGGTCAGCACCCCAAAGCCGTCGGACAGTCCCGTCGCCCACGAGACGACCCACGGAACCGTCAGGAGGAGCGCTCCGCCCGCGGCGGTGAGCGGGTGGCGCAAGCGCGAAGTCATCACCGGAAGTGCTCTCTTCGGCCGCCTATCTCTTGCGGTTCGCAGCGTCGGCGAGGGCAGCCGCCGATCGGCGACGACCGAGCGATCTCCTCGCGTCCCGACGTCCGCGGAGGCGACCACTTAACTCGGTCGACGGCACAGGCGTCCGTATGCAGGTATTCGGACTCCTCGGCAACCCGGTCGGCCACTCGCTGTCGCCGCCGATGCACGAGGCCGCCTACGAGGCGCTCGGTCTCGACGCGCGCTACGTCACCTTCGAGCCCGACCGTGACGCCGCGGCCGACGCCGTCGACGCCGCGGAGACGCTCGGGATCGCCGGATTGAACGTCACGATCCCGTTCAAACGGGACGTCCTCGACGCGGTCGACCTCGACGATATCGCCCGGCGCGTCGGAGCCGTGAACACGATCGACTTCTCAACCGAAACGCCCCGCGGCTACAACACCGACGTCGCGGGCGTCGAGCGCGCGTTCGCACACCACGGCGTCTCGATCGACGGCCGCGACGCCGTCGTCGTCGGCGCGGGGGGGGCCGGACGCGCGGCGGCGTTCGCCCTCGCCGACGCCGGTGCGTCGGTCCACATCGCGAACCGGACGGTCGAGCGCGCCGAGTCGCTCGCGGCCGACGTCCCCGGCGCGACCGCGGGCGGACTGGCCACGCTCGACCGGGTCGCCGAGGCCGAACTCCTGCTCAACGCCACGAGCGTTGGAATGGAACCGGACGTGGAGGAGACGCCCGTTCCCGCGGAACACCTCCACGCTGATTTGGCCGTCCTCGACGCGGTCTACTCCCCGATCGAGACTCGACTGCTTCGAGAGGCGGCCGAGGCGGGTGCGGCCACGATCGACGGCGCGTGGATGCTGCTGTTCCAGGGCGTCGAGGCGTTCGAGATCTGGACCGGTCGTGACGCCCCCGTCGACGCGATGAACGAGGCGCTGCGAGCGGAGTTGGGCTGACGCAACGAGGCGCCTCCCGGCTGTCGTCGCCGGACGACGCTCAGTCGTCGGCGTCCGTTTCGATCTCCGTCCGCGACGCGCGACGGCTGGCCCGCTCGACGAACTCGTCCGGCAGTTCGTCTATCTCGCCCGCCTGCACGCCCCAGAGGTGCGCGTAGAGATCGTCGTTCGCGAGCAACTCCTCGTGATCGCCGTGCTCGGCGATCCTTCCGTCCTCAAGGACGACGATCTGATCTGCGTCCTTGATCGTCGAGAGCCGGTGGGCGATGCTGAACGTCGTTCGGTCCTCGGTGAGGCGGTCCAGTGACCGCTGGATGAGCATCTCGGTCTCCGTATCGACGTCGGAGGTTGCCTCGTCGAGCACGAGAATCTCCGGGTCGCGGAGGACTGCGCGCGCGATCGAGAGCCGCTGGCGCTGGCCGCCCGAGAGCTTCACGCCACGCTCGCCGATCTCCGTGTCGTAGCCGTCCGGGAGGTTCGTGATAAACTCGTGGGCCTCGGCGGCCTTCGCGGCCTCGACGACGTCATCGTGGGTCGCGCCGAAGGTCCCGTAGCGGATGTTTTCCTCTACTGTCCCGTAGAACATGAACGTGTCTTGGCTGACGTAGCCGATCGAGCGTCTGAGGCTCGGAACCGTCACGTCCCGGACGTCGGTGCCGTCGATCGAGATCGAGCCCCCGTCGACGTCGTACATCCGGAGTAAGAGCTTGAGGACGGTCGACTTCCCGGCCCCCGTCGGGCCGACGAGCGCGAGCGTCTCGCCGCCCGCGACCTCGAATGAGACGTCTTCGACGATCGTCTCCTCTCGATCGTAGCCGAAGCTCACGTCGTCGTAGACGACGCGCCCCTCCTCGACGACGAGCTCCTCGGCGTCCGGCTTTTCCTCGATCTGAGCGGGCTCGTCCATCAGTCCGAAGATCCGCGCGGCGGAGGCGTACGCGCGCTGGTACATATTGATGATCTGGCCGAATTGGGCCATCGGCCAGATGAACCGCTGGGTGAAGAGGATGAAGCCGACGAACTCGCCGGGCGTGAGCCCGCCCGAGAAGAACAGCGGCGCGCTGCCGGTCTCCCGGTAGGTAAGCACCCAGATCCCGCCGAGGAAGAAGGTGAGGATGAACCCGATCCCCGAGAGCAGTCGGAGCCCCGGGAAGAACTTGATCCGTGTGCCGATCGCGTCCCAGTTGGCGTCGAAGTAGTCCTGTGAGACGTCGTCGACGCGTTCGGACTCGAAGTCCTCGGTGTTCGAGGACTTGATCACTTGGATGCCGCCGAGGTTGTTTTCGAGCCGGGAGTTGAGTTGTCCCACCGAGGAGCGAACCGCCGCGTACTTCGGCTGGATCGTGTTGACGAACCGGTAGGTGAAGTAGCCGATGAGGGGAACGACGGTGAGGGTGACGACGGCGAGTTGCCAGTTCCAGTAGAGGAGGATCGCCGCGATACCGAGCACCATCACCCCGAGGCGGAACGCCGAGTTCATCCCGTCGTTGAGAAAGCGCTCTAATCGGTTGACGTCGTTCGAGAGAATCGACATCATCTCGCCGGTCTGCTTGTCGGCGAAGAAGTCCATATTCAGCCGCTGCATCTTGTCGTAGGTGTCGGTGCGGACGGCGTGTTGGATGTGCTGGGCGAAGGAGTTCCACCCCCAGTTTCGCGTCCAGTGAAACGCCGCGCCGCCGAAAAAGGACAGGGCGATCAGCGCCGCGGCGAGGTGGAGCTGTCCGGTCGGCGTCGTCGGCAGCCACGCGTCGGGAACGAGCCACAGTGAGAACGGGCGCTCGTCGAAGAAGATGGAGTCGACAGCGACCGCGAGGAGGACCGGCGGGAGGAGGTCGAGGAGGCGCGCGACGACGCTGGACAGCAGGCCGACGACGAACGCGAAGGCGTTCTCGCGGCCGTACTCGTCGAAGAGCCGACGCATCGGGTTCTCCGCGCGCTCGCGCTGTCGCTCGAAGGGGTCGTCTTCGGCGGGATTGACCATCACCGTGTTTCAGGTCGCGCCGGTACTAAAGGGTTCCATCGCGTCACGCTCAGCGCCTCCGCGCTCGCTCACAACGAGCGACGCTCGACCTCGGGATCGATCCCCGCCGCGTCGAGATCCTCACGGACCCTCGTGCGGAGCGGGTCGGGCACGGTGTCGCGACCGACGGGCACGGCGGTCTCGCCGTCGCCTTTCACTTTCCAGTAGAGGACGCACTCGGAGGGGCCGTAGAACTCGACGCTGTAGCGGTCGCCCGCGCCGCGGTAGTGAACGCGAGCGGCGTAGCCCTCGGCGTGCCAGCCGTCCAAGGCGTCGAGCGCGGCGGTGGGATCGCTCATACGTCACCGCAGGGTCGCGCTCGCCGTCGGGCTTTCGGTTCCATCTCTCGGTCAGGAGTCCGTCGACGCCGCCACGTCGTCGTCGATCCGGACTCGATCGCCCACTTCGACGCCGTGCTCGGTGGTGTACTCGTACGGCACTTCGAGCACGTACTGTCCTTGGCCGCGGTAGCGCCGCAGTTCGTCGTTGGAGGTCCCCTCCGGCGGTAGCTCGGCGTGGTGGATCGCGGTGATCGTCCCCTCTCCGTCGACGAAGACGATGTCGATCGGGAACGCCATATCCCGCATCACGTAGGCGTACTCGTCCTCTGTCTCGTGGACGAACAGCATTCCCTCGTTCGCACCCAGTGAGTCGGTGTCGCTGAGGCCGGTGATGCGCTTCGATCGCGTGTCGGCGACGCGGACGTTCACCGTCGCGAGCGTCTCGTCGGTGTCGCCGTCGACGAGAGTCACACTGGTCCGGTCGTACTCGCCGGTCGGCAGGAGCGCGGGGTTGCTCGCGACGGCGACGACGCCGACCGCGATGAGGACGGCGACGGCGAGGAGGGCAGTGGCGAGTCGCGACCGATCGGGCATACGTGACTGTTCGGATCTGTGGAGGGTAAGGATTCCGGCGCTTGGGATTGGAAACCGTTATACCCGCGTGTGGGCTTTTTCGAGGTGCGGGCTCGTGGTCTAGTGGTTATGACGCTTCCCTTACAAGGAAGAGATCGGTGGTTCGACTCCGCCCGAGCCCATACGAGTGCCCGAGCGACAGCGAGGGCCGAGTATTTTCGCGAGGGCGGATCGAATCAGGGAGCAGCTTCGCTGCGACCGTGGTTCGACTCCGCCCGAGCCCACTCGGATTACGCACGGTTTCTAAGGCACCGATTTCATCGCGTAGAAGCGATATAGCCCAATTTTCCCAATTTCTGTCGGCGTAACGACGGGGTTCAATTTTCTCGAACCCAGTCGTTTTTCGACTGGCCCCCGCCTCCGTCCGGGGTTCTGCGCTATCCGAACGCGTGCTGAATCATTAAGCTATCGCCTACTCGGATTTTCATATGTCGTCGACTGCCTGATGTAATCGCTGCGAGCCCGATAGTGAAGACGACGATTGCCCCCCGCTCGTCCGATCCACACCAGCGCTGTCACGTCGATCCACTATATTACGCCGCGTGGTCCGTCGAGGTGACGTTGGCGGCGACGGGGGTTGCGCCCGCGGTGTCGCGAGCTGTTGCGCGGGCCGGGCTGACGATCCGGACCGCGGGACCACGTGGGAATGCGTGGCATTTGGTTGCGGCGGCGAACTGGCGGAGGGCATAGCTGCTCTTTTTTCGTGGTGTCTTATACTGCTATGGGGGTCGTTGCCGGAAACGGCTCGCTGAGCCCAGAATTCGTGTTCTTATGAACGAAGGAGGCAATATGTCCGATAATATCCCGGAAACAGCCGGAAATTCTTTTTCAGAGTCAGTCCGTTGTTCCGGATCCGTTTCAATAGTGCGTGTTCTGACTAATTACGAGTTGCTGAAGGACAGTTCTGATTCAAAATTGTAGGTCTGAATTATATTTCCTACTCGGTCGAATTGCCACAGAGAGCATTCGACTACCGCCCATCAGTTCGATTCAATAATCAAATTACTGCGTAGGTATTTATATCCGAAAATAATACTTCCGCTCCGGTCTGGGTAGCTTGATATTCGCAGACGGCTTTGTTTTGGTGTGGCCGTAATGGTCAGATAAGGACGGTGATCAGGTACGGAATCTGATATTTATATGCAGATACCCGGATACCGAAGCCTTAACTGACTATCCCACGCCACAAACGACCGTCCTTCACGGGACGACGCCTGCTCGGGCGTCTAAGCAAGTCACGGGAGGTGCAAGATCACCGAAGCCAGATTGATCGTGGTCGCGATCTGCGGAACGATCCTCGCTCTCTATGGAGTCCAAGCGGGGTTGGTCCTGCTGACGATCGCGGCCACGACCACGACACGGTAGTCTCGCTCGGTCGACTACCCATTGTGGACACGGCCTAACGTGTCCTACTGGGTTCTTCATTCGTGGCGTAAAATAGCTTTCCTTCAGATCCATATATGGACATTAGAGGTCGTCTATGTGCTGTTTGTTGATAGTGTAGAAATCTAATTCACTGCTAACAGCCTCAAAGCTACGCCAGTTCGTCGTACTTCTTCAGCACCAACTCGAAGTACTCGTTGGTCATCCGTCTCGGATTCTGCACTTGGTAGGAATCCCCAAGGACGAACTTCATCTGAGCGCACCAAGCTGTAGAATTCTATGGAGATCGCCGTCGCGTCTGTTCTTTGGTGAGTGGGGCAGAACGGATTGGTTTTAGAACAATTTACGCCCAGTCGTGATTTTTCCATCCCTCGTAATGCTTGAGCCGACTCTTAATTACGAACGGTTCCCATTCACAGTTGTAATACAGGAAGTCAGCTAATTCACCGAAGCGGCTACTATTGAGTAACATTCCACGGTTTGGATTATGCCTCACGAACGGTTCGATTTGAACTACCTCAAAGGCATCTTTTGCTTTGCCCTTGTCTGAGACTGCTGCCCGATTGACCACACTATCCTTGTCCATCGGCGTTCCGTACGCGTGATTTGAGATGAGAACCGCTAAGATAGCACATATATACCTATCTTCCATCAATGAAAGGGAATTATCGATACGTGAAAAAACGCGGTGCCAAAATCTTTTGTCGAGTGCGCAAATATACTATGGTAACACCCGTTGATGGTCACAATGAATTCAACAGAGAATGGCCCAGATATGAAGAAGGTTCGGAGAGAAAATCCGAGTTCCTGGCTGGAGCTTACCGACAACCAGACACTGCCATTGATTATCGATTCGCTTCTTGACTCGCCACCAGGCCGCGAGTTCAATAAGCAAGAGCTGGGGCGTCACGCCGGAGTCAGTCGTGAATCAGTACGAAAATATATCGAAACTTTACTCAAATTCGGGATTATCAAGGAAGTTCCCCAAACCAAACCTCAACGCTACACGCTGAACGATAAAGGGAAAGCAACAATTGAACTATTTGAACTAAAAAGTGCCCTGAACGCAGCCGCAACCTCCGAAAATAAAGACTTTGAACAAGAGGCGACAGAAGATACAGGAATGGAGTTGGATTTCCCGGCCGATGAGCCTCCAACTATCAACATTTAATTTATGCCTTCTGATAAACAATACAACGACGCTGTAAATACCGTCTGTGATGACCTCGAAAAAGTCGACTGCTACGTTCTTGACGTTGTTGAGCCCGATAATTTTGAAGGCCACATCGTCTATTTCCGCCACGGATCACGACAAATAGAGATATTCGCCGAAAAAGAGGAACGATTTTTCGACATTGGATATCGAATTAACCTTGCGGAGAACATCGGCCAGTCAATTGATTTTGAGCCGAATGAAGAACAACCTGACTTATTTGGAAAAAAAGTCTCACCTGAGACAGCTGTAGGTTATCATAAATTAGCTGAAATCCCAACAGATCAAATGAGAGATTTCACTTACCAACTCGGAATGCATCTAAGTTCTCCGTTTACCAGTTATCAGTTATCAACAGATAATGATGGAGTAGTTTACTCGTATGCCGTCTGGAAGAAGCTGTTTCCGTATGAACGCGATTACACACTCAGAAGGTTAGAGGAAGCCATTCAGGCAGTCGTCAGCGTTGGTGTGAATGCGAATCGTTTTGTCAATCGTGTACTCCAGTCAGATTTTCTTGAAGGAGAATCTACCCATATTGAAGACAATAAATCTGTGAAGGAAGAGGATACAATAGACTAATCCAAGTGGGATACGATCTCGAAAGGTCTGTTTGCCATCCGCCCCAACCTATTCTTGGTGGAAGTCGTCGAGGATGAACTTCGTCTGCTCGCCAGCCCGTAGGCGTGGAACGCGGTCGCGTCCAGTATCCGCCTGAACGCGCTCACCTTGTCAGGACATTTTATTAAATACCGCCCTGTGCGTCGGTTATGGCCAGTAGTTGGAGGGAAGTTCTCAAAGAGAACTATACCTCTATTTTCGGAGCAACACTGTTGCTTATCATCCTCGGTGTTACGGGGTATTTCCTATCTCCCGTGTTCCCACGAGAAAACCTTGATACTCTGCTTTCGGTTATGATCGGCGCACAGGCGAGTGTCTTGGCAATCGTCATTTCTGTGACGCTCATTTCAACGCAGCTTGTCGCTACGCGATACGCTCCACGAATGGCTACGCTGCCATTCCGAACACCGCTATTCAAAGGAACATTCGCTCTCTTCTCAGCCTCAATCATCCTCGACTCGATTCTTTTGCTCGGGGCCGCAGAGGCGATGAATCCATTCTACCCTGCGGTTTTCGCTGTCGCGCTTGGGCTCTTTGTTCTCGTTCTGCTGTTTCTCTATTTCTTTGTTCGTGGAATGGTCGCTATCAGCTCTCCAGAGAGTCTCGTTACGCTATTTACTGAGACGGTTTCTCCCGGCGAGTATCTAAGTAAATGCAGTGATCTTGCGGATTCTCCCGAAAAGAACGCACACCCTCTTCAGCCACTCTACCGATTCATAATGTCCGCTCTGTCGAGCGGTGAATACGGAACTGCAAAATCAGCACTTGATCAGTATGAGCAATTCGCGTCGGAGACACTAACTGAATTGGATGACGATGAGGTCTTCAGCGATCCTTCTGTGGAATGTAAAGAGCAACTCTTTGGGCCAGTTCTGAAAGAGCACCTTCACTCGATAACTATCCACGCTGCAGAGAAAGACGAGTCCCAGATTGTTAGCGCGGCAATCGACGCACAAGTACGGCTCGGAAAGGAGGGGATGAGCGAGAATAGGAACCAGAGGATCCCTCGTCAGGCACTTTGGGGACTCCGCAAGACGATTATGCAATCTCCAGTAAACGGAGACGACATAGTGACGATTAATCGAGTCTGGCCGGCAGTGTCTGAGTTAATGCTCGAAGAGACCAAATACGAACACTACAAAATTCTTCGCTCCGGAAATGACCTAATTGGTCAAGAGCTACTTTCAAATCTGAACCGATCTGAAGAGCCCAAGTGGCATACAAGTGCACTCAGAGAATTCTTCGATAATATTTACAAGGCTCATAAAACAGTCTTAGAAAACCTCGCGGAAAGTCACGAATTCAGCGAACTTGGGCTACACAAACCATCGCAGAGGGCCCCGGATTCAGAGGACACAGTTCAACAAGCAGGGCGCACCAGAGACGCGGTGATCAAAGCCACGAGTAACTTTCTCCAGTTCCGCGTTGAGAACGAATACTACCCCATTACAGAAGGAAACTTCAGAAAAACGTGGCAGAATCTGTGTATAGACGCGGCATCATTAGATGCAGAAGAGTATGCGACTTGGCTCTGCCAAGTCCTCATCGAGATTGCTTTCATCGAGAATTCCAATCGGCCATATAAGCAACAAGATTCAAACCATAGACTGCTCACCGGCAAGAAGGACAATTTCCTCTATTGGACGCGAGAGTTGACCCACATCCGAAGCGAAACGTCCGACCCAATTGTAGAAAAGGCGTTTAATAATCTTTCTGGGTATGAGAATCAAGAAGAGCCAAGTCCAATTCCATACGCTGGCGAACCCTCTGAACGGCAAAAGGAATACTACTCTTTCAACCTCTCAATCCGCGGGTATAGAGACCTGAATACGGAGTCTGAGTATCCGGACCTAATTGAAAAAATCCGAAAAGCATCATCTATAGAATAGAACGAGGCTTTTCAATACGATCACTCCGCGACCGCCTCTTCCACGATCTCGATCTCCTCATCAGTCAGCCCGTACAGCTCGTAGACGATCTCGTCGATCAGCTCGTCAGTCCGTTCGATCTTCGCGTCCAACTCCTCGGCGCGCTCTTTGGCGTCGATGTACCGCTCCAGCCCGTCGGCGACGTCGTCGGGATCGGGAAGCGTCAGCGCCTCCAGACGATCGACGAGCGAGTTCGTTTTCGTCGCGGTCTCGCGGAAGTTCGCGAAGCCGCCCGCCTCGTCGACAGCGACGGGCACGAACGCCTCGACGAGCGCGGCCTCCTTGTCTGTCAGATCCGTGAGGGTGAACGCTTCTAGGTATCCGGTCTCAGTGTAGCCCCAGCGGTCGGTCTCGTGTTCCTCGCCGTCAGAGGGCTTGTAGCGTGCCGTCGCGCTGATTGTGACGCTCGACCCGTCGCGCTCGGTTCTTGCGTCGCCGATCCGGAGGTTCTCGTAGTCCTCCGCGGTTCCGCCGAGGACGTTCGAACTCGTCGGTTGGAAGAGGCCGATATCCGGGAGTTTCGGGCCGTCAGCGTAGTTTCCGAGGTAGTTGCGGAGATTGAGGTTGAGAGATGCACGGCGCTGTTTAAGATCTGAAATCTTCTTAGCAAGATTGCTCAAACCATCTCCCGCTTCGGTTTCGATCTCCTCCAAACGGGACGGTATCGGGAGATTTGTCAAGTATTGGGCTCTGAACTCAATTCGGCCTCTGTCCCTAGGATTTCCAAGCGTAGAACAGGTTTGTGCTAAATAGAAATGCGTCACATTACTGTTCAAAATCGCAAGCAGTTCGTGGTTCTCTTGGGGAATAAAGAAGCACTTATTGTTTGGATATAGAGGCCCGTCGTGGTAGGCGAATCGAGGCTCAAGAGCGATTTCTGGATACAAGATTTTCGGCTCGTCGAAATGACCTCGATACGCAGACTGTGGCTGTTGTAGTTCGTACCATTCTTGCTCTGTCGCTCGATCTTCGAGGTCAGGTCGATACTGACTGAGGTATTCCTTAACAGCCGGATACGAATCAATATCCGTTCCGTGATCGATATAGAGGATCCACTGCTCGCGGTTCTTGATTCGGTATCTTTCCATATCGTCGCCCCTGACCAAGGGATTGATCACTTCCTTTGATCGAGTATCTTGATCTATCAGCTGGTCTCTAACTTCTCCATCTATCAAGAAAGCCTCGTTCAACCCCGTGACAATTCCACGCAGAATCTGATCGTTAACAACATCACCAAGAGGTTGACCTCGCTGATCGAGTTTATCCATTAGGTCTGAGACGTGTCGAGGTGCGACGCGCCAATCTGGTCCACTGATGGCGTCGGGATCACATTGGTAAGCCCGCTGATCCACTCTCCGGAACAGAGTGTCAAAGTCCAGCGCGTGTATCTCAGCGTACCGTGGATGTTCGGGATAAGACCCTGTGGTTCCCAGAAGAATTAACGGCATAACTGAGGCATCGTCAAAAACAGGAAGTTCTCCGAAGTCGATCATATTTTTTATTGAGACGTTACGAGAGAGGAACTGACGAAGACCACGACCGTAGTTCGCTCGGAGGAATTTATTCGAGATAATCGCTCCGTATTCCCCATTCGGTTGAAGCACTTCGATTGATCTCTCTACGAAGTACACGTACATATCCGACCGTGAAGCGTGTGTTTCGTATGCTCCACGAAGATAATTCTTCAAGTCCTTGAACTTCTCCATCCGAATATACGGCGGATTCCCGATCACCGCATCAAACCCAGCATCCTCCAGCTTTTCGCCATCACCACCGTAGAACGCTACAGGGAACTCTAGTTCCCAGTGGAAGAATCGCTGCTCGTCAGCTATCGCCTGCGCGTCCTCAAACCAATCTTGGCCCTCGATGTCCGCCCACGACTCGCCACGTAGCGCCTCGGCCATCCGCTCGTAGGCGTCGCCGGGGACCGAGAGCCCGAACGCTTCGGCAGTGTGAACGTTGGCCATCGAGAGGAGATGCCGATACAGCGGATCGTCTTGTACCTCGTCGAAGGCGGCTTCCATCTCCTTGACGTCTTCGAGCGATTCGTTCTCGATTGAGAGTAGCTCCTGAAACCGCTCCATCACGTGTTCAAGAGCGCGCTGACGTGTGTGCTCGAAGGATTGCTGGAGGGTGAGTTGTCCGTCCTCGGCGTCAGCATCATCACCGTTGTCCAGCACGTCCTCGATGTCGCTCCCGACGAGTGAGTTCCCCTGCTTGAAGTGGTGATCGAGGAACGCCAACGGCCGATCGGCCGCGAGCGTCTCCAACCACATCGACAGCTTCGCCAGCTCGACGGCCATCCCGTTGAGGTCGACGCCGTAGATGCACTCCTTGGTGATTTCTCTCCGTACGTGCCGCTCGTCGAAAGCGACGCCGAACTCCGATTCCGCTTCGCGGACTTCGCTCATCACCTGCTCGGAGAGGTAGCCCGTTGCCTTCGTGAGGAAGTGCCCGCTTCCCATCGCGGGATCGAGAATTCGCAGGTCGGTCACGCGCCGGAAGAACGGCCCGATGTACTCCTGCGTCCCCGGCTCGAAGCCCTGCTCGATCAGATCTTCGCGAATCTCCTCGACCAGCGGCCCGACGGTCTCCTCGACGATGTACGTCACGACGTAGTCGGGCGTGTAGTACGAGCCCGTGGCCTTCCGCTCGCCCTCGTCGTTGACGACGTAGAGCCCGCCTTCGTCGACGGTCTCGACGGCGTCGGCGACCGAGACCTCCGTCGCGGGTTTCCAGACCTGCCCGCCGTCTTCTGCGACCGCGGCGTACTGCTCCGGCGCGATGCGGAACTGGTGCTCTAAGAGCCCCTCGTACACCGAGCCGAGGTGCCGCGTGTCCAAGTCCGCGTAATCGGCGAGCACGTAGCGCCCCTCGTCGTTCTGCGCGGTCGAGAGCCGGTAGATGACCTCCGCGAGATACCGATTGCTCACCTCGTTTTCGGTGAGGAACTCGTGCTCGTCGTGGTTGAACAGCCCGCCGTTGTAGGGCGGAATTCCGAGATCCTCCTCGCCTTGGTCGATCAGGCGGAACAGGTCTTCCAAGCGGCTCCACATCGACGTCGAATACGTGCTGAACTCGTCCTCGAAGCCGTCGTCGACCTCGCCGATCGCATCGTGGATCTCGATGCGAAGCTCGTCTAAGCTGAAATTGTTCTCGTAGTCGTCTTGGGCGGCCTGTCCCTCCGGGTGAATCAATCCCCGCGACTCGGCGTAGAGCACGAACATCAGCCGGTAGAGCAACACCAGCGATTGCTCTTTCAGTTCGCCGAGCGCCTCCTCGTCTCCGGGGTCGATGTCGAGACTGTCGTTCGTCTCGACGAAGCCCTTCCCAAGCACGCGGACGGCCGTGAAAACGTTGTCCTGTAGGTCTTCGCCGAGTTCCTGAGACGCGGTCTCGCTTTCGGACCACACCTCGTCGAGGAAGGTCGTGCCGCCCGATTCGTGGAACGCTCCCGGCCGGAAGAACACGTAGAAGTATTTGAATGCCTCTAGGTCGCCGCGCTCCAAGAGCTCGGGTAGATCAACCTCGAAGTAGGTTTGGGTCTCGTAGTTTTTCGTCCCGTAGAGCCGCCACTTCCGGCCGTTCGTGAGTACGCCCCACTGGATGTTTTCGGGCGTGTTTTCGAGGTAGTGTTTGATCTGGTGTGAGGCGTTTCGATAGGGACGCTGCTCGCTGAATCGCGCAGTGAAGTCGGCGTCCCACTGTTTGGCCTCGACGAGCCCGACACCGCGTTCAAAGAGGTCTCTCGTATCCTCGCTGTCGAGATACACCTTCGCGGCGTTCCGTCGCCGCTCTGAATTCTCGAAGAGGAGTTCGTCGACGAAGCCGCCGCGGCCGGGAAGCGATACCTCCACTTGCGTCCCGAAGCCCAAAGTGTCCAGCACCTCGTCGATCCAGTTGTCGATCAGGGCGTCTTCACTGTACCCGGTGACCAGTTCGCCTTCGAGCTCGTACAGCGCTTGAAGGTCGGCCATCGCCTCACTGGCGGCCTCGTCGCAGTCCCACTCGTCGCGATCTTGGAGGCGTTCGTCCAGATAGTGCCCCGAGAACAGATTCGAGTTGACGTAGGGGCGATCCGCAAGCGTCGCTTGGCTCATTTCAGATACTCGTAACCCTCTGCGACATCACAAATAGATGACGACGCGAAGAGAGTATCCTCGAACCCACCACGATCAGAACCGATCGCGCATACCAACGGCGACACGGTGCTCTCCACGGAGCGGGATTACGACACCGTCGGCGTCGAGCGCATCCCCCTCGATTCGTATCTCCAGGATACCGTGTGAGATTCGCCAGAAGAGCCTCGACGCGCTCACACCGTACCAACGTACCGTCTACGATAAATCGGCGAGTACGTTCTGGATGAGCACGGTCTGCCCGGCCCGAGCGCGGTCTACGACCGCCACGTCGACGCTGTCGAGGATCCGCGAACGAAGCCGACCGTCCGAACGTATCTCTCGAAGATGGAGCAGTACAACCTCTTGCACGCCGATGGCACGAGTCACGATCGGCGGTATTCGGTGGTCGACGTCGCGTGATTCGAGGGTGGTTCAGTCTTCGATTCGCGGGTGTCATAGAACGCTTGTCGCGGTGTTTATTTCACGACTCAACAACGGAATTAGCCGTGAAAACTTGTCTGCTAATTGAACATATGAACGAGCCTGTTATCCGGTTTATCAAAGGTCGTAAAAACTATGGGATTGATGATTTTGGCGCGAAAGGTTCGTGGTAATTATGGTAAATCCTGTTCTTGATCAGATCACGCAGTCGATAGCCGAGGTTGAGAATACGGATCCGAAAGCTCTCGATGAATCCCTCGAACGGTACGTATCTACAGATGCGATCCGCGATTTAGAGGCTCACAATAGTAATTCGTGGCGTCTCCAGTTCGAAACACGAGACCACGTTATCGAGGTTGATGGAAATAGTACTATTCTCGTTGATGGAGAGAGAAAGTAACCTCCCTCTTGAGCCGTGTCGTTCCTAAACTGTTCAATCTCCTCTTCGACTCATTCTATTCACCGTCGGTACCGAGTCGGCACTCGAATTGAAGTACGAATGGTTATCCCTGTCCGGAGTGAATATATTGGAATGACGCCCTCTACTTCGACTCCTGAGCGACAGCCGCCCGACAAGGCGACGCTCTATTGCCCTGAGTGTGGTCACGAAAGTCGCATTAATGGAGACTGGCTCATCCACGTACTCGCCGATTCTCTGATCTACGAGTGCCCGAATTGTGGTGCTGTGATTGATTCTCGCCGGGACCAAAAAGAATTGACTGAAACGGGTGGTGGACCGCTTCACTTGACGGTCGAGAACTGATTTATAAGCAGACGGCTCTTTCACTCCGGCTCGCTGGTGTCCGGACATACGATTCGATCCCGAATTATTGCTCTGGTGAATCGTGTACTCAGTTCTATGAATTGAACAGTCCAATCGATCGCCGACAAAGGTGATGTATCAGCCTGCACGGTCCGAAATCGCTTCTAATCGCTCGAAGAGAGGAATCATCGAAAGGGTATCGTCAAAAATCAACGATGAATCGACTCATCTCTTATTTCAGATCCTATTCGTTCGCATCGCCAAAGCTACGTTATTCACAATCGGTAATTGCGAGGAACCATATCGTGAGTCAATTATGAATTGGGCTATAATAGCTATTTATGACGCTTAGAAACGGAAGTGTGCTGGCGCTCCTGTCTTTTGACACTCGGGGACCGCTCCACTATCTAGAGGTACTATTCAGCGTCTGGCAGATTGTGACAGAAACAGCACCTCCGCAACTAAAGGGTATCTGAAGTGAGTGACGCAAATGACGATGGGTCGGATGACGAACTCCGTGAGTCGCTCGACCGAGCCGCATCCGGGGCTCCGGCTGCAGGGTGGGCAGTTCGGGACCGCTTCTCGGCGAATGAAATCTTCGAACGAATTCTGGCGAGTGCCGCCCAAGAAATCGGGGCCCCTAAGCAACAACTGTTTTTCAGCGGTCTGGCCGCCGGGTTCGCCATCGTCCTCACCTTCCTCGGGCATATCGTCGGTATGGAGATGTTCCCCGATAATCGGTTCTTGAGCTCGATCCTCTATCCTGTTGGATTCATCTATATTATCCTCGGTCACTACCAGCTGTATACCGAGAATACGTTACCTCCCGTTGCCCTTGCCCTCGCTCGCCTCGCCAGTATTCCACTCCTCTTGCGCGTCTGGGGGGTTGTCCTGATCGGCAACATCGTCGGAGCGGGACTCGGTGCGTACCTGCTGGTGTACGGTGGGGTCCTTTCGCCGGAAGCAGTCCAAACCGGGACTACGTTTGTCAGTAGCGGACTTGATCACGAATGGTGGTCGATCTTCAACCGGGCGTTGTTTGCCGGGTGGTTAGTCGCGGGGGTTGTGTGGCTCGATCACGCCGCGCGAGATACAATCTCGCGGTTGTTCGTCATCTATGTCTCTTTCTATCTGATAGCCGCTGCCGACCTCTATCACGTGATAACCGCTGCGTCTGAAGCATTCTACTTTCTGCTAACTACTGACTCGGGAGTTTTCATCGTCTTTTCTCAGTACTGGCTGCCGATCTTGCTCGGCAATACTATCGGCGGTGTGTTTTTGCTTACACTAGTGAACTATGCTCAAACCGAACAATCCCGGTACCCGGGGATCCGTGAACTCACCATCCGTGAGCTACTGTTCAGCTGGCGCGGAGGGGCAGATCCACCAGTGTCAGAGGAAACAGACGATACTACCACCAATACTGAGCACTGACAGTCACGTTTTCTTAGATCGCGTGCTCTAACAAGTGGTGATCTCCCAGATGGAAATTCACCTCGGCCAATTGAAGTTGGGTTAACAACTCGTTGACTATCCGCCCTAGTACAGTCAGGCCTTTACTAGCGACCTTCCGGACCAGTCTGAGAGCAAGGGTGAAAGCCTTCAGACGAGACTTGTGCGACTGCACCGTCTTCCGAAGTCTCTTTGACACAACGAGCCGAAAGAGGGTGTGGAAGACACAAACCGCAGTTGGTACTTCGTAGAACGACCAACCGGTGAACCAGACGCGGACTGCTTCGAACTCAGAGAAGAGAACGTCCCAGAGCCCGCCGAAGGTGAACTGCTCGTCCGTGTCGAGCACCTCTCTGTTGACCCGTATATGCGCGGCCGGATGCGGGACCGCGAATCGTACGCGGAGCCGTGGGACGTCGGAGACGTCCTGAAAGGAGGCGTCGTCGGCGAAGTCGTCGAGAGCAACAGCGAGCAATACGACGCAGGCGACTTTGTGACCGGAGAGGGAACGTGGGCTGATTACAGCGTTCTCGACGCAGATGACGTCGCCCCCGTCGATCCCGAGGTCGCTGACCTGCCCGCCTATCTCGGCGTCCTCGGGATGCCGGGCCGGACGGCGTACTTCGGATTGCTCGATGTCGGCGAGCCCAAGCCCGGCGACACCGTCGTCGTTTCCGGGGCGGCGGGTGCGGTTGGATCGGTCGTCGGACAGATCGCGAAGCTAAACGGCTGCCGCGTCGTCGGATTCGCCGGGTCGGACGAGAAGACCCGCTGGCTCACCGACGATCTCGGATTCGACGCTGCGATCAACTACAAAGAGATTGACGACTACGAGGCCGCGCTTGATGAGGCCGCACCGGACGGCGTCGACGTCTATTACGACAACGTCGGCGGACCGATCACGGACGCCGTATTCACGAAACTGAATCTCGACGCTCGTGTGGCCGTCTGCGGACAGATCGCGTACTATAACGACGAGAGTATCCCGACCGGACCTCGAAAGCTGCCGCTGCTCATCGCGACACGCGCGAAAGTTCAGGGCCTTCTCGTCGGCGATTATGCGACCCGGTTCGGGGAAGCGAGCGAACAGCTCGCAGAGTGGGTTGCGAGCGGCGAGATCGCTCACCGTGAATCAGTCGTCGAGGGCTTAGAGAACGCACCGGATGCGTTCCTCGGACTGTTCTCCGGCGACAACATCGGGAAGCAAGTCGTCCGAGTGACGGAGTGACCACGTTGGAGTCGCGCGGCACCGATACCACCGATTTCGCGCACTCTCGACCACAATGCTGGGGTGCAGCCCATCTGGAACGGTCACACGGGGAATTTTGTTCACACGGTACGTGCAGCCGGTATGTCCGAACGGAACGTTCTCGGCGGGGAAATCGCCACCTGTAGCGCTGATCCGACGACCGGTTTCGAGCGCGACGGGTGCTGTGGAACCCATCCCAACGATCGGGGACGACACGAACTCTGTGCGGTGATGACCGGGGACTTCTTGGCGTTCAGCAAATCGCGAGGCAACGATCTCGTGACGCCGCGCCCCGAGTTCCAGTTTCCCGGACTGGACCCGGGCGATCGTTGGTGTCTCTGTCTTGGACGGTGGGTCGAGGCGCTCGAAGCCACGCAGGCCGAACGCCTTCCGGAAACGACCGTCCCGCCCGTCGTCCTCGAGGCGACGAACGAGGCGGTGTTGGATTCCGTGGAACTGGAGACGCTCGAAACCCACGCGTACGACGTATGACCAGTGACCCGCAGACCGAATTATACGAGTGCCTTGCGGCGACGGCCGAACTCGCCGTCGAGCGGACCGCGAGTCGCCTGTTGGGTGAGGCCCAAGCGGTCGCCGCAGACGTCCGCGATCTCGACGATCCCGCAGTCGTCGCAGAACGGGCTGAAATCGTCAGCAACCTGCTCGCGGAGATCGACGAGACCGGACACCCGGAAGCGGACGAATACGTGGCGCGGGCCCGAAACCTCGCCGTGCAGATATCCGAGAGGTAATGACTACCGGCCGCGCGGCGTTTCCGGAAGTTTCCGGAAACACTCCGTTTCCACAAACGAAATCGACGGATACAATCGACCAAACAATCCCAAATCCCTTCTTTCCGGAAATCTCTCAGTCATCCTTTAGTGACCGCAATCGAAACCGCCTCACTACCACTATGATCCGCGATGCTCGGGGACTCCGAGCCGGCTTCGTCCCCCGCGAGTCGAGCATCGCGACGCCGAGGTCAATCACCTCTCCAGCGTCCTCGAACCGATCACGGACGGCAAGCCCACCGACACCACACCGTGACCGGACCCAGCGGTGCAGGGAAGACTTGTCTCTCGAAGTTCGTCATCGAGCGCCTTCGCGAGGAAGTTCTCGGCATCGAAGCCACATACGTCAACTGCTGGCGGAACAACACGCGCTTTCGGACGCTGTATCAGATTCTCGACGGTCTCGGCCAGACGACCGACATTCACCGGCAGTCGACGCCGCACGACGAACTCATCGACAGGCTTCAGCGCTACGACGGTCCCGAACGGTTGTCCTCCTCGATGAGGCCGACCAGCTCGGAGATCCCGACCTCATCTACGATCTGCACCGCCTCCCGCAATTCGCGGTCATCTGCATCACGAACAACGAGGAGATGCTGTTATCCCTCGTCGACGACCGCCTCGTGAGCCGCCTCCGACCCGCCGAACACGTCCGGATGGATAAGTACCACGACGAGTGACTCTTCGACATCCAGAACGCTTGCGTGATCCGGGGCTCGACTCCGCTCAGTCGCATATCTCTCGGATCTACTCACTGGATGGCGTTCGGAAGACATCTTTCTTGTATGTAATTAGTATCCAAAATGTACTTACTTCTCATTGTAGCCCTTTCCCTCGGTCCTGCTGGATGGCGGACTATTCAGGTGATCCCTCCGAGTTCAAGGTGTACTGGTTTGCACGCGATCTCGTCGCCTCGAGTTTCGGCGGGTACGCCACGAAGGAAGTAGACACGCTCAAACAGCTCTCCGCTCACCTCGAAGAGAACTTGGACGACGACCAACAAATGACCGAATCAGCCGTCGAAGTCCAAAAGCAACACATCGAGGACACGATTACTGGCTCTGTCACTCGAACGTACGGAGACGACATCTCGAAGCGGTACCGACAAACGGAGGACTTGGTCGAGCGGATCCTCAGGCGGATCGAAGAACCCGACGACCTCCGTGAGTTCGGAATCGCGATCGACGCGGTTGTTCGAACCAGCGAAATTCTCGATATGACTCCCAGTTTCGGCGAGTCTGAGATCGTCGAGATCGTTGACGAGACCTTAGAAAACGAATCCGGTACGCTCGACCCCGCTGCGGCGTACGACGCGCTGTTTAATGTCGATTTCGAGGGCGAAGCCTATCAGCTGGGCGCGCAGCGGGAACCGCTTATCGAATACGTCCACGAGAAGATGCAGGCGCTTCGATCCGATCCGTATCTCTCAGAACGGGAAGTCGCGAGGATCGTCTCCGGAATCGTACAGGAGTACGAGCGCCGTGCGGGCCAGAGTCGAGCCTCTACGGCAGGCAACGTCCTCGAAACTGGGCTACAGCATATTTTCGGTCGATTCGACATCCCCGCTACGGGCACGCCCGAACACTTCGGCGACATCGAGATCGACAATATGGTTAGTGGATCGGACGGGAGTATTGGGTTTTCTTGTAAGCGTACTCTCCGAGAACGCTTCCGGCAGAGTCTCTCTCGTGAAGCCGAAATCGGCGTCGACGAAGTCTGGTTCGTCTCGCTCCTGATGGCGGACGTCTCACGAGAGAAGCTTCAGGACATCAGTAACGACGGCGGTCGGATCTACGTTCCACGTGATTCCTTCGTTTGGAATCGGTACAGAGACGACGAGGAACTCTCCGATACGCTCCGGCCTGCGGATCAGTTTATCCGAGACGTCGTCGAGTTCACTGGTGTACCCGCCCGATTCTGATCAATCCGCTTTCTGGGGCTTTTCACCGTGGACTGAGTGATTGAAGATCTCAGAGCGGACCGCTGTTCCAATCGCTTGCGCCAATAGCGGTGGCACAGCGTTCCCGACCTGCTTGAATGCGTGGGTCCGTGAAACCGGGAACTCGAAGGTATCTTTGAACGATTGAAGCCTCGCAGCCTCACGAACCGTAATCGAGCGGGCCTCGTTCGGGTGAATGAACATATGCCCGTCCTTGTAGAGGTGCGCGACGACCGTCGTCGACGGCTCCGTCGGATTCTGTTTCTTCAGCTTGTCCGGGAAGATGTCCGTTCGGTACGGCTGGTGTTCTTCGGGAATATCTCCGATGATGTACGAAGTACCCTCTCCGAGTAGCTTGTACAGCGTCAGATCACGCATATTGTGCCCTCGACACTCGTGGTTCAGGAGGGGTTGCTCTTCCCAGTCCTGCTCCTCGTCGAGATCGCGAGCCCAGTACTGGTATTCCGAGACCGGGCCGAGTTCGTACTCTTCGGCTTTCGTCGGCGGTGTTTCTCCCGACGGTGAAACCGGCGGAAGATCGAGAATCGCGTCAGCTACGGTATTCCACGGCTTCTTGTTCCGTCGGTTTTTGTAGAACGTCGGGAAGATTTCCTCTTCTCGGTCATCAACGAACCCATCAAGGGTATGCTGATCCTCTTCAGACCGCTTCGACGGGTCTTCTCTGTATTTGATGTTCTTTTCTTTCTCGTTCTTCGGAGCCCGGTGAGTCGCCCATTGCTCCATATCCGGATTTCCCACGCCGATCCGATTTCCGATAAAGAAGAGGCGCTTCCGGTGCTGAGGAACGCCGTAGTCGGCTGCGTCGAGCAACTGTACGCGGACAGTATAATTTAGATCCAGATCCAGATCCGCAACCTCTCTTTCGCCGCGCATCTGCTCTTTGATGGTATCGACCACTGGAACACCATCCTCGTTTTCCGCCGAGAGCATCCCCTCGACGTTCTCCATCACGAACGCTTTTGGCTGATAGTGGTCGACGAACCGGAGGAACTCCTCGTAGAGCAGGTGACGCTCGTCTGTTTGATTATTCCGTCCTTCGAGAGAGTTGATTTTGCTTCGTCCAACGAGAGAGAACGTCGGACAGGGAGGCCCCCCGGCCACGAGATCCAATTCGCCCTCTTTGAGGCCGAGTTCGGGCGGTTCCTCCTCGCGGATGTCTCCGACAGTCATTTCGCACCCGTGGTTCGCCTCATAGGTCGGTTTGGTCTTCTCCTCGTGGTCAATGCCCCACAATACCTCAAATCCAGCATCGTGGAGTCCCTGAGAGAGGCCGCCAGCTCCACAGAAGAGGTCAATGGCAGTTAACTTCCCCTCGATCATTTCCTTAGTGAACGTACGGGGGGTCGTTTAAATTTCTCATTGCTCGGTATATGCGTATCTTGTACGTAAGTTGTAGCCAAGATACATACTACGACAGACGCAACGCTTCGGTTGAATGGACGTTGAGGAATACTCGTGGGTCAAAGCAAGTGGTTACCGCGAGAATATTTTGCTGGCTCTCGAAGAAAAGCCTCGGACCCCGAAAGAGCTCGCTGAACGCACCGAATACTATCTCAGTCACGTGAGCAACACGCTCTCAGATCTGAATGACCACGGTCTCGCCGAGTGCATAACTCCAGATCGGCGTAAAGGCCGTCTCTGGACTGCGACCGGCAAGGGGCAAAAAATAATTGATGATCTAAAGAGGTAAGGTGATCTAACATCGGAACCGCGGTCAAAACGGCGTATCGGCCGCTGTAGACAGTTGCCACACCACACTCCCGAGCAGATAGAGCACGGCGGCCGCGAAGGCGACGACACTGAACGCCTGCGATATCCCCGGGAGCGTGGCCTCGACGAACTCGGGAAACCCAATTGAGGACAGTGGGATTAGGAGGAGGGCGATACCACGGCGGATGGACCGCTTCAGGGCAGTCTCTGACATCGGGACGCACATTCGATTCCCGAACAAAATGTCTATCGGACAGTTTGACGCAAGAGTAATCCACTGCGAGCGTGTAACACACCGTCAATGCGCGAGTTGGTGATGCTTCTGTTGATCGGGTCCCTGTTCATCCAGCTCCCGCTCGCTGTCGTGATGTACTTCGACGCGAAGCGACTCGATCTGCGGAACCCCGAACAGTACTGGCTCGGCGTCGTCGTCCCCACCGTTGGCTTCATCGTGATCCTGTATTACTTCTCGGAGCGGCGCAACCTCCCCAAGAAGTCCGACGCGGACTCGTAGGCCGGGTTGACTCGATCGGTGAGATTCGCGACATCGGTACAGGAAGAGCAATGAATCACCGCCTCCGTGCTCTTGACCCGATCCGAACAACGAACCAGTCACTCGTGATCTGTGACAGTTTCGCGCGACGGCGACGGATCTGGAATCTCCGCCGCGAATCGATCCGAAACCCTTTTTTATATACTCGGCGTCGAGCGAAGTGCGCGCCGCCTTAGCTCAGACTGGGAGAGCACTCGACTGAAGATCGAGCTGTCCCCGGTTCAAATCCGGGAGGCGGCATTTTCCTGCGAACGACGTGAGCAGTGAACGATACCCGAGCGGATTTGAACCAGCGAGCAAATCTGTGATTTGCGAGTGAGGTTCACAATCCGGGAGGCGGCATCAGGTTTCTACACGGACTAAACTCGAGCGACAGCGACGTCATACGGCGGTTTTATCGTCCAAAATCGGTGGTGATTTGAACCGACAACAACACGGAAACCGGTCTCGTCTTGCGTTCCACATCCATTGGCAACCTCTACGAATACAATTCTTCACCGTGGGATATTACCAACCGCGCGTGATAGTTGAGACTCGCTGTTCAGTCCCTTTTTCAGGTCATCGAACTCCCCACAGTACCGATCTGAGGGGTTCGATAGTTGGCTGAGGATGTTGGGGTCTATCCACGTGTTCAGTACAGAGGACTTACGTAGCGATCTCCCTGTTGGATTACCCACTTTCTCTCAAGAACGCCGTGCGAGAGATAGCGGATGACTTTGCCAGTAGGTTTGATGATACTTCTACGTATGATCTCGGCTTGATCCGGAGATCCGCTCGGCCACGGGTAGCCCGGCAACGCCCGCCCGTATGGCCGATCTTACCGTGACCCGCTGATTGCTGTTTACCGGCTCAGAAGCTGGTAACGCGGCTTTATCGTGGCTCTGAGGAGATACCACCTATATAACAAACCCGTTCACGGGCCCAGTCCCGGTTGCGATGGCACGAATGCACGTAACTGAAGACGATGAAGGGAAGAACGTGGTCAACTCCAGCGGGAAGAAGATCGGGATAGTCACCGAGGTCAGAAACGGCACGGCGTACGTGAACGCGGATCCGGGAATCACGGACACCATCCGTTCCAAGCTGGGCTGGGGCGATGCCGACAAGGACGACTACGCCCTGCAGAAGGATCGTATCGACACGATCACCGACGACGAGGTCCGACTCAAGAAAAACCTGTAGCTCCGCGTCTCGCGTCGGTGCGCACTCCGATTTTTGCGGCTGTCACGACACGCTCCGATAGCGCTTCCGAACGAGCCGGTGTCCGTGGCCAACTGGTGTCGAACAGCGCCGTCTTCTCCTGTTACCGGAGTTCTCGTAGCGCTTGTAAGTCTTCACTCGCTCGATCGCTCGACAGCGTGCGATCGGATGCGCAATCAGTTGCAAACGTTACGATAGTTCCGACAAGTCGGCAGCCGGTTCGACGACTCCGCGGGAAGGAGCTGGCACTCGCCCGACGGGCGACTAGGTGGCCGAGACCGTGAGAGGCGACCGCCGAAGCGACCGGAACCGACTCCCTAGAGATGGAGCCGCTTACACTGCTGTCGACTCCGATGACCTGCAGTCGCTGGTCGGCGGTCCGCCCGACAGCGCGAACGCGATGGCCACTAGTCACCTTCGATTACGAGGGCCTACTGTCGGTAGGGCTTTGTATAGGGACCCGCTACCGGAGGTAATCCTTCGCTTCGACCGTGAAGCGAGCGGGAACCCGGGCAATGACCGAGCACCAGCATACGGACGAGCACGGAGCGGCTGACCCGACAGCACACGTAGAGAGCCACCGACCACCGGATCACGCAGCACACGACCCGCAATTCGATGATCCGCGACTCGACGAGACCTATCTCCGAGTCGTTCCCGAGACCGAGGCGGGCGGGATTGTCGTGCTGGTCGGCGTCACACATGACCACCCGGCGAGCCAGGCGCGGGCGCGACGGGTGGTCGCGGGAGTCGCACCGGCAGTCGTTGCCCTCGAACTGTCCCCGCTCGCGATGCCACTCTATAGACAGTACGCCAGTGCGCGCGACGGACGCACGGTCGGTGCGTACGACGGCGGGGAGATGGCCGCGGCGCTGGCAGCCAGTGGCGACGGTCGGGTCGTGGGAATCGACGCCCCCAACTGGGCGTACGGGCGGCGGCTCGTCGAGGCGCTTCGCGCACGGGAGACGGACCGCGAGGCGGCGGCTTCCGCCATCCGGGACACCCTCTCCGTCTCGAGACACGCCGTCACCTGTGCCGTCAGTGCGGCGATCCGCACGGTGACGCCTTGGTCGCCCACCGTCGAGACGCCGGCCGCCCACGACAGTTCCGTTGCCGATCCGCCTGCGGCACAGGCCGCCGACGAGGCCCGGAAGCTGTCACGGAGTCGGGCACTGCTGGGGGCGCTCGAGCTGCCGCCGGGGCAGGTGCTCGTCGACGAGCTCCGCGAGGCGAGTATGGCGTCGCGGATCGAATCCCTGCGAACCGAGGGATCCGTCGTCGCCGTGGTCGGGCACGCCCACCTCGGGCCGATTTACGATCGGCTAGCTGGGGAGGAAAGCGACTGACTAATCGACTACCCCACTCTACACGCCTTCGGCGTGTTGAGGTTGGGGCCTGTCTGTGAACTCGGCTTCAACCCATCGAGATAGGCGGTAACTCAGCCCTCGTCGAAATCCTCGGGAGATCAGGAAGTGGAACAAGCATAACCGTCCAGCGCCCCTCTCACTAGAGAGTAACAGATGAACATCTCAGAGATCCTCTCCCCAAAATTCACCGAGTTCGACATCGGCACACCGCTCTCGAAGGTCGCCGGGGCGTTCGAGAATCAGGAGCTCGATGCCGTCATCGTAACGGACGGCGACGAGTATCGCGGTGTCGTTAGTCGCCGACAGCTGGCGTCCTCGTCCAATCAGCCCTCTGCGAAGGTCGGCTCACAGGTACAGCACGTCCCGACTGTCGACCGCACCGAGGACGTCCGCGAGGTCGCGCGGCTTATGATCGGGAGCGACGCCAAAACGCTCCCCGTACTCGACGACGACCGTGTCGTCGGTGTGGTAACCGGCGATGCCGTCCTCGAAGCCGTGCGTCCGTTCCTCGACGCGGTGACCGTCGAGGACGCCTACACGGCGGAGTTAATCAGTGCGACTCCCGAAACCACGATCGGGAAAGCGCTCAATCTGCTTCGAGAAGCCGGGATCGCCCATCTCCCGGTCGTCGACGGGGACGATCCCGTGGGAATGCTGAGCCTGTACGACGTCATCGAGTTCACGACTCGGGGCGGCAGTAAGAGCCAAGGCGGTTCGTCGAGCGGCTTCGGTGGCCGCGGCGGTGGCGGGCAGAACCGTGGTGGGTTCGGCGCGCGCGAGGGCGATGCCGACCGGATGCTCGATCTTCCGGTGCGGAACCTGATGTCCGATGTAGTCGCGACGGTCGAGCGGAGCGCACCGCTCGACGAGGTCGTCGAGACGATGTTCGAACGGGAAATCTCCTCTCTCGTCGTCACGGCCGACAACACCAACGAGCCGATCGGTATCGTCACGAAAACGGACGTCATCGAGGCGCTCACCTGGGAGCGCGACGACCGGAACGCCGTGCAGGTGTTCGGGCTCGACCTGTTGGAGGGGATGGACTACGACGACGTCTCCGCGCTGATCGAGAGCGTAACCTCGAAGTACGGAGAGATGAGCGTGATCAAGGCCAGCATCCAACTGCAGGAGCACAAAGAACAGAGCCGGGGTGTGCCGCTGGTGTTAGCACGGATTCGACTAGTCACCGACCGCGGCTACTTCACGGCCGATGGGGAGGGGTACGGTGCCTCCCACGCCCTCCGTCTCGCAGCGAACGCCGTCGAACGTCAACTCCTCAAGGGGAAGACCTACGGCCAATCGAAGAAGCACCCCGACACTGACGAGCAGGCACAGCTCTACGGTTGGTGGCTTGGCGGGTAATCGGATCGATGTCTACAATTATGGCAGTACCATCTGCTTCCGGGTGTTGATGTGAATCTCCCTCGGGGTCAAGTGGTTCGAGAGACCGTAGGTCTCTCGTCATCACGAAACGGCTACGCCGTTTCGGACGACCCCGAGGCACTTGCCTTGCTTATCTGTAGATCTGCGTTCGGACCTCTCAGAACATACCACGTCATCTCAATTCTCGGGATTTATGGAAGTTACAAGGCTAAAACCCCGCCCTTCAGGGCAAGGGGTATGTCAACGATGTATCATCCCCAAGATCCGGCTTCTAACGTCGTCGGCGGAATCGTACGATTGATTATCGGTTGAGGCAAGCACTTCTTCGAGGGACTTTGTTCCGTCCTGCGTTTCGATCTCGTAGTCGCCATAGGCCTCGACCAATTCATCCGTCGTGATCGGATAGTCTTGGGATTCGAGTGCCTCATCAAGGTCACCGAGCCGTCCACTAGGGTCACCGCTCATCGCTCGGTCTTCGTGGGCGCGGTCGCGTGCGTCCTCCCGCCTCCGCGCTGGTTGTTGTCGCTGTTCGTCGTCTGGGTGTTCGTCTCGGTCCCGTTTGTCGTCTGGCATCCTTCGAGATAGGCGCTCGATTCGGATAACTGTGTGGACGCTTGTCAGTGTGAACTCCGCGGGGACATCTCGTGGACAGTAGCAGCTTTTCGAACGTATGCAGTATCCGCTGCCTTTCGAGATGCGTCTCGAACGAGTCGTGAAGGCAGTCTCCATCACTTGGTCAGTAGATGTTTCCTCTCCGTCCCGGAAGATACACTGATGAACAATCCAGCGGTGACGAACGACCTCGCAGTCACGTTAGAGAGCGGAGACGTTGCGCTCGGGGTGCTCGACAACACGTACAGTCCCACGCTCGTAGAGTTCTACGGTGAACTCGGCGTGGATTTCGTCTGGATCGACCTCGAACACGGTGGGCCGGATCCGTGGGATGCGAATCTGATGGAGGACCTACTACGCGCAGCCGAGCGGACGGACCTCGAACTGCTCGTCCGACTCCCCGACACGGACCCAACGCTGGTCCGGAAGGCTCTGGACCTCGGGGTCAGGAACGTCTTTCTTCCGCGCGTGGAGACGGCGACGGAGGTCCGTGAGGCGGTGAAATCCGCTCGATTCAGTTACGACGGGAGTCCGGGCGATCGGGGACTTGGGTCGCCTCGGGCCCGACGCTGGGGGCTCGCCGACGACTACATTGCCACCGAGGACCGGGAGACGATCGTCGGCGTGACCATCGAAACCGAGCCGTCCGTTGAGAACCTCGACGCAATCCTCGACGTCCCGGAGCTGGGGTTCGTCTTCATCGGCCCGCTTGATCTCTCCGTATCGCTCGGCTGTCCCGGCGAAATCGACCATCCGGACGTGCAGGAAGCCGTCGAGACGGTTCGTTCGAACGCCGTCGATGCAGGCGTTCCCGTCGGCGGTCTCGGATTCGGGATGGACGATGTCAACGAGAAAGCGGCGAACGGCTACCAGATGCTGAACCTCGGGAGCACGACTGGGGCGCTTCAGCAGACCGTCACTGGCTGGTTCGAAGCCTACGAGGGAGAGCGATAAACGGGCGGGTAACAGTGAGAACGTTCATGCCGAGAGCAGTCACAATGGAGTGAAACCACCTGCTGCTCTCCGCTAGTTCGAAGGATCCTCTGTTAACTCCGCTTCTGGTGCATTCTTGATCACACTCCGGAGTCCTTTCCGAGCGTTGTGTTTGCGTGTGTAACCTTCGCCACTGGTTGCGATGATGTTCCCATTGCGGTGGCGGAGTCGCCACCGCCATTCTTCGTCTTGGTCACGGAAGACTTCGAACCGGGCCAGGGCCTGAGATGCGTCGGCGGCACCCACGGGCACTGATAGTTCGTCGCCTTCCCCTTCGGGGATCTCTTCGATGGGGGAGGATCCGGATCCCTCGCCTTTTGGAGAGGGCCATGTCAGTTCGAGTTCCAGACTCGACTCGTCGTCCTCGGCCTCGAGTTCGATTTCGAGAGCAAGTTCCTCGGGAAACGCAACAGTGGTGGCGTCCTCGCCGTCACCCAACCGAATTGAGCCGGCTAGAACCCCATCTACCACGCCACTCAGTACGGCTGCGATCTCCTCGCGATCGGCCGTCAGTTCGGACTCGTAGTCGTTTGCTTCGACCATACCAAAAAGTACGGGAACAACAGTGGTAAACCATCGCAAAGGTATCTCCCGTTCGATAAGAAGGATCCGTACGACGATCCCGAACCGACTGTCGGTTCGGCGTGCGAGAAGCCAGTCGACTGACTGATGTCAACGATATCGTGTTCGTCATCGTCGTAATCCTCGGTGTTGCCGCGGCCAGTCACTGATCGGTTCTCCAAGACGTGACGGATTACTCTCGAATCTACTATGGCAAGTCACGCCGTTTCTGACATCCCATTTTCCGGGAGGCGTGAGAGGGCGCGCCGGAGCAGTGGCGGCGTCATCACGGAGGTAACGATGGCGACGAGCACGATGACGGCATAGATGGTGGGCGTGAGAATCCCGATTGCCAAGCCGAGTGCTGCCACCACGAGTTCCATCGCCCCGCGAGCGTTGAGACCGATGGCGAGGCAGATGGTCTCCGTTCGGGTGAGATCCGTGAACGTCGCTCCGAGTACCACGCCGAGTGCCTTTCCGAGCACGGCAACGGAGAGTGTGATCCCGACGATCAGCAGCGTATCCAGCGTGAACAGCCCACTCAGATCGACCCGTAACCCGGCCGTCGCAAAAAAGACCGGCGCGAACAGCCCAAGCGTCACCATCTGGAACACCCGTTCTGTCTCCGTATCGAGGCGGTTCCTGACTAGGACACCTGCGAGGAATGCGCCGAGAACGGCCTCCAGCCCGAGTGCGAGCGAGGCACCCGCCATCCCGAGCCCGACGACTATGACGATCGAAAAACCGGTTAACACGGGCGATCGAACAGCGGAGGCGACATCGAAGAGTGTACCGACGATTCGCGGGCCGAGCACGACGACGACCACAACGAACACAGCGAGGACACCGAGTGTCCGACCGACCCCTAACGGGTTCATCTGGCCCACTCTTGCGATGTCGGACGCGATTGTGAGGGCGATCCATCCCGCCGCGTCGATGACGACAGCGACAGTGAGAGTGAGTTGTCCCACCGTCTGATCCATCGCGTCGAGGTCGATCAGCACGCGAACGGCGACGGGAACCGCCGAGATACTCAGAGCGGTCGCCAGGAACAGCGCAAATGGGAGTCGCTGTTCGGGAGTGACAAGGAATCTCGCGGGGAGAACCCATCCCAAGGCGAACCCCAGAAGGAACGGCACGGCCGAGGCCCCTGTAGCGAGGGCTATCGTCGGTCGGACATAGCGACGGACCGTCTGAACGTTGACTTCAGTTCCAGCCAGCACGAGAAGGAGGATGAGCCCGAGCGACGCGAGGGCCGCCAGCCGATCGGGAACCGGGACGACGATCGACGTGACGTTCGGAGCGACGAGCCCGAGAAGCGACGGACCCAAGACCAATCCGGTGAGGAGTTCACCGACAACCGGTGCGAACCCCAGTCGGTCGGCGACCGTTCCAAGAGTATGCGCGGCGGCCAAAACGAGCGTCAGTCCGGCGAGAAACGTGAGTAACAGACCCGACTCAACGGCCATAGGTACATTCACACTCCGTGGGCCAGTCACCGATTCGTCGTTCGTCGTTCATTGTCACGTGATAGTCCTCGAATCTCTCGTCAGTGAAGATCGTCACTCGTCCGTCTTCTTCGCTGAGCGTGGTCGCCGTGATCACTTTCTCGCGGGTCGCGGTTTTCAGCGCGCTTCTGTGGCGGATACCCATTCATCCACGACGGGAAATCCGTCGATCCCACCCGTTCGGCCGTTGATAGCTGGCTGAGTCGGACCACTTCCTCGTTAATCGCGCCGTCGTTGTGGATGATGACTTCACCGTCGCAGGAAAAGGTAACTCCTCGTGCTGTCTCAAGGGCCGCGTTTAGTTACGCGATTGCGGCCGGAAAATCGCTGGCGGGTGGGAGTCCCACGAGTGGAACGAGCGGGACGTCGATGGACGCGTCGGGTCAATTTGGAATGGAAGGGGATTCTGAGGTCTTCTCCGCACCGTTCTCGCCGATTTCAACTTGCCTAAACGGTACCGTGGATAGTATTCCCGAAATTCATAACGAGGCGAGTTTTGATTATCAGGGTGAAAAACTCATAAGGTTTTACTCGGCCAGCCTTACTAGAGTTGTGGAGTACGAAATCGGAGTAAACGAATCGGTGAGTGCGGCTGTCGTTCGCGCGGTGAGCGCCGTGGAGGGACGTGAACCCTGTTCTCTCCGACCGCTGGCGTGCGTCCTCGACACGGACGCGCTGGATGCGCTATTCGAGTCCCGGGCGAACGGTCAACCCCGGACGGGTGGCTGTCTCTCGTTCGTCTATAGCGGCTGTCGCGTCTCCATCGACAACGGCGAATATCTCACCCTTCAACCGCTCGAAAGCCCCCGCTGAGCAGCTACCGACGGAGGATCGTACGGTAACGGCACGTACTGACGAGTGGACCGATAGCCGCAGCAGTTAGATTATTGCTTCGGATCACGAACGGTCAACAATCCCTGCGCCATGAGGCGACGCGCGATCACGACGAGACCGTTCCCGAACCCTTCCCCGAAGACCGCTCGTTCCTCCCTAGTGGTGGGCATAATCGAGCTCACCAGAATCGTCGATCGGTCAACCAACAGCAAACGGCCGATCGCCGTCTCGTCTACGGTGGCGTTCTCGCCGTGAAGCCACTCCAGTCCCGAGATGAACGTCGTGGCCTCCGGCACGGCCACTCGAATCCGGTCCTGAATGGTCTCAGTCAACGCGCCGATAAGCAGATCAACCCCGTTGCCGACCTCGTTGAGGGTATCGATTAGATCCTCGGTCAACAGTGACTCATCGCCCACCACCAGAACGATCTCGTCGGTCGCCTCCCGGATGAGGTCGTTCGTCCGATTCTCGATCGCGTCTTGGCCGGTCATTGCCCACACTTGCTGGACGGAGGATTCGTCATCCGTATCGACAATTTCGACCGTTTCGAGAGCGTCGTGGAGTCGCTCTACGCGGGCATCGTATTGATCCCGAAGCGTCTCTGTGGCCTCTTCGAGCGGAACGGCGCGGAACTGCTGTGGGCTCGAATGCTGGATCTCGACGAGGCCCTGCGCCTCCAGCATCCGAATCGCATCATACACGCGTGTCCGGGGCACTTCGGTCATCTCGCTCAGTTGCTTTGCCGTCCCGGAGTGTAAGCGCGATAGCCCGACGAAGCATCTCGCCTCGTATTCCTTTAAACCGAGCTGTTGGAGAACTTCGACCGCTTCCTCCAGATTCGAGGTCGTATCCATGTGTCCCAACTCCCCGGATAGCCCGGGAATTGATTGGGGGTTGGTCACCGGGACAGATAGGTATTGTTACTGCGGCTATGACTCGTCGAGACGTTGAAATGCGTAAAACCGGCTAAATCAGTTGGCTCCAACGTTTCGACAGTGACTGGCCAATACTGTTGTAACTTTTCTAGTCACAACAAACAAATCGACTATTCGAGTGATATAGAGTCGGATAAAATGATTGTTTAGATTGTAACTCGTTTAATCACAAAAAATATATTACTACAGGACGCTACCTCTCCACAGGTATGCAGCCGAGTATTCGTGTCCCAACCACCTTACCCCTGCGTGCCGACTTGTCACCTCGCGTGGCAGATTCGAGAAGGCGAGACAAACCAGACATCTGATGAGTAGCGATCCCACCGGAAGCCCAGAGGCGACCGCCGTCGAGCAGCTTGAACACTTCGGACTGAGCACCTATGCGGCCCGGACATTCGTTGCGCTCGCGAGCCTCGGTACGGGAACGGCTAGAGACGTGAGCCAAGTCTCACAAGTGCCCCGAACCAGAGTATACGACGCCATCGACGAATTACACGAGCGCGGAATCGTCGATGTTCTGCAGTCGTCGCCCAAGCAATTCTGGGCAATCTCGGCTGAAACCGCCAGTCGAACGTTCGAACACGAACTGCGATCTCGCACGGAGTTACTGCGGACAGCCCTCAGCGAACTCGAATCCGTCGAGCGGCGAGCCGAACAGCGCGGTGTCTGGACTGTCGATGGACAGACCGCAGTCACGGAGCGTGTACGAGAGTTCTTCGCCAGCGCGGAGGAGGAAATCGTCTACATGACCGTCGAGGACCTCCTCACCGAGGAGCTGATCGAGGAGTTAAGCGAAGCGGCGGAGCGGGGGGTTTCGATCAAGCTCGCGGGCGTTTCCGCAGAGGTGCAGGACCGAATTCAGGATACCATCCCCGGCGCGACGATGTTCGAGTCGCTCTGGGTCTGGTCGGATACCTCGGCCGGTCGGCTTATGATGGTGGACGGGCAGAAAACCCTCGTGAGTGCCCTCGTCAATGGCGAGGACGCGAGCCCAACTGATCCCCGGTCGGAGACGGCCATCTGGGGTGAAGGGGAGACGAACAGTCTGGTCGTGGTTTTGAAGGCGATCTTCACGTGGCGACTCGAGACGACTGAATCGGATGAGTGAAGAGTCAAATCACACCAGACGCGTTTATCTTGCGGAACAGGCGCTAAAACCCCGTGCTTTAGCGCGCGGATACAGCGCCGTCTTAGTGATGTAACCGCCCGCACCGGCAGAGTTAGCTGCCCTCTGAACGTTTCTCTCTCCGTCGAACCGAGCGTTTCCGTTCGGGTTTCGGCGGTCCGAAAACTGGCAGTTGACTCGGTGTTTGCCTCATCAAAAAGTAAGCCCTCGGACACGCAGACCGACACAAAACAATCAGGTACCTCCGAATCTCGTCCGAACTCTCTCGGAGAGGATAGGAGTAACGGCCACGTGGTATGGCCAGCACCTCGTCCGGGCGCAAACCGTAAATCTCCCAACCCAGCAGGCCTTCGCTTGTGGGAAGCCCCGCCGTTTACCGCGGGGAGGATGTCACTGATCCTCCGATGCCACACACTTGGATCCAATACTGGTGGCATCACTGCTGCCTGAGGTCAACGACCCCACCCTACTTCGCTCAGTCTAACGACTTCGCTCGTTGAGGGAGGGGCTTGTCCGTGAGCTCGGCCTCAAACCCGTCTGGGTGGGGTGAAACAGCCAGAGGATGGTGGACCGATAGTAGCTAACGGGACTTAGGCCCGACTGGTCCAGTGTGCCGATTCCAGACGACAGTTCGACGATTCGTTGCGACCATTAGGGGCTGGCTAGCGGCTGTTCGTCGGGTAGTACATCCAATATCGTCTCAAACTGGTCGTCAGGCCGATACCGGACGGTACGATTTTCGGGGTCGAATTCAACGACACCGTGGTCGGCTAACTTTGGTAGGTGAGCGTGACACAGTTGGACGGCGAGCTGTTCCCGGTCGATAGTTTGGCCATCGGCATCCGATCTACCGTTGTGCAATCGATCGACGACCTCGTCGATCGTTGCTTTGCCGTTGGCTTCGTGCCGCAGATGGTGAATTGTCTGCCGTCGGTGCCGATCGGCCACGAGCTGGAGAACCGTGTCGAGACTGCGTTCAGTCATAGTATCGAGTAACGTACCCCTCTCTCATTAGGAAGCGACATTTTCATACGCATCTGACTTTTGATTAAGCGAGTCACAAGTTTAGGAGTTGGACGATTCCGCTCGCTCTTGGGCGAGTCGGTCGAGGACGACCTTCGATCCACCGAGCACGACTGGCCCAACGAACAGCCCCATCGCTCCTGCTCGCCGTTCACCAATCGAGGACGCGCAACTGCTCGACGGGGAGGAAGACGTGCGGCTTGGGTCCGTCCCGATCCCATCGCTCGAACGGGCCGATATCGTATTCCCCGTCTGGATCGAGGTGGTGTATCGTCACGCAGTCTTCGAACGCGATCAGTATGTGGGACGGAACGCCGTACTCCTCGGCGAGGGTTCGCGCCTCCTCGACTTTCAGGTCGCGAAACACGGTCTCCGCGTACGCGTTGAGCGTGGCGTTCCGCGTTTTGATCTCGAGAAAGTGATCGAGCGCCCCGTTTTCATCGAAGATCTTGAGATCGATGTCGCGGGTCGCCTGCTCGTGGTGTGCGCCGCTCGGCAGCTCGCGTTCGACGTATCGGTCCGCGAGTTCCGCCTCACTCGTCTCGCCGCGGGACACGGCTTTCGCCTGCGACCCTCGAACGACTTTGTCGAAGTCGTGTGTCGCGTACACCGGCTCGCCGCACGCGGAGCAGTCTGCGAGGTGGTCGTCCACGTGCGAGGCTTTTTGCGGGACTTCGACCGAGTCGTCTCGGGTTCCGCAGTACGGACAGATCACACCACTGCGTGGCTCCCGCTGTGACTTTTACGTTTCGTGTACGCGACTCGTGGCCTGCTTTCGATATCCTCAAAATCCCAGCCGCGACTCCACGCGTGCGACCGCATCGCGAACGGCTTCTTGCTTGTAGTACCCGACCGCCGAGAGCGCGATCACGACACCGATGAGCGCGATTCCTTGGATGAACCGGCCGCTGGCCAGTTCGCCGCCCGCGTAGACGGTGATGACGTACGCCGGAAGGCGACCGACGCTGATCACGGCGATGAACGTCCTGAGCCGAAAGGAGGTGAGACCGGCCAGAAAACAGATCGCGTCGTCGGGAAGCCCGGGGATGATGACGAACGCGAACAGCCCCGGAACGCCGACGGTCTCGACGAAGTCGTCGAAGCGCGCGACGACGTCCTCGTGGAGGATGTCCTCGACGAACGAGCGGCCGTATCGCTTCGCGAGGCTGAACGCGACGGCGCTACCGATGAGGACGCCGGTGAGGCTGTAGACGGTCCCCCAGAACGGACCGAACAGATAGCCCGCGACGAGCGCGACGACCTGTCCCGGGATCGGCGCGACGACGACTTGGACGGCCTGAATGAGCACGAACACCAGCGGTGCGAAGACGCCGAACTGTGCGATCCACGCGCGGAGCTCCGCGGCCCGAAAGACGAACGGCGCGTACCGTTGAACGGCGACGTAGAGCGCGAAGAACGCGGCCGTGACGAGGAGCAAGACGAGAATTCCCCGCCAGCGGTCCGCCCTCGACGAGAAGACTCTCATTCCTCTGCTGAGAGGGTAGTGGCGGACTTGAATCTTGCTTGTGACCGAGAGAGCGTCGCGGCGAGAGCCGAAGAGGGATTTCCGGGACCGTGCGGGTGGTGAAAGTCACGGGGGGTATCGAAGCGCCTCACAGAGATTCAAGGAGGGAGCCCACGACTTCAGTCGTGGGTCGATGACTCCAGCGAGTGCCAAGAGAGAACCGGATTCCGGGCCGCCGTGGCTTGGTCGATGTGGCCGCTCGCGGTCGTGTTCGGTGCGTCGGCGATCGTCTCCTCGCTCTCGGCGGCGACCGCGTTGAACGCGGCGGCGAGCTCGTCAAGCCGATCTTTCGTCTCCGTCTCCGTCGGTTCGGTCATCAGCGCCTCGGGAACGATCTCGGGCCACTTCGTCGTCGGCGGGTGGACGCCGTAATCGAGCATCCGCTTTGCGACGTCAGCGGCGTCGGCGTCGGCGCTGGCGACGAACTCGTGGTGGAACGGCTCGTAGGGGATGTCGTAGTCGATCTGGGTAGCGAGGTAGTTCGCATTCAACACGGCCGTCTCGCTGGCGTTTTCGAGCCCCTCGTCGCCGTGGCGGAGGATGTAGGCGTACGCCTTCACCAACACGAGCCAGTTTCCGGAATACTCGTGGACGCCGCCGATGGAACTCGCGGGTTCGTATCGCTCGTAGGTCCCATCGTCGCTCGCGCGGACCTGTGGGCTGGGGAGGAACTCGGTGAGATCGTCGACGACGCCGATCGGTCCCTGTCCGGGGCCGCCGCCGCCGTGCGGCGTCGCGAACGTCTTGTGCAGGTTGAAGTGCATCACGTCGAAGCCCATATCGCCGGGGCGGGCCTGCCCGAGCAGCGCGTTGAGGTTCGCGCCGTCGTAGTACAGGAGGCCTCCGACACCGTGGACGATGTCGGCGATCTCCTCGATGTCGCGCTCGAACACGCCGAGCGTGTTGGGATTCGTCAGCATCAACAGCGCCGTTTCGTCCGAAACTGCGGCAGCGAGGGCGTCGAGGTCGACGCGGCCGTCCTCGCCGGAAGGGAGTTCGACGACGTCGTAGCCGGCCATCGCCGCGCTCGCGAAGTTCGTGCCGTGTGCCGATGCGGGCACGATGACCTCCGAGCGCTCCTCGTCGCCGTTGGCCTCGTGATACGCCTTCGCGACGAGGATGCCCGTGAACTCGCCGGCGGCACCCGCGGGCGGTTGCAGCGTCACCGCGTCCATTCCGCCGATCGAGGCCAGCATCTCCTGCAACTCGGCCTGCAACCGCAGCGCGCCCTGCTGGTCCTCGTCGGCTCGCAGCGGGTGCAGCTGGGCCGACGGCCGCGCGGCCACGTCTTCGGTGAACTTCGGATTGTACTTCATCGTACACGACCCGAGCGGGAACGGCCCGCTCTCGATGCCGTAGTTCATCTGCGAGAGCCGCGTGTAGTGGCGTGCGACCTCGGGTTCCCGGAGCGCGGGGAGCTCGAGCGTGTCGCGGGTCAGTTCGTCCGGCAGCGACGTCTCGACATCGACGCTATCCGGCGACTTCTCACTCAGCAGCGGTTCGTTCCGCCCGTCGTCGAACCACCGAGCCTGCCGGTACGGCGGCTCCCGTGCCATCGGCCGCTCCTCCGGCGCTTCCTCCCCGGCCTGCCGGCTCATTCCGACACCTCCGAGACCGACGCCAGCGCGTCGGCGAGGTCGTCGACGGCGTCCCGGTTCGTGTCGGTCACGCAAACGACGAGATACTCGTCGTCGGATTCGTCGTCATCCTCGGATCCGTCCTCACCCTCGGCCCCGTCGCCGCCGTCGGATCGCGTTCGAAGGGCGAACCCCTCCTCGCGGAGCCGCCCGGCGACCACCGCCGCCGGAGCGTCGGTTTCGACGGCGACCTCTCTGAAGTGAGCGCCCTCGTAGACCGGCGCGGTGACTCCTTCGACCCCGTCGAGGCGCGCACAGAGTTCGTCGACGCCCGCGACGCATTCCTCCGCGAGATCGATTAGCCCCCGCGGGCCGAGCCACGCCGCGTGGATCGACGCGCGGAGCGCCACCCACGCCTGGTTCGAGCAGATGTTCGAGGTGGCGCGCTCGCGTCGGATGTGTTGCTCGCGGGTCTGCAGCGTCAGCGTGTACGCGCGGTTGCCGCTGTCGTCCTCGCTCGCGCCCACGAGTCGCCCCGGAAGCTGGCGGAGGTACTCCTCGCGCGCGGCGAAGATCCCGAGGCCCATCCCGTAGGTCGTTCCCATCCCGAGGACGCTCGCATCGCCGACGACGATGTCGGCTCCGGCGGTGGCGGGCGGTTCGAGCACCGAGAGCGCCACGGCGTCGCTGCCGACGCAGAACAGCGCGTCGGCGTCGTGCGCGAGCGCGCCGATCGCGTCGAGTTCCGGTTCGAGCAGTCCGTAGTCGTTCGGCGTCGCCGCGTACACCAAGAGCGTGTCGTCGCCGACGAGCGACTCCAGGGCGTCCACGTCGGCGGTCCCGTCGGTCGTCGGATAGCGCTCGACCGCGATTCCCGGTCCGTTGGTGTAGTTTTCGAGCACCGACCGGACGCGTTCGGGGAGCGAATCCGGGACCAAGACGGTGTCGCCGTCGGCCCCTCGGACGCGACTCGCCAACAGCGCCGCCTCGCCGAGCGCCGTCGATCGATCGTACATCGAGGCGTTCGCGACGTCCATCCCCGTCAGCTCCACCACGAGCGACTGGAACTCGAAGAGCGCCTGCAGGAACCCTTGGGCGATCTCGGGTTGGTACTGCGTATAGGAGGTCAGAAACTCCGAGCGCAGCGAGAGGTGGTCGACGACGGAGGGGACGTAGTGGTCGTAGTGACCGCCGCCGAGGAACTCGGTCAGCTCCGTCGACTCGTCGAGGACGGAGCCGACGCGGGCTCTCGCATCCCGTTCGGAGTGCGCGTCGATGCCGTACTCGCCCGTGAATCGGACCGCATCGGGGATGTCGAACAGCTCAGCCGGGTCGTCGATACCGACTTCGTCGAGCATCGCGGCGCGCTCGTCGGGCGGATGCGTCGCGTACGGCATCAGTCTCCCCCACGAGACTGTTTACGCTCGGCGGTCATTCCGTCTGCTCCTCGTAGGCGTCGGCGTCGAGGAGTTCCTCGACGGCCGCCTCGTCGACGTTTTCGAGTTCGATCAGCCAGCCGTCGCCGTACGGGTCGTCGTTGATCAACTCCGGCGCGTCCGTCAGCGCCTCGTTGACCGCCGCAACGGTCCCCGAAACGGGAACGTAGACGTCGGAGACGGCCTTGATCGACTCGACGACGCCGTACTCCTCGCCCTCGTCGAGGTCGGTCCCCTCCGCGGGGAGTTCGACGAAGACGATGTCGCCCAGTTCGTCCTGCGCGAAGTCGGTGATGCCGACGCGGTAGGTCCCGTCGGTCGGTGCGATCCATTCGTGCGATTCCGTGTAGCGTCGGTCTGTCGGTACGTCAAAACTCATATTTGTGCTCCTGTGTGTTCAGTTCGATCGGCGTCGCTGCAGAAACCGCTGGTCAGTGATCGTTGCCTCGCGTCCCTCGCCGCGGATTTCGACGCTGACAGGGGTGCTCTCCTCGGCGTGCTCCGTATCGACGTAGGCGAGCGCGATCGGCAGATCGAGCGTCGGGCTCATCGTTCCGCTGGTCACGCGGCCGACCTCGTCGCCGTCGACGACGACCGGGCAGCCGTGGCGGGGGACGCCGCGCTCGCGGAGTTCGATTCCGACGAGTTTCTCCTCGGTTCCTTCGCTCCGGAGGCGTTCGAGCGCGTCGCTGCCGACGAACTCGCCGCTCTCGTCGACGGCGAAGCCGAGCCCCGCCTCGACGGGCGTTCGCGGCTCGTCCGCGGGGTGGAAGTCCTGCCCGGAGAGAAGCAGTCCGGCCTCGAGCCGGAGCGTGTCGCGAGCGCCGAGCCCGCAGGATCGGACGTCGTCGAAGGCGGCCCAGACCGCTTCGGACTCCTCGGCGTCGAAGACGATCTCGACGCCGTCCTCGCCGGTGTAGCCGGTCCGCGCGACCAGCGCGTCGACGCCGTCGATCTCGCTCCGCCGCGCGCCGAACCGCGGCACGTCGGCGATCGGATCGGCGGCGACCTCCTCGACGCGGTCGATCGCCTCCGGGCCCTGCACGGCGACCATCCCGCGGTCGTCCGTGCTGTCGGTTACTGTCACGTCGAGGCCGTGCTCGGCGGCCGCCTCGCGCCAGCGCGCCGTCATCTGTTCGTTGTGGCCGGCGTTCGGGACGAACAGGTACCCCGACTGCGCGGGCAGATCGTAGACGACGGTGTCGTCGAGGATGACGCCGTCTTCACGGAGGATACACGCGTACTGCGCACCTCCCGGTTCCAACGACGCGACGTCGTTGGTCGTCAGCCGGTCCATCAGTTCGGCGGCGTCGGGGCCGTCGACGTACACCTCCCCCATATGGCTCACGTCGAAGATCCCGGCCGATTCTCGGACCGCCGCGTGCTCGGCCCGGATCGAGTCGAACTGGACGGGCATCTCCCAGCCGCCGAACTCGGTCGTCCGTGCGCCGGCCGCCTCGTGAACGGCAGCGAGCGGCGGTCGCTTCGGCGACATCAGATCCGTTCCTCGTACTCCAAATCGCCGTCGAAGGCGCTCTCGAGGATGCCCGCGAGATCCTCGACGGCCGTCGCCCGCGGGTTCCCGGTGAGGCTGCCGTCGTCGGACGCCTGTTCGGCCAGTCGGGTGACGGCGTCGCGTTCGGCGGCCGTCTCTTCGAGCGTCTCCGGGATACGAACCGAGTCTGCCAGCCTGCGGGTCGCGCGAACGGCCTTGTAGCCCTCGACTGCGGCGGGATTCGAACGGTCGACGTCCTCGCCGAGCGCCTCGGCGACGTCGACCATCAGCTCCGGAACTTGGGGAAGGTTGTACTCCATCACGTACGGGAGGATGATCGCGTTCGCTAACCCGTGCGGGACGCCGAACGCGCCGCCGACCTGGTGGGAGATGGCGTGTACCGCACCGAGTCCGGCCCCGTTGAACGCCATTCCGGCCTGCATACTCGCGCGGGCCATCTCGGTGAGCGCCTCGCGGTCGCCGCCGCGGTACTCGACCGCCCGCGGGAGGTGTTCGCCCACGGACTCGATCGAATCCAGCGCGATCGCGGAGGTCTGGCTCTGCGCCTTGATCGAAACGTAGGCCTCCACGGCGTGCGTGAGCACGTCCATCCCGGTCGCGGCCTTGATCGGCGCGGGCGCACTGGCGGTCAGTTCGGGATCGACGAGCGCCAGGTCAGCCAGCAGTTTCACGTCACCGATCTCCTCTTTGATGTCGGTGTCGGCGTCCTTCACGATGGTCCAGTGGCCGACCTCGCTTCCGGTCCCCGCCGTCGTCGGGACGTAGATGCTCGGCGGCGGCTGATTCGGGACGTTACCGCTGCCTTTGTAATCGAGAATATGACCGTCGTTCGTCGCGAGGATACTCGCGGCTTTCGCGGTGTCGATCGAAGAGCCGCCGCCGACGCCGATGATGAGGTCCGCGTCGGCGTCGTCGTAGGCGTCGGCCGCTTCGTGGACGACTTCGTCGGTCGGATCCGGTCGGACGCCGGTCCAGACGTCGGACGCTCCGCCCGCGTCCTCGATCGCGTCGACGATCGGCTCGAGGACGCCCGCCTGCGCGACGCCCTCGTCGGTCACGACGAAGGCCCGCTCGGCGTCGAACTGTGCTACGTACGTTCCGATCTCCGATGCGGCACCCCAACCGAAGAGCATCCTGTTCGGGGCGTTCCACATCTTCAGTGAGTCTGTCATTGTCGTGTGTCGGGTGGTGGTCGAGGACGGCGGTTGTTATCGGAGCGTTCTCGCACGTGTCCGGTCACCCGATCGCCCCCTGTGGCGCGATCGTATGAGCCATCGTCGCAAACGCTTCGATACCGTGTCACTCGGCCCCGCGGTACCCGGAGCGTGGCCGCTTCGCCGCATCACTATTCTGTCTCATATATATGGGGCGTTAAGTACGGCCACGCCCGGACCGCTTCTCAGTCCCCGTCGAGCGGATATTTGGGACGCTCGACGTGCTCGTAGCTGAACGACGAGAGGTCGGGGCTACACAGCCCCGGTGCGGAGACCTCTCTGATCTCCCCGGCGATCGGCTCGAAGGCCGCCCGGTAGTGCACGGTGCTCTTCAGGACCAGCACGCGCTGGCGCTCTGGGGTGATCCCCTGGCTCCGAAACACCTCCGGATCGTACGGCTGCTGGCGGTGCGAACCGACGATCACGTCGATACCGCCGATTTCGAGGACCGCCGTCCGCTCGAAAGAGACCTGCAGCCCCGTCGACATCGGTCCCTGATTTCGGTAGGTCCCGTCCGAGAGCGAGCGGACGTAGGCGTCGACGGCGATCGGATCGCCGTTGTCTTCGATGTGTCCACCCAACTCGAGGGTGACCGACGAGCCGACGCCCGCCTCGACTGCGACGTCGACCGCCGCCGGGTCGTAGATGGCGGCGAGGGCGACGTCCTCGACGCCCGCGTCGAGCAGCGCTTCGAGGATCACGGTCCCGTCCTCGGCGCTCCCGCCGCCGGGGTTGTCCGCGATGTCGGCGAGGACGAGCGGGCCGTCGCTCGCGTCCCACTCGCTCGCCTCTGTGACCGCCTCGTCGACGTCCGTGTACGTCCGATCGAACTCGTGGCGTCGGTCGGCGGCGTCGCTCGCGATGTCGGCGCAGGCGGCGCGCGTCTCGTCCGTGCGAGATTCGTCGGTGACGCCGACGACGCTGAACCCCGCTTCGGGGACGTCCGCGTTGGCGAAGCCGCCGAAGACGGAGACGTCGGGTACCTGCGCGGACTCGGCCTCGGACGCGGCATCCAGCAGTGACGCCATCGGCTCGTCGGCGGTCTGGAGCACCGGAAGCGGCGGCAAAAGCGGCGCGCGCTCGACGACGATCGTGGGATCCAACTCGCCGTTCAGCGTCGCGGCCATCGCCCGCGCGGCCGTCTCGCCGGTGTCGCCGATGTCGACGTGCGGGTACGTGTCGTACCCGAAGAGGCCGTCGGCGTGGGCCCTCATCCGTTCGGAGATATTCGCGTGCAGATCGAGCGTCGCCATCACCGGGACGTCGTCGCCGGCGGCCTCGCGCACGCGCTCGAGGATGTACCCGTCGCCGTCGCGGTCGCGCTCGCTCACCATCGCGCCGTGGAGTCCCAACAGGACGGCGTCGGGATCGTGCGCGTCGATCCCCGAGAGCAACCGATCGAGGAAGCTATCGAGCGCGTCGGCGGTGACGACGCCTCCGGGCGTCGCGTTCGCCGCCACCGTCGGGACGACCTCCCAGCCCTCCTCGTCGGCGACGCGGAGGAACCCGCCGAGATCCGTGTTCGTGCCGCGGAACTCGGGGACGATCTCCTCGCAGACGAAGTGAGAGGTCGACTCGAACGCCTCGAACCCCGTCGACAGCGACGAGAACGTGTTCGTCTCGTGTTTGATCCGGGCGACGACGACGGTCTCGGTCATCGGTAGGGGTCCTCCATCTCGTCGTACTCGACCACGACGCTGTCGACCGTCGTGAACGCCTCCACCCCTTCGAGACCGCCCTCACGGCCGATTCCGCTCTCTTTGTTGCCGCCCCACGGGCTCTGTGGCATCGACACCGGGAACGTGTTGATCGCCACGAGACCGTGATCGAGGCGATCGGCCAGCCGCGTCGCGTCGATCCCGTCGGTCCAGATCGCGGCCGCGAGGGCGAACGGCGAGTCGTTGGCGACCGAGATCGCTTCCTCACTGGATTCGACCGGGACGATCGACAGCACCGGCCCGAAGATCTCCTCGCAGGCGATCGTCATCGAGGGGTCGACGTCGTCGAAGACGGTCGGCTCGACGAAGGTCCCGTCGACGAGCGCCTCGTCCTCGGGGACGCCGCCACCGGTCAACAGTGTCGCGCCCTGTTCTTTCGCTGACTCGATGTACGACAGGATGTCCTCGCGGGCTTCCTCGGAGATGACCGGACCCATATCGGTCTCGGGGTCGGTTCCGGGCCCGAGCGTGACCCGCTCGGTCTTCTCGACGATCTTCTCGACGAGTTCGTCGTGGACGGACTCGTGGACCAGACACCGCGAGGTCGCGACGCAGTTCTGCCCGGCGTTCGAGAAGATGCCCGCGACGACGCCGCGGGCGGCGTTTTCGATGTCGGCGTCGGGGAGCACGATCGACGGCGCTTTCCCGCCGAGTTCGAGGTCGACGGGCGTGATGTGCTCGGCCGCGGATTTGAGCACGCCCTTGCCGACGCCCGTCGATCCGGTGAAGGTGATGGCGTCGATGCCGGCGTTCGAGGACAGTTCGGCCCCGACCTCGCTCCCCGGGCCCGGGACGAAATTGACGACGCCGTCGGGGAACTCATCGAGCAGGAACTCGCCGATCCACATCGTCGTGAGCGGCGCTTGCGTCGGCGGCTTGGCGACGACGGTGTTGCCCGTCGCCAGCGCGCTGGCGATTCCGCGCGTGCCCAAGAGCAGCGGGTAGTTCCACGGGACGACGTGGGCGGTGACGCCGTAGGGAACCCGCCGGGTGTAGTTCAGGCGGTTCGGCGACGTGGGGATCGTATCGCCGCGGACCTTGTCGGCGACGCCCGCGTAGTACCGGAACTGCGCGGCGGTTTCTGCGACCTCGCCCTCGGCCGTCGCGAGGCACTTTCCCGTCTCTTTCGCGAGGAGCGTCGCGATGTCGTCGGCCGTCGCTTCGATCCAGTCGGCCGCGGCGCGGAGCGACCGTTCGTAGGTCGCCGGTGATCGATCTCCCCACTCGTCTTTCGCCGCACCGGCCGCGTCGATGGCCTCGCGCGCGTCCGCCGCGTCTCCCTTCGCGACGGATCCGACGGTCTCGCCCGTCGCCGGATTCTCGACAGCGACCGTCTCCGAGGACGAACGGCGCGCTCCGTCGATCAACAGTTCGTAGGATACCATTGTCCCGTACTGGCCGATAAACCCGCCTAAGCGTTGCCCGGTGGATGTGGGAGTTTTTATATACTGACGGCGGCCGAGCGCGGGCCTCTCACGCTGCGCCGGCGGTTCGAGATCGGGACGCGACCGTCGGTCGCGACGTCGAAAATGCGGTATGCGCCCGAGACGCATATAAGAAGCCGTAAGCCTGCGGGTGAACTCATATGTCCCGATAGCGACCTCACTAGCGTATTCCGATGACCACCCTTTCAGAGTACGACAGCGTCCGATTGGTGTGGACGGACCTCAACGGCGTCGCCCGGGGGATCACCGTGCCCGGCGAGGAGGCCGCGAACGCCCTCGATGAGGGCGTCGGGTTCGCAAACGGCGTCGCCGAACTGACGCTCGAACCCGGACTGCTCGATGACCCGCACTACGGGGCGGAGGGCGGCGATATGATGGCCGTCCCCGACGCGGACTCGACGGTCCCGATCGAGTGGGCCGACGACACCGCCGCCGTCTTCACCAGCCTCAGCAACGTCGACGGATCGCCGTTCGATCTCTGCGCCCGGGGAGCGCTCGAAAACGTCCTCGACGAACTCGAATCAGAGGGGTACCGCGCGCTCGCGGGCGTCGAAACCGAGTTCTCGCTACTCAGCCCGGACGGGGACGGCGGCTGGGTTCCGTACAACGACCGCTGCTCGTACGATCTCGACGCCATCGATATGAGCTCGGAACTCATCTCGGCGTGGCGCTCGGCGATGGAGACGGCCGGCTACAACGTCCTCGGCGTCCACCAGGAGTCCCAACCGGGCCAATACGAGGTCAACATCGAGTACGACGACGCGCTGACGACCGCCGACGGCATTACGTTCTTCCGCCATATGGCCAAGTCGATCACGCGGGATCACGGCCACAAGGCGTCGATGATGCCGCGTCCCCACTCCGGCGAGGACGCGAACGGACTCCACTTCCACCTCTCGCTGTGGGACCTCGACGAGTCCGAGAACCAGTTCGCCAGCGAAACCGGGAATATGCAGTTCCCCGCAGGCAAACATCCCGCGGGCGACTCCGGGATTTCGGACGAGGGCCGGTACTTCATCGGCGGGCTACTCGAACATATGAAGGCGCTGACCGCGATCTGTGCGCCGACGGTGAACTCCTACAAACGGCTCATTCCGGGCATCTGGGCCCCGGTCAACATCGCGTGGGGGCCGGACAACCGATCGACGGTCCTCCGGATCCCGCCCGAACTCGGCCCGGCGACGCGGATCGAACACCGCGTCCCCGACTCCTCGTGCAACCCGTACCTCGGGATGGCGGCGTCGCTCGCGGCGGGCCTCGACGGGATCCGCCGCGAGATCGATCCGGGTGAGCCGACGATGAAAAACGCCTACGAGGAGGAGTACGAGCGCCTCCCGCGAACGCTCTGGTCGGCGCTCGATCACCTCGAAGACGACGACGTGCTCGCGGAGATGCTCGGGGCGTCGCTGATCGAATCGTTCGTGAAACTCAAGCGCGACGAGTTCAACCGCTCCATGGATCACGTCTCGGCGTGGGAACGCGACGAGTACCTCGACGAGTTCTAGTTCTGCTGCGTGCGCATCCGTTGCGGGCGATCGAGCATCGGCGCGACGGCCTTCAGGATCTTCGCCTCCGAGCGTCGGAGGTGCTCGCCGACCGTCGAGGTGTTCGCGGAATCGAGTTCGGCCAGCTCCTCGATGTTGCACGCGCGCGGCGAGTCGTAGTACCCTTCTTCGATGGCGCGTGAGAGGACTTCGAGCTGACGCGGCGAGAGGCTTTGGACGGCCTCTTTGACTTCCGTGAGGCCGGTGAGGAGCCCGTCGAGATCGGGCGTCCGGAGCGAGTCGACGTCGACGGAGCCGAGCTGTCTGAGTTCCTCGTGCGCCGTGCTCACCTGTTCGTGGCTCGAAGCGAGGACGCTCCAGTGCTCGCGACCGCGAGCGACCGTCGCCGGGATCGTCGGAAAGCAGTTGTTCCGCAGGAGAACGTTCAGGACGGGCTCGGTGTCGGTATCGTAATCGCCGGCGAGGCTCACGAAGGCTTTCTGCCCTCTATCGTCGTAACTGACCAATTGGCTCGTGTTCATCACCGGGTGGTTTCCGAGCCACTCGATCAGTTCGTCGAGTTTCTCCTCGCCGACGCAGGTCAGTTCGACCATCGTGATGCTCGTCCCGGTGAGGCGGTACGAGTAGATGATCGTCCCCCTGACGTCCGGAAAGGCGTCGTTCAGCGTTTCGGTCCAGCAGCCTTTGTGTTTGATACTGAACGTGTATTCGAGCATAATCGGCGTCCTGACGTCTGACACCTCCGATTTCTCATACACCTATATACCGTTGTCGGGTACTGTGCGATTTCGGAAAATCGGTCGGATCTTCCCTCGTTTTCCGGAATGTTTCCGATTATCCGAATCGTGTTTCGCCCCTCCGCTACTCGTCGTCGACCGCTCGATATTCGAGCACGGCCGCGCCGACGACCAAGAGGATCGAGACGTAGAAGATGAGCGATGCGACCGCTGGAACGACGGGAGTGAATCCCTGCGTCATCCGTCCGTGAATCCACGTCGTGATCGTGCTCTGCGGACCGGAGAGATACGAGACGATGTAGTAGTTGTTCCACGAGAGCACGAACGCGAAGATCGCGCCGGAGACGATGCCGTCGGAGATCAGCGGCAGCAAGACCTTTCGGTACAGGGTGACCGTGTCGGCACCGAGGTCTTTTGCGGCCTCCTCGATGTTCGGATCGATTCCGAGCGCGGTGATCGAAACGACGAACATCACGATCGGGGAGATCCAGACGAGTTCGCCGATGATCGACGGGACGATCCCGTAGCCGAGGTTGATCTGACTCGACCACATCGACATTCCCAGCCCCAAGAGGATGAGCGGGAAAAAGATCGGCAGCAGCGCGAACAGCTTGAACTGCTCGCGGTACGGGAAGTCATAGCGCGTGTACGCGATTGCCGCGGCCGTTCCGATGACGGTGCTCAGGATCGTCACCGGAATGGAGATGTACAGCGTGTTCATCAGCGCGCTGCGGATGCTCCCCGAGGTGACGGCCGCCTCGTACCAGCCGAGCGTGAACTCGTAGTCGACGATCGAGAAGAACCGACCGTCGTAGAACGACGCGATGACGAGGCTCACGAGCGGCGTCATCAAGAACAGCGCGACGAGGGCGACGTAGACGTACCAGACGCCGGCCCCGAGTCGATCGCCGAGTCGGGTGGCGGTGTTCGTGCTCATACTCACTCACCCCGCGAGGCGATTTCCTGCAGATCGATCGTTCGGAGGATGACGATACCCGCGACGAGAGTGATGAGGAGCAAGGCGACCGCCTGCGTCGACCCCAGCGGCCAGTTCTGTGAGTAGCCGAAGGAGTACTGGATGTTGCTCGCCATCGTGAAGATCGAGCCGCCGCCGAGGATCTCCGCTTCGACGTTCGCCCCCAGACTCAGCACGAAGACGAACAGCGAGCCGATGATGATTCCGGGCTTGCTCAACGGCAGCAGGATCTTCCTGAAGAGCGTCAGTCGGCTCGCACCGAGGTCCTTGGCGGCTTCGAGGGTGGTTTCCTCGATACTGAGCATCGACAGGTAGATCGGAAACAGCATAAACGGCAGGTAGATGTACGTCGTCCCCAAGATGATCGTCGAGCGCATGTACATCAACGAGGCGTACTCGCGCACGCCGAACAGGTTGACGATGCTCTCGAGGACGCCGTTCTGAACGAGAAAGAGCGCCCAGCCGAACACCCGGATGTTCACGCTCGTAAAGAGCGGGATGATGAGGATCATCAGGAAGACCAGTTTGTAACGGGTGATCTTGTGTGCGAGCGCGTACGCCGCCGGGTACGAGACGAAAAGCGTGAGCGCGGTCGTCGTGATGCTCACCGCGACGGTGTTCACGAGGACGTCGCCGTAGACGCCCTCGCCCGACACCATCCCGCCGACGACCTCCTCGTAGGTCGCGACCGACCACTCGAGGGGGTTCAACGCGATGCTGTTGCCCGTCTGAAACGAGAACACGACGATCGCCAACATCGGCCCGATGAACATACACAGAAGCAACACGCTCATCGGGATCATCAGGATTCCCGGGGGCGTGATGAGCCGCCCGATCGGATGGTCGGTCTCGGTCACGGCGTCGACCCGCGTTCGGAGTGAATCCATCGTCGACATCGGGATCACTCCGGCACCAAGATCGATTTCGAGGCGTCCCACTGCAGGTACGCCGTGTCGCCCTTTTCGACCGCCGTTTCCCTGAACTCGTCGACCGGGATCTCCGCGACGTATTCGCCGTCGAATTCGGGCGCTCCGCACTCGACTAAGACGGTGTTCCCGCGCACGAGGATGTTCTCGACGACGACTTCCAGCCCGAGGTCCGCGGTCAGTTCGGAGCCGATCGCAGAGTCGTCGTATCTGACCACGAGATACGCGGGTTCCGTGTCGTGATGAGAGCGGACGGTCGTCGTCTGCGCGAACCGCGAGGACCTGACCTCGTACCCGTCGCCCTTCTCGACGGCGTCGTCGAGCGCGAAGACGTTCGCGTCGCCCATAAACTCGGCAATGAACTTCGTGCTCGGTCGACGGTAGATCTCCTCTGGCGACCCGGTCTGGATGATGTCGCCGTCCTGTAGGACGAACAGCTTATCGCTCATTAGAAGCGCGGATTCGAGCGAGTGGGTGACGTAGATGAACGTCATTCCCAACTCCTCGTTGAGATCGGCCAGCTCCCGCTGGAGCCGCTTTCTGAGCACGTAGTCCAACGACGCGAGGGGTTCGTCGAGCAGCAGAATGTCCGGGTCGTACGCGAGCGACCGCGCGAGCGCGACACGCTGTTTCTGCCCGCCGGAGAGTTCGGTCGCTTGCTTGTCCGCGTGGACGTCCGGGTCGAGACGGACCTGTTCGAGGAGTTCTTCCACCCGGTCTCCGACCTCGATCCCGTTGTTCCGCATCGGGAACTCGATGTTCTCCCGAACCGTCATGTGGGGAAACAGCGCCCACGACTGAAACACCAGACTCGTCGGCCGGTTTTGGGGTTCCGTGTTCGTGATGTCTTCCCCGTTCAATTCGACGGACCCAGACGTCGGATCTTGGTGGCCCGCGAGCATCCTGAGGAGCGTGGTCTTGCCGCAGCCGCTCGGCCCGACGATCGTCGCGAACTCGCCGGTTTCGATCTCGAGATCGACGTCGTTGACGGCGACGAGCGACCCGTATTCCGCTCTGAGATTTGTTGCTTTTAGCATAGTGAAAGATGGAACATAACGTCGCTTCCGCGTCTTATATTCGCGCTTTCGCTTCCCGCCAGATCGGCTCGAACTTATCGAGGTCCGGGACGCCGGTGTAGAACACGGATTTGTCGACGATGTCCGGAATATCGTCGACTCGGAGGACCTCGCTCTGCTCTTCGTCGACCGCGTCGATGGCCGCCCGGTGCGGGACGACGTTGGTGCCGCCGGAGCTCGGCCACATCAGGTTCTTCGCCGTCTCCTCCTGCTGCATGTACGCGAGGTAGTTGTCGGAAACGGTGGGCTGGTCACCCTTCACCAGACACGTCGTCTCCACCCAGATGATGGCTCCCTCCTCGGGGACGTGCGCCTCGAAGTTGAGGTCGCCGCCGCGTCGGAGGGTTCCGTTGATCCAGTTACCGGAGATAAACCCGATGTCGATCTCGCCCGATTTCAGCGCCTGGTTCATCGATGCGAAGTCCGGAAGCAGCGTCTTCGCGTTGTCGAAGAGGTCGAACGTCGCCTGTCGGACCTGTTCGACCTCCTCGTCGGTGTGCTCTTTGTACGGATCGATTCCCTCCCGGAGCATAATGATCTGCATCGCCCAGAACATCAGGTCGTAGACGCCGACGTCGTAGTCCTCGCTCCACGCGGCGTCGTAGCTGCTGTAGTCGGACTCCGAGACGGTGTCTTTGTTCACGACGAACGACGCCCAACCGAACCGCTGCGGGACGCCGTACATCGTCCCGTCGACGTCGAAGGAGTAGTCGTCCTCGTTGAGGAACGCGAACTTGTACCCCTCCTCTTTCGTGAACATATCGATGTACTTATCGAACGTGTAGGGCTCCCACTCCTCGTAGTTCAGCGGCCGGATCAACTCGGCCTCCGCGAGGTCGGGAAGCCAAGCCATATCGAATGTGGCTTGGTGGAACTGCTCCCACTCGCCGGACTCGAGGCGGTTGAACGCCTTCGGGTTCGAGGTGAACAAGTCCAGTTGGGTGTCGCAGTCGAACTGGTCGCGGAACGGACCCTGCACGTTCGAGGCGTCGTAGCCGGTCCACGTCAGGTGGTTGATCGTCTCGCCAGTCTCGTCCTCATCGCTCGGTTCGTACAGGCTGTCGTACTCCTCGGCGGGAACGGCGGCGAGTTCTTGGGTCCGCCAAGTCGATTCGCCGCCGCCACCGCCACCGCCGAGACAACCCGTGAGTGCGGCTAGTCCGGCCGTGGCGGAGGCAGCTTTCATGTACTCTCGACGACTGAGTGAACGGTCTAGTGGCATAGTGGTTTTATCCATAGGTGTATCCAGCGGGTCGACGTCGAAGCCGCCGTGTGACGCTGCATCTATGGTACGTCACTGATTCTCACAGAATAGGGTATGATCATTGTGCCGTCAACCTACGGCTGTTTATATTGGGTCATTTGTGTGCATATTTGTGCCGAATAAACAAACAATACCGCGGAACAATATTTGGATATACTATTAACACGCGGATTATGAAAACACACCGTTACAGTATGGATAAATAGTGTACGTTCACCCGGCGTGACGCGCGTGTCGCCTCCGTGATTCTCCCCGCTACTTGCGCTTGATTCCCCAGTACTCGAACCGGGTTACGGACGACCGTTCGGAGTCGAACGACCCCGTCCGGTCTGTATGTAAACACTACAGTAAAGTTATCCCGGTCAGTGGCGTCACCCAATGGACGAGTCCACCGACGAAGAGCAAGCGAGTCCACGCGACCGTTCGGAGCTCGATGAGTTCCCCGATCGCTCGGAGCTGGATGAATCCGTCCGCGAGGCGGTCGAACGCTCTCGGATGGGCGCACCCGCCGTCGGCGAGGCCGTCCGCGACCGCTTTTCGGCCGACGAGGTGTTCCAGCGGATCGTCGCCGCGGCCGACGAGGAGGTCACCTCGACCGGTCGGGAACTGTTCTTCAGCGCCGTCGCCGCGGGCTTCGCGATCAGTATCACCTTTCTTCTATATGCGTCGCTCTCGGCGACCACCGACCACAAGATCGTGGGGGCGATCCTCTACCCCCTCGGCTTCATCTACATCATCATCGGCGGGTATCAGCTCTACACCGAGAACACGCTCCCGCCGGTCGCGCTGACGTTGGAGCGAATCGCGAGTCTCCCGGCGCTGTTGCGCCACTGGACGATCGTCCTGTTCGGCAACTTCCTCGGCGGTGCGATCGGGACCGTCGTCCTAGTATGGGGCGGCGTGTTCGACCCCGCCGCGGCCGACGAGGCCCTCGCGCTCGCCCGCCACGGGGCGTTCGAGGTCGGCTGGTGGGCGCTGTTCTCCAAGGCCGTCTTCGCGGGGCTCATCGTCGCCGGCGTGGTCTGGGTCGGATTCAGCTCCCGCGACACAATCTCGCGGATCGTCGTTACCTACTTGGCCTTCCTCTCGATTCCGGTCGGCGGCCTGTTCCACTCGGTCGTCGCCTTCTCGGAGGCTTGGTTCCTCGTACTGCACGGAGAATTGGCGTTCACCGCCGGAATGACCGGGTTCGTCCTGCCGGTCCTCCTCGGCAACACGATCGGCGGCGTCGCGCTCGTGACGCTCGTCAACTACTTCCAGACGAGCGAGGACCGGCTGGAGTCCGCTCGGTTCAAGGGGATCGACCGCCGGCTGACGCCCCGTGAGTGGCTGTTCGGACGGCTCGCCGGACGGACGTACGTGCCGATACTGGACCCCTCCGAACGCTCGCTCTCGCGGGACGGCGACTTCCGGATTATGGTGCCCATCGCGAACCCGCGAACGGAGTCGGGGCTCGTCGACTTGGCGTGCACACTCGCCAGTACCAAGGAGTCGGCGACGGTCCACGCGGTGCACGTGATCCAGACGCCGGGACACCGCCCGGCCGATCCGAGTTACCGACAGCGACAGCGGATCTCCGGCGAATCCACGCGATTGATGGAACCGATTCGTGACACCGCCGCCGGCTACGACGTCGACTTCGAGACGTCGTTAGTCGTCACGAACCGCTCGTTCGAGGAGGTGTTCAACGCCGCACGGCGGACGAAACCCGACCTCGTCGTGATGGGCTGGGAGGAGAACCGGCTGTGGAGCGACGCGCGAGCGGAACGGCCGCTCGCGGAGCTCACCAACCAACTGCCGTGCGATTTCCTGATCGTCAAGGACCGCGGTATCGACGCCTCGAAAATCCTGCTGCCGACGTACGGCGGCCCGGATTCGGATCTGAGCGCCGAAATCGTCGGGATGCTGCAGGCCGCCACCGGATCGGCCGTTTCGCTGCTGCACGTCGTCGACGACGACGACGAGGTCGACGCCGGCCAGCAGTTCCTCGAAACGTGGGCGCTCGACCACGAACTCACCGACGCGGAACTCCTCGTCGAAGCCGGCGATGTCGAGGCCGCCATCGAGCGCGAGGCGGAGGAACACAGCCTGTTGATCCTCGGCGCGACCGAACGCGGGTTGCTCTCGCGGTTGCTGACGGATTCGCTTCACCTCGAAGTCGTCAACGACGTCGACTGCTCCGTTTTCCTCGCCGAGCGACCGTCCGAACGGCCGCTCCTCGAACGACTGTTCGGTTGAGACGGGGGATTTGTTGCCTCGATACACGGTTGCTGTCGGCCCCGATCCGACCGAAGTCCGTGGTACCACGCACCGCACAACAGTTATACCTCGCGGGTGATTGGATACGGTCGCAATGGCAAACGGTAAGGTTGACTTCTTCAACGACACGGGCGGCTACGGCTTCATTTCCACTGACGACGCAGACGAGGACGTCTTCTTCCACATGGAAGACATCGGTGGTCCGGACCTCGAAGAGGGTCAGGAAGTCGAGTTCGACATCGAGCAGGCGGACAAGGGTCCGCGTGCGACGAACCTCGAGCGCCTGTAAACAGGAGCAGTCAACGCGACTGCGGTAGCGGACGGAGGCTGGCGGGCGAGCGGGCAGACGGGTCCGATTCGGTTGCGGCAGTTCTCTGAACTATTCTCATTTCTATCCCCCCTGAGTCGCGACGCCGCCCGTTCCAATAGTCGCGCGAGCCGACACGTTCTCGGTGGCGGGGACCGAACGTCACGTATGGACGAGGTGGACGTCGAGATGGAATACGCCGAAGCGTACGGTGCGCGCGTTCCGAAGGTGGGGCTCGGGACGTGGCAGCTCACCGGCGAGTCGTGCTACGAGACGGTGTCGACGGCGCTGGAACTCGGATATCGCCACGTCGACACGGCGCAGATGTACGGCAACGAGGCCGAGGTCGGGCGTGCGATCACCGATGCCGACGTCGACCGCGAGGAGGTGTTTCTCACGACCAAGGTGTCCCCGCGTAACGCCCGTTACGACGACGTGGTCGAGTCGACCAGAGCGAGCCTCGATCGCCTCGACACGTCCTACGTCGACCTCCTGTTGCTCCACTGGCCCAACCCGCTCGTGTCGGTCTCGAAGACGATGCGCGCGATGGATCGGCTCGTCGAGCTGGGCGAGGTGTACAACGTCGGTGTCAGCAACTTCCCGCAGGTGTTTCTCGACCGCGCGCGGGCGGCGGCGGAGACGCCGATTGCCACGAATCAGGTCCAGTTCCACCCGTACAAGCCCCAACGCCGGATGCTCAGGTACTGCCAGTCGGAGGGGATGTTCCTCACTGCCTACAGCCCGCTGGCTCGCGGGACGGTCCTCGACGACGAGGACGTCCGACAGCTCGCCGAGGCGTACGACAAGACGCCCGCCCAAGTCGTCCTCCGGTGGGCGATCCAGCACCGCGACGTCGTCGTGATCCCGAAGTCGTCCGACGAGGAGCACTTGCGAGAGAACCTCGAACTGTTCGATTTCAAGCTCACGCGCGAGGAGATCGATACGCTGACCAAACCGTCGCTGTTGAAGTCCGGGAAGGCGATGCTCGACGGGATGGTGGGCGAGTTTCGCTGATGGACGACGGCGCAGTATCGCAGCAAAACAGCCGCTCGCGACGCCCCTCACATCCCTCGCGACACCGCTCGTCGCGACGCGCTCGCCGCCTCGCAGCGTCGTGGATCGGGCTCGTCGTCCTCGTCTCCGTCGTCGATCCGGCGGTCGTGTTCGACGCGGTCTCGGGGGTCGCAAACGCCGCGTCCGAGCCCACCGCCTCCGGATCCAATCCGGGCGCATCAATCGGCATCGTCGGTGCCACCGCGTCCCGAATCAACGTCTTCGCGTTATCGCACGTCGTCGCGTACGGCGTCCTCGCGTGGCTCCTCGCGGACGGACTCGGTGGACGCGGCGGCACCGACGGGGGCGGGAGTCACCGGGGCCGACGGTTGCTGATTGCCGTCATCCTCGCCTCCATCGTCGGCCTCGGCGTCGAATTAGCCCAAGCGCCGCTTCCGGTCCGCACGGCGAGCACCGTCGACGCCGCGGTCAACGCGCTCGGCGCGGTCGCGGGCGTCGGCGTCCGCGAAGGGATTCGAGCGGCGCGGGGCTCACGTCACTGAGAGGAGTCGATGGCGACCCGTGACCTGAGAAGAGTCGATGACGACACGCGCCCGCGACGACGCGCGGTTTTTACCCGCCGAGCACCAACGGGAGGCAGATCCGATGTCCGCGACGGCGCTTCACCGACCGACTCACCGCGACGCCCTCGGGCTCTTAGAGGCCGCATTCGGCGACGGGCGGCTGGTGACCGTGTTCGGTCGGTGCACCGTCGACTACGACGGCCGGGCGTCCTCGGAACTCGGCCCGGGAGACAGGCTCGTCGTCTGTAAGCCCGACGGGACGATCCTCGTGCACACCGACGAGAACCGCAAGCCGGTCAACTGGCAGCCGCCGGGTTGTGTCCACCGCGCGAGCGTCCGGGACGGTCGACTCCGGATCCGCAGCGAGCGCTCCGCGCCCGACGAACGGCTCGATGTCGGCTTCGAGCGCGTCGAGCAGGTCACCGCCTACGAGGTGAGCGACAGGAGCGATCTCCGGCTCACCGGCAGCGAGGAGGACCTGCGCCAGCGGATCCTCGACGACCCGGCGCTCGTCGAAGCGGGCTTCGAACCGACGGCAACGGAGCGGGAAACGACCGCCGGTCCGGTCGACATCTTCGGCGGGGACGACGCGGGCCGGCCGGTCGTCGTGGAGTTGAAACGCCGTCGCGTCGGTCCGTCGGCGGCGAGTCAGCTCCGGCGCTACGTCGAGGCAGTCGACGAGGAGTTCCCCGACGAGGGCGTTCGCGGCCTGCTCGTCGCCCCGTCGGTCACTGACCGGGCGGCGGCGCTGCTCGAGGAGCTCGATTTGGAGTTCGTCCCGGTCGAGCCGGTGCAGACCGGGTCGTCGGCACAGACCGATTCGCCGACGCGGTCGGAGCCGACCACGTCCGAGTGACGGCGACGCTATTCGGTCGCCAGCCGAACGAAATTCTCGAACGTCCGCTCGACGGAGACACCGTCGAACTCGCGGTCGCGGTCGTTCGTCGGCCAACCGAAGTCGCCTTCGATCTGTGGGAGGAGCGCGGCGGTGAACTCCGGGTGGTACTGGACGGTCCACAGCGGCGCGTCGCGGTGTCGACTCCCGAGGTACTCGTAGTAGTCCGCGGTGGCGATCCGTTCCATTCTCTCTCCCAGTTCCGTCACGAAGTCGCCGTGGACCATCGGGACGCGGCGACCGACGCCGTCGAACAGCGGGTCGTCGTCGAAACTGACTGTCTCGATTCCCTTCCGGAGGCCGCGGTGCTCGACGGTGCCGCCCAGCGCGTCGTTGACGAGTTGATGCCCGAAACAGATGCCGAGCGTCGGAACGCGTTCTCCGACGAGTTCCGGGACCAGCGCGCGCAACTCGTCCATCCACGGATACGACGCTGTCTCGTAGACGCCCGCAGTGCTTCCGGAGAGGACGACGGCCTCGGCCTCCGCGAGCGCGTCGGGTCGACCGCCCGAATCGGCGTACGTGTAGACTCGAACGCGTGCGCCCGCGGCTTCGAGATGCCGGCGGATCTCGGGGACGAAGTAGCGGGCGTCCGTGTCCACCTCGTTTTCGAGGACGAGTATCACGTCTGATTCGACGACGCCCGCGACCATATATCGTGGCGTTTGCAACCCATTGCTCATCCGATCGAACGACTGCGTGCGATCGCGTGAACGAAGACGTGCAAACGCTGCGATCTCATCGTGTCCACGTCGCCAGACGCTCCGTTTGCGACCGGAACGGCCCTTCCCACCGAGCCAGCTTCGCTGTCGATTCGCGGCGAACAGTTCGAAGCGCTTTTAGGTCGTATGGGCGTTGTTTCGCACAAGTAACTATGTCCGACAAACCCGCCTCAATGTACCGGGAACTGTCGAAGCCGTCCTACACGCGGCGCGACTACGTCACGGGGATTCCCGGCTCGAAGATCGCACAGCACAATATGGGCAACCTCCAGACCGGTCCCGAGGACTACCCGGTCCAGATCAGCCTCCGCCTCGAAGAGGAGTGTCAGGTCCGCCACGGCTCGCTCGAATCCGCGCGGCTTTCGGCGAACCGCGTGATGCTCAAGGAGGTCGGACAGGAGCACTACAAGATGGTGCTCCGGAAGTTCCCCCACCAGATCCTGCGCGAGAACAAGCAGGCGACCGGTGCGGGTGCGGACCGTGTTTCCGACGGAATGCGCCAGGCGTTCGGCAAGCCCGTCGGCACCGCCGCGCGCGTTCAGAACAACGAGCGCGTCTTCACCATCTACTGTCAACCCGAACACGCCGACATCGCGAAGGACGCGCTCCGCCGCGCCTACAACAAGATGTCGCCGCCGTGCCGAATCGACGTCGAGAAGGGCGAGAAGCTCCTCGTTTCCTGAAGTCGCGCGACGGGACGCCTGCCGCAACGGCGACCTGATGCTTTTCACCGCTATTCCGCGTCCGTAGTCACGACGTCAATCTTGCTCGCGCGGGGTGCGCTTCGCCGTTGCTCTCGGGGGCGGTCGGGTAACGAAAAAACGAATCCGGACCCGTCGGTCGCGACGCCCTATTCGAGATCGATCGAGGCGGAGTCGTCGACCTTCTCGAAGGTGACCTGCAAGATCCCGTTGTTGAAGGAGGCGTTCGCGGAGTGCTCGTCGACGCGGGCCGGGAGGCGAATACGCTCGTCGTACTCGCGACGATCGCCGGCCGCGGAGATCGTGAGCACCTCCCCGTCGCACTGCAACTCGACGGCGTCTTTCGCGACGCCCGGGAGGTCGGCGACGAGTCGAAGCTCCGAGCCCTCGTCGTACACGTCGACGTGGGTCTCAGTGGCGAACCCGGAGGCGTCGCTGCCGGTCATTTCGTCCATCATCCGCTCGATCCCATCGAAGAAGTCGTCGAACGGGTCGTCGCGGTCGTCTCTCATCGTTCGGTGGTAGGGAGGTTCCGAAGAAAAGCCTTCTCCCCCCGGCCGAATCGGCCGGACAGTGCCGGTAGCGGCGCAGTCGCTTGATGCTCGCGGCGCGGTCGCGAAGATATCGATGAGCTGAGGAGTCTGTTCACGTTTGGAGAATCCGTTCGCGTCGAGAGCCCGTTGTGATGTTCGGTTGTACATATTTCCGACCGTCTTTGCAGTTTCAGTGATTGGTTCTGCACGACTCTCGTATCTGTTATTCGATTTTGGAGACCGTCCAATTGCGTATTGTGCCGGTATGAGCTCTATCGATGCGTGTTTCGAGTCCTTTCGAATCAAATCTGATGACACCGGGATTCAAGTAGGTGGACAATGTGTACTCAGATATGAGTGAAAAATCCAATTTGGATTCCACCGCCGACGTCGACGACACCGTTCGGGTCGCGCTGAACGGATTCGGTCGGATCGGTCGAAACGTCTTCCGTGCCGTGCGCGACCACCCGAGAGTCGAACTCGTCGGCATCAACGACGTGATGGATTTCGAGGATATGGCGTATCTCGCGAAGTACGACACCGTGATGGGCCGCCTCGATGAGGTCGCTCGGGACGGCGACGCCCTCGCCGTCGGCGACACGTCGGTCCCGCTTTTCAACGTGCAGGACCCAACGAACCTCCCGTGGGACGACCTCGACGTCGACGTCGCTCTCGAATGCACCGGTATCTTCCGCACGAAGGAAGACGCCTCCGCACACCTCGAAGCGGGTGCCGAGAAGGTCGTCATCTCCGCGCCGCCGAAGGGCGACGACCCCGTCAAACAGCTCGTGTACGGCGTCAACCACGACGAGTACGACGGCGAGAACGTCGTCTCGAACGCCTCGTGTACGACGAACTCCATCAGTCCCGTCGCGAAGGTGCTCGACGAGGAGTTCGGCATCGAACACGGACTGCTCACGACGGTCCACGCCTACACCGGCAGCCAGAACCTCATCGACAGCCCGCACTCCAAACAGCGTCGCGGACGCGCGGCCGCCGAGAACATCGTCCCGACCTCGACCGGCGCGGCGCAGGCGACGACTGAGATCCTCCCGCAGCTCGAAGGCAAGCTCGACGGGATGGCGATCCGCGTCCCCGTCCCGAACGGCTCGATCACGGAACTCGTCGTCTCGCTCGACGCCGCCCCCTCCGTCGAGGAACTCAACGACGCCTTCCGCGCGGCCGCCGACTCCGGCCCGCTCGCGGGCGTCCTCGGCTACACCGACGACGAGGTCGTCTCGTCCGATATTCAGGGACTGCCCTTCTCCTCGACGGTCGACCTGCAGTCGACGAACGCCGTCAACGGCGGCGGGCTCTACAAGATCCTGACGTGGTACGACAACGAGTACGGCTTCTCGAACCGGATGCTCGACGTCGCACACTTCGTCACCCACGACTGAACCGACCCACGGGTGAACCGACCCGCTACTCACCGACCGCAACGACCGGACACTTCGTCCGACGCAGCGATCGAATCCGACCACGACTAAGTAATTCCTTCTCGAATCCACCAGCCAACAACCGATGTCACCAGCCACTCCGACCGCCACGTTCGACACGCTCGACGACCTCCCCGCCGACCAGCGCGTCCTCGTCCGCCTCGATCTGAACTCGCCGATCGAGGGCGGCGAGCCGCAGGACAACCGCCGCTTCGAACGCCACGCGGAGACCGTTCGTGAACTGGCCGAGGCGGGCCACCGCGTCGTTCTCCTCGCCCATCAGGGCCGCCCCGGTCGCGACGACTTCGTCTCGCTCGCGGGACACGCCGAAATCTTGGCCGAACACGTCGGCCGCGATGTCGACTTCGTCGCCGACACGTATGGACAAAAAGCGATCGACGCCGTCCGAGCGCTCGAAGCGGGCGAGATTCTGCTCCTCGAAAACACGCGGATGTGCGACGACGAACTCCCCGAGGAAGCGCCCGAGACGAAGGCCGAAAGCGAGTTCGTGCGAGCGCTCGCGCCCCACTTCGACGCGTACGTCAACGACGCGTACTCGGCGGCGCACCGCTCGCACGCCTCGCTCGTCGGCTTCCCGCTCGTACTCCCCGCGTACGCCGGGCGCGTGATGCAGACGGAGTACGAGGCCAACACCGCGATCGCGGGCAAGGAGTTCGACGGGCGGGTGACGATGGTCGTCGGCGGCACGAAGGCGACGGACGTCATCGACGTGATGAACAATTTAGGGACCAAAGTCGACGACTTCCTGCTCGGCGGCATCGCGGGGGAGTTGTTCCTCCGCGCCGCAGGCGCGCCCGTCGGCTTCGACCTCGATCCCGATGCGGACCTCTATGACTCCCAGTGGGCGGCCAACCACGAGGTCGTCGAGGAGATGCTCGACGAGCGCGGCGAGCAGATAACGCTCGCGACGGATCTCGCGTACGAAGACGACGGCGGCGAGCGCGCCGAGATCGACGTCGACGTGATCGAGGAGAAAGACGTGTCGTTCCTCGACGTCGGCACCGACACCGCCGAGGGCTACGCCGATGTCGTCCGCAACTCCGAGGCCGTCTTCGTGAAGGGCGCGCTCGGCGTCTTCGAGGACGAGCGGTTCTCCGTCGGGACCGTCCGGGTGTTAGAAGCGATCGCCGAGACCGACTGCTTCTCGGTCGTCGGCGGCGGCGACACCTCCCGCGCGATCGAGATGTACGGGATGGACGAGGCCGACTTCGATCACGTTTCCATTGCGGGCGGCGCGTACATCCGCGCGCTGACTGGGCAGCCGCTCGCCGGCGTCGAAGCGCTGAAGCGAGACTGAAATAGAGGACCAGCCACACAATGCTCGTCGGACTCTGTTCGGACACGCACGACAACCTCGGTCTCGCAGAGCGAGCGGTCGACACCTTCGAGCGCGAGGGCGTCGACGCTGTGATCCACTGCGGCGACGTCCTCGCGCCGTTCACCGCGGCGGTCTTCGACGCCGACTTCGACTTTCACGCCGTCCGCGGCAACAACGACGGCGAGTGGGCGCTGGCCGAGACGATAGAAGCGTTCGGCACGTACCACGGCGAGAGCGCGCACCTGACGTTCCGAGGTTCCGACTCCACTGACGTCGGCGACGAGCCAAATGGTGACGTCGCCCCGGACGATGGCGTCGACGTCGCCGTCTACCACGGCACCAGCGAGCGACTCGTCGACGCGCTCGTCGACTGCGGCGAGTACGACTACGTCGTCCGCGGCCACACCCACGAACGCGGGATCGAGACGCGTGACGGGACGGTTCACGTCAACCCCGGCGGCCTCCCGTTCGATGGTGCCGACGACGCCTACCACGTGGCGGTTCTCGACACGGACACCGGAGACGTGAACTTCCGCGAGATCGACGCCTAGCCGCCGTCGATTCTCTCCGGACGTTCAGGTTCCCGGCAGGATGTCCCCGAGCGCCGCGCCGATGGCCATCGGGACGAACGCGACGACGACATCGCCGAGCGCCAGCACCGGTTCCCCCCACCCGACGCGCCCCCACGCGGTCATCACGACGGCCGCCGTGAGAAACGAGACGCCGAGGACGGCGACGAGCCGTCGGGGAACGACGCCGAAAAGCGGGTCTTGGACCCGGACGTCCTGAATGTCGGCGACGTAGAGGATGCCGACGACGAGGCCGACCGTCCCGACGAGCGTCCCGACGAGCGAGATCGGGTGCGTGGCGAGGTGCTGACCGACCTCGTTGGTCCCTCCCTCGACGAACATCGGGATGCCGAACAGGACGCAGCCGAGGAACGCCTCCGCGAGGTCGGCGCGGTCGAACCCGCGGATCACTCTGCCGAAGACTGGCGCGTCGGCGACCGCGACGACCGCGGCGCGGCGGGCGCTGCGAACGCGCTCTCGCTCTTTCGGGGAGTCGACCGTCTCCGCTAAGGCGTCGAACTCCGCCAGCAGTCGTTCTAAGTCGTCGCGGTCGGAATCGGACGGTTCGACGTCCGGTGGATGCGTGTCGTCGGGCACGGGAACGAGCACGCCCGGCGGGATAATAAGTGTCGTACGTAAGTTACGTCGGTCTCGATCTCGCGATCCGCTCCGCCAGTCAGTCGTCGGCGGTCTCGACGCCGACGCGATCGGATTCGTTGAACCCCGAGGGGTCGCCCGCGAGACCGATCCCGATCGTCCGGTTCGTGCGCTCGATGCTCTCGTCGGCGTCGGCGGACTCGGTCATCGCGCGGATCGCGTCGACGTTCTCGGGGATGACGTCGGACTCTTGGTGAATCGCTTGGAAGAGATACAGGTCGCGACCCTCGACGGCGATCGACTCGCCCCACACGCAGTTCTCCCAGAGGTCGCCGCGCGGACGTCCGGCGTCGAGCGCGAAGTCTTTCAACTTCCCCGCTCCGTCGAGGCCGAGTCCCTCCGGAATGACGTAGACGCGCGATTCGCCCTCTAAGAGCTGGCGGACGTGCGCGGCGGTCACGTCAGATCCCAGTGTGACGTTGAGCGCGTGGACGTGCATCAGCGTCGCGGGAACCTTCAGCCCCATCGTGTCGATTTCGAGGTCGGGGAAGATCGTCTTCACGTCGGGGCCGTGGTGCGAGGGGATCTCGATCGGGTTCGGGAGGATGTCGTTGATCGGTCCGCGGGAGTTCTGGCCCGGGTCGCCGCCGCGGCGGACGAGCGTCGCGCGGACCTTCTCGACGCCGTACTCCTCCTCGAGTGGTGCGACGATCCGCGACAGGCCGGTCGTGTTACAGGAGACGACGCGGACGGTATCCGCGCCGCGGGCGTCGTCGTAGTTCGATCGGGCGTTGAAGCTCACCTGCGCGACCTCCGACCCCTCGCCGCCTTGGAAGATCGCGGGCGTGTTGTAGGAGGTGTACAGCGATCGGTTCTCCGCGCCGATGCCCGACGGCGTGCAATCGACTATCACGTCGGCGTCGGCGACGAGTTCGTCGACGACGCCAGCGGTCTCGATTCCGGCGTCGCCGAACAGCGGCGCGCGCTCGGGGATCGCCGCGTACATCGGGTACCCGCGCTCGACGGCGGTGTGGGCCTCGAAGTTGGGTTGCGTCTTGGCGACGCCCACGACCTCCATATCCGGCTGGGCCGCGACGGCGTCGGCGACGCGTTTACCGATCGTTCCGTAGCCGTTGACACCCACTCGTATCATCACCCGAGAATCCGGGGAGCAGACGCATAGTTATTTCGGAGCCAAACGTCGAGAAATTAACTCCTCGATGAGTAACGCGGGCGATTTCCCCGGATCCGAGTACCGACGCGGGTGGCTGATTTTCGGGGCCGTTCGGCGCTGTCTCGTCGATAACACCTTCCTAATCCGAACGCCTAACACCGCGGGCGACGCAGACGCAGACATGTCGAACGACGGACTCGCGACCGCCGCGACGACGGCGGTCCGACAGTGTATGGCGCTCGACGCGTCGGAGTCGTGCGTGATCGTGACTGACGACGAGCGCCGGCCGATCGGCGAGGCGCTCTACGACGCCGCGCGCGCGGTCACGGACGACGCGACGATCCTCCGCTATCCACCGGGCGACCAGCACGGCGAGGAGCCGCCCGCGCCGGTCGCCGCCGCGATGGCCGCCGCGGACGTCTTCCTCGCGCCGACGACGAAGAGCGTCAGTCACACCCGGGCCCGCGGGAAGGCCTGCGAGGCCGGCGCGCGCGGGGCGACGCTCCCCGGAATCACCGAAGACGTCTTCGTGACTGGCTTGGACGCCGACTACGACGCCATCGCTCAGCACTGTCGAGACGTGCTCGAACAGGTCGAAGACGCCGAGGAGATCCGCGTCACCGCGCCCGCCGGCACGGACATCACGTTCGAGCCCGGCGACCGCGAGTGGAACACTGACACTGGAATCGTCCACGAGGCCGGGGGGTTCTCGAATCTGCCCGCCGGAGAGGTGTTCGTCTCGCCGGTGACCGCCAACGGCACCTACGTCGTCGACGGGACGATGCGCCCACACGGACTACTCGAGGCGGGCGAGACGCTGCGCTTCGAGGTCGAGGACGGCTACGTGACCGAGATCTCGGACGACGAGATTCGAAGCCAAGTCGAGACCGCGGCCGAGGAGGTCGGCCGCGACGCCTACAACCTCGCGGAGCTCGGGATCGGGACCAACGTCGGCGTGACCGAACTGGTCGGCTCGGTCCTCTTAGACGAGAAGGCTGCCGGAACCGTCCATATCGCCATCGGCGACGACGCGGGGATCGGCGGCGACACCGACGCGCCGCTGCACCTCGACGGTATCATTCGGGAGCCGACCGTGCGGGCGGATGGGGAGGCAGTGGAACTGCCTCGATGAGCGAACGGCGAAGCCGCAACACTGCGCTCGACTCGAATGCGAGCCAGCGTCTCCCACGCGGACGTGTAGAAGGGCGGACTTTTACGGCCAGACGGGATAGGAGGCCGTATGAGCGCACCTCAGGACCGCCTCGCGGTCGAATGTCCCTCCTGTTCGCCCGCCGAATCGATGGTCCACGAAGTACTGAAGGAGGGGAGCGGACACAACACGGTCCGGTGCAGCGAGTGCGGTCACGTGCACAAAGTACAGATCGAATCGGAGACCGAGGTCGAACGAGACGTCATCATCTCTCAGGACGACGAGTCGTTCTCGACGACCGTCGACGCGCCACCGGCGGAGACCATCGCCGTCGGCGAGGAGTTCATCGTCGACAGCCCCGAGGCGATTATGCTCGTTCGGATCACCGGGATCGAAATCGGTCCCGAACAGCGCGTCGAGGAGGCGGCAATCGAGGACATCGACACCATCTGGACCCGCGCGGTCGACAACGTCACCGTGAAGGTGACCGTCAACCCGAAGGAGGGCACCGGCGACCGCGAGGACACCCGGAGCTTCGACGTTCAACTGCCGGGCGATCACGAGTTCGTCGTCGGCGAGACCGAGTCCTTCGGCGACGAGGAGTTCTCGATCAAGGCGATTCAGGTCCGACAGGACGCGCCGGAGTACCGCCACGGCAAGTTCGATCACGAGGGCGATATGGTGTATGCGAAGGACGTCAAACGACTCTACGGCACGGACAAGACCACGTCGGCTTGGTCGGCTTGGTGACTTGCCGTCCGTTCGGTCGACCCGACTGAGCAGAGACCGTCGGTGACCGCGACGCCCGTTCGTTTTTCGAGGAACCACTCGTCGACGGTACACTTACGTCGTGCTCGCGAGAATACGATCGCGGAATGACACGAACTGCCGCCCACGCCCTCCTCGTAGCCGCGGGTGCGCTCGCCGCCCCGATCGCCCTCGCCGGCCTCGTCTTCCCCGTGTGGACGTTCGACGCGATCGGGTTCTACGGCTTCCTCCTCGCGGTCGCGTGCGTCGTGGCCGCGGGGACCGTTCTCGCCGTCGTCGATCTCGCTAGCGCTGTCGAGCGAACGCTCGGGCCGTGAGTACTGCCCGCGGACGACACGTCCGGGGAAAGATTCGACTCGCTGGCGTGTCAACTCGGGGGCGTGAGCGATACCGCTGCGGACGAGCGGCACGCGCTCGTCGAGCGACTGCGCGAGCGCGGACACGTCGAGAGCGACCGCGTCGCCGCCGCGCTGGACGCCGTGCCGAGACACGAGTTCGTCCCCGCGGGGCTCCGCGACCGCGCGTACGCCGACCGGCCGCTCTCGATCGGCAACGGACAGACCGTGAGCGCGCCGCATATGGTCGCGGTGATGTCGGAACTGCTCGCTCCCGACCGCGACGACCGCGTGTTGGAGATCGGCGCGGGCTGTGGCTACCACGCCGCGGTGACCGCCGAATTGGTCCCGTCAGGGGACGTCTACTCGATCGAGTACGACGCCGACCTCGCGGCGGACGCCCGCGGTCGACTCGCCCGCCTCGGCTACGACGACCGTGTTTCGATCAGCGTCGGCGACGGCCGCGAGGGATGGCCCGACCGCGCACCGTTCGACGGGGCGTACCTCACCTGCGCCGCGCCCGACGTTCCCCCCGCCCTCCGCGAGCAGGCTGCGCCCGGCGGACGGATCATCGCCCCCGTGGGTGACGTCCGTCAGGAGCTCGTCGTGCTCGACAAACGAGATGATGGGGCCTTCGAGCGGAGCGAACACGGCGGCGTCCGATTCGTTCGCATTCGCGGGTGAGACTCTCCCTGACACGGTCGCCGTGGTCCGGAGCGTGCAGTTGATTAGTCCGCGCTCTCTATCTCGCGTATGGACCCGGGAGACCTCCGCGATGAGATGGTCGACGGCATCGAGTCGCGGCTGTCGGTCGACGACGCCGTCGCGCTCGCGATGCGGACGGTCTCCCGGACGGACTTCGTCGACGACGCGCCCTACGACGGGCGGAGCGAAGTCGACGGGACGACCGCGCTCGCCCCCGAGATGGTCGCGCGCCTGCTCACGGCGCTCGACGTCGACGCGCGGAACGTCCCGGGAGACGCGGCAGATAGCGGAGCGGAGGCGGTCGGGACCACAGGGGACGCGGATGAGAGCGCAGAAGACGCGGTGCGGTCGGCCGATACACCCGACGCTCCCGGCGACGTGCTCGTCGTCGGGGCGGGCGTGGGCTACACCGCGGCGATCCTCGCGGAACTCGTCGGCGAGACGCGCGTCCACGCGGTCGACATCGACCGCCGGCTCGTCTACGCCGCGCGATCGAACCTCGAATCGGCGGGCTACGGCGGCGTCCTCGTCGACGCGGGCGACGGCGCGCGCGGACTTCCCGACTACGCGCCGTTCGATCGGATCCTCGTCGAGGCCGCCGCGATCGAACCCCCGCGGCGGCTCGTCGAGCAACTCGCACCCGACGGCAGGCTGGTTCTCCCGCTCGGCGGCCCCGAGCAGTCGCTGGCCGTCGTCGACGAGACGGGCTCGGTGATCGAGCGCTGCGGTCCGGTCGCGTTCAAGCCGCTCCTCGTCGACGGCGAGCAGGGCAGCGCTCCAGCGCGGAACCGAACGGTTCGCGAGGACGCCGAGCGCGCCAGCGAGCCCGGCTACTTCGCGAAGACCGGCTGGGAGCAGGAGTGGATCGACTGGGACGAACAGCTCCGCCGACGGTGATTTCCGACCGCCGAAGCTCCGCAGCTACGTTTTCAGTCCGCTCCCGGTGAGCGCCACGACGACATCGTCGTCGGGAGCCACGAGCCCGCGCTCCCGATAGACGTCGAGAGCCGCGGTCGCGACCGCGCAGGTCGGCTCGACGTAGAACCCCCGTCGGTGTAGCGCGTCGAGTTCGCATTCGACGCGGTCGGCGGGGAGCGCGACCGCGTCGCCGTCGGTGGCGTCGATCGCACCTAGGATCTGCGTTTTCCGGACCGGCTCGCGGATCTGGATGCCGTCGGCGACGTTGTTGGCTCCGGCGGCCGCTTCCCGTCCGTGTAGTTCCGCGACGATCGGCGCGTAACCGGCGGCCTGCGCGCCGAGGAGTCGCGGTAGCTCGTCGATCCAGCCGAGTTCGTAGAGATCTCGGAAGCCGCGGTACGCGCCGAAAAAGAGCGTCCCGTGGCCGAGCGGTGCGACGACGACGTCCGGGGCGGTCCAGTCCCGCTGGGCGCACACCTCGTAGGCGAACGTCGCCGTGCCCGCGAAGAACGCCGGGTTCCACGCGTGGGAGGCGTACCACGCGTCCTCGGATTCGACGGCGTCGACGCAGGCGGCCGTCACGTCCTCGCGGCTGCCCTCGACCGGGACGACCGTCGCGCCGGTCCGCTCGATCGCGCGGCGCTTGCTCGGTTTGACCGAGGCGGGCACGTAGATCTCGGCGTCGATCCCCGCCCGCGCCGCGTACGTCGCGATCGCGGCACCCGCGTTGCCCGAGGAGTCCTCGACGACCCGGTCGACGCCGAGTTCGGCCGCGACCGACAGCGTCACGGTCGCGCCGCGGTCCTTGAACGATCCGGTCGGAAAGACGTATTCGAGCTTGAATTCGGCGTCCCAGTCGGGCGCGTCGACGAGCGGCGTCGATCCCTCGCCGAGCGTGACGTGCGGGCCGACCGGAAGCAGGTCGTCGAAGGCCCACAGTCCGGCGCGGGTGTCCCGCGAGTGCGGTGCGGGGTCCGAAGGCGACGCCGGCGGTTCCGCCGGGAGCGCCTCGTGTTCGTCCCCCGAGAGCGCCTCGCGCTCGTACGCCGGGGTCGCGAAGTCGAGCGGTGCGCCGCACGCACACCGCCACGTCCACTCGTCGTAGCTCCGGCCGCAGGCGGTACACGCGAGATCGAGTGCGGCGCACATCGCTCAGTACGTGTCGATGTTGATCCCGACCGAGCAGACGTACTCGCCGGTCGCGACCTGCGGGAGGCGTCGACTCCGCCAGAAAATGCCGTCGTTCTTGGCCGTCACGCGTGCTTTCAGCTCCCCGAAGACGTCGGTCACCTCAAAGAGGAGGTCGCCGGCGGAGACGCGGTCGCCGAGGTCGACCTCGAACCGCACGAGTCCCCCGCTCGGCGAGCCGTACTGATCGAACCCCCTCGCGCGGACCTGCCGGTCAGGGGCCGTCTCGCCGTCGAGGAACCCGTATCCCCGGAGAACGTTGAACACTCCCTCGACACCCGCGGTGATGCTGTCCTCGTCCCAACCGACGCAGCCGCCGAGTTCGGGATCGATCGTCGGGATCCCCTCGTTGGGACCGACGCGGGCGAGTTGCCCCTGCGGACCCTTCTGATCGAACACGTAGCCGCAGCCGAACGTCTTCGCGAGTTGGAGACACTCGTCGTGGAGGCGGTGCCGACGGCCGCAGCGGACCCGGACCTCGTCGATCATCCGGGAGGTCGAGCCCTGGTGGAGATCGAGGATGAGGTCGGCGCGCATCGCGACCTCGAAGGTCGCCGCGGCGATCCGCTCCGAAGAGGTGCCGTTCTCGTCGCCGGGGTACGCCCGGTTCATCTTCGTGTCGTCGATCGGGTTGCGATGCTCCGCCACTTGGAACGCGTGGTAGTTGACGATGCCGACGACGAGGATCGTCCCCGAGAGCATCCCCGGATCGAGTTGCGGAACGGCCCGGCTGACGACGCCGACGCCGTTCAGTTCGTCGCCGTCTGAGGCCGCCTGCAGGTACAGCGTCTTCCCGTCTTTCGCGCCGTTTACGACCGCGCAGGGAAGGCCGACGGTCGAGCCGTCGCGGGATTCGCCCACCGTCAGACGGCCCGTGTCCATCTCGCCGGGGGCCGCACTCGCCGTTCCGAGTGTCGTCATTACCCGACAGTCGAAGGGACCGAACTTTAGGGGTTCGGTCGGCTCCGACCGACGATGCTTTGTCGACCGCGTGGGAAGGTTCGAGCGTGAGCGAAGAGGTCCCAGACCGGCCGCCGCAGTCCGGGCTGCTCGACGCGCTTCGCATCCCTCGAAACGCGGCCGTCGGCGTCGGTGTCGGCGTCGCGCTCGCCGTCGCCGTCTACGTGGCCCGCGTGCTGGAGCTGTTCGGGCCGTTCGGCGGAACGCGCGAGTATCCCGTATTGGGTCCCGAGGGATGGTTTCTCGTCCTCGCGTTCGTGCTCGCGACGTCGACGGCGCTCCTCGTCGCGTCGGCGTTGACGGTCGTCGAAATCGTGCGGCTAGCCAGAGAACTGTAGCGACTCACGAGACCGTGAGATCCGGGGATAGTCACTGCTCCCGATCGAAGGCGTCCCGTCACTGATCGAAGGCGTCCTCGCCGCCGACGAGCTCGCGCAGCCGATCCGCCCCGGTCCGGGTCCCTTTCGCGATGATGACGTCGCCGCCGCGGAGTTCCGTCGTCGACCCGGGCTGGACCACCCACTCGCCGTCGTCGCCGCCGCGGCGGACCGCGATGACCCGCATCCCGGTTTCGGTCTTGACCATCTCCTCGCCGAGCGTCGAGCCCGCGAGGGGGGCGTCCACCCCGACCGAGAGCCGGACGATCACCTCGTCGGACTCCTCGACGGCGGCGGCGACGACGGGGTGGGCGTCGATCCCGCGGAGGACGCCCTCGCTGATTTCGAGCGCGGCGTCTGAGATGACTTCCGTGGCCGACGCGAGGTGAACGAGCCCGCGGAGGCGGACCGGATCCTCCACGCGGCTCGCCGCGCGCAGCGTCCACGCCTCGAACCGCGATTTCAACGCGTCCACCTCCGCTTCGAGCTCTTTGACCTCTTCTGCGACGCCCTCGCTGTCGAACAGCACCGCCCCGTAGGCCAGATCGACCGCGAGTTCGCTCATGTCCTTCATCAGCGTGATCGAGTCGACCGCCCGTTCGAGGTCCTCGATCGGCGGCTCGACGGCGTCGGGCGACTCGTAGGGCCGTCCGGTGACGTCCTCGTAGACCGTTTCGATGCCGTCGAGCGGGCCGCGGAGCAGGAGCGAGTCGCCGGGTTCGAGCCGGCTGTCGGGACCGGGATTCATCAGCCAGCGCCGCTTGCCCGTGACTGATTGTCGCCGGATGGCGATGACGCGGACGCCCGTCTCCGTCTCCATGTTGACGTCGAGGAGCGTTCGATCCGCGTACGGTGAGCCCTCGTCGACCGTCGCGCGGACTAACACCTCGATGGCCTCCGGAAGCGCGGTCCTGATCGCGTCGGGCATCCCGATGTCTTCGAGGACGATCTTCGCGATGTCTCCCGCGGCGTTGGAGATTTTCTCGGCCGCGCCCATCACGCCCAGCACCGGTGCGAGCTGTTCGGCGTCTTCGGGGCTGCGCGCCGCCATCAGGAGGCTCATCCGGCCCTGAAGTTGGAGGATGTCCATCCGTCCTTCGAGTTCCAGCACCTCCCGGGCGATGTCGTCGCTGCCGTTGAGGACGGCCGAGTACGAGAGATCGATGAGGAGCTCCGCGGTGTCTTTCATCTCCGCGAGCACCTCCTTGACGCTGACCGGCTCGTACTCGACGTCCTGTGGGTCCATACCCCGCGGTTCGCCGCCGACGACAAAAACGCTTGGTGCTCGGTGTGCGCGCGAGCGGGGAATGCCGTCTGAGACCCGGAAACGGTAACGCTTTTTTCACACGGTGGGAAACCGAATAGGTATGTCAGACGACCTGAAGCGCGGGCTGGAAGGCGTCCTCGTCGCCGAGTCGGAACTGAGTTATATCGACGGTGACGCCGGGAAACTGGTCTACCGCGGGTACTCCATCGAGGACCTCGCCCGCGAGGCGTCCTACGAGGAAGTCGTCTATCTCCTGTGGCACGACGAACTTCCCGACGCCGAGGAGCTCGCAGACTTCGAGTCGTGGATGGCCGAGCGGCGTGCGATCGACGACGAAGTCCTCTCTATCGTCCGGAAACTCGCCGAGGCCGACGAGGTCCCGATGGCTGCGCTGCGGACGATCGTCTCCTCGCTGTCGGCGTACGACGCCGACGCCGACCACGAGGACGTGACCGATCTCGACGTGAATCTGCGGATGGCCTGTCGGATCACGGCGAAGATCCCGACCGCCTTGGCCGCCTTCGAGCGCGTCCGAAACGGGAAGGAACCGATCGAACCGCGCGAGGACCTCGATCACGCCGAGAACTTCCTCTATATGCTCAACGGCGAGGTGCCCGACGACGTGCTCGCGGAGACGTTCGATATGGCGCTCGTCCTCCACGCCGATCACGGCCTGAACGCCTCGACGTTCTCCGCGATGGTGACGGCCTCGACGCTCTCGGATCTGCACAGTGCCGTCACGTCCGCGGTCGGCACGCTCGCCGGGTCGCTCCACGGGGGCGCGAACGCCAACGTGATGCGGATGCTCAAAGAGGTCGACGAGAGCGGCGACGACCCCACCGAGTGGGTCGAGAACGCGTTGGCGGAGGGGCGACGAGTCCCCGGGTTCGGCCATCGAGTGTACAACGTCAAGGATCCCCGCGCGAAAATCCTCGGCGAGAAGTCGAAGGCGCTCGCGGAGGCCGCGGGCGACACCAAGTGGTACGATTACTCCGTCGCGATCGAGGAGTACATCGCCGAGGAGAAGGGACTCGCGCCCAACGTCGACTTCTACTCGGCGTCGACGTACTACCAGATGGGAATCCCGATAGACATCTACACGCCGATCTTCGCCGTCTCTCGCGTCGCCGGGTGGATCGCGCACGTCCTCGAACAGTACGAGGACAACCGTCTGATCCGCCCGCGGGCGCGCTACGTCGGCCCCACGGACCTGCCGTTCCCGGCGCTCGAGGACAGATAACGGACGCCTTCCCCGTAGCGTCTCTTCGATCTGGTTTTTTGGCCGTCTCTCGGCGCGAGGCTCCCGAAATCTCGGAAGATCTCGCGGCCGTATCTGACCCGTCCGCGTACCGACACGCGGGCGACATCGCCGCCCTCGTTGACTCCGAGTCCGGCTTTACTCTGGGCGCTACTCCGGGCTGCTGGTCAGCGCTGCTGGTCCGCGCGACTGCGAAAGCAGACGGGCGACGGACAACCGTCAGACAGCACCGAGTAGGGGCCTGCTGTCGCCCGATTTCACTTTCACCCCGCGTGGGGGATATTTATGTACCTCCCGGACTCATACTCAGGTGCACGTCGCACGCGTGCATTCCCCCTTTCCCCTTTACACCGCTGAGCGACGCCGTTAAGCGGATCTCGATCCGTCCACGTACGTCGCGGAAACGCGGCCAGACACGAAGATTTAGGCCCGACGACCGGAAACTTTCGGGTGATATGCTCTCTCTCGCCGACGTCGAGGCGGCGCGCGACCGGATCGACGACGTGGTCCGGTGGACGCCGCTGGAGTACTCGCACACGTTCTCGGAGATGACCGGGGCGGACGTCCATCTCAAGCTCGAAACGTTCCAGCGGACCGGCGCGTTCAAGATCCGCGGCGCGACCAACCGCATCGCGACCCTCGACGAGCGTGCACGCGAGGCGGGCGTCGTCACGGCGAGCGCGGGCAACCACGCGCAGGGAGTCGCACTGGCGGCCTCGCGGTCCGGCGTCGACGCGACGATCGTGATGCCCGAGCACGCACCGATCTCGAAGGTGGAGGCGACGGAGCGCTACGGCGGGCGGACGGTCCTGTACGGTGCGGATTACGACGAAGCGCAGGCAAAAGCCCACGAGATCGAGCGCGAGGAGGGGCGGACGTACGTCCACGCCTTCGACGACGAGCAGGTGATGGCCGGACAGGGGACGATCGGCTTAGAGATCGTCGACGACTGCCCCGAGGTCGACACCGTCGTCGTCCCCGTCGGCGGCGGCGGCCTGATCGCCGGGATCGCCACCGCGGTCAAAGCCCGGAAACCGGACGTGCGCGTCGTCGGCGTCCAAGCGGAGGGGGCGGCGTCGCTGCCCGAATCGTTCCGAACCGGGCACATCACCGAACTCGAATCGGTAAATACGATCGCCGACGGGATCGCGACTCGAAAGGTCGGCGAGCGCCCCTTTGAGATCATCCGCGAGCGCGTCGACGAGGTCGTCACCGTCGACGACGAGCAGATCGCCGTGGCCCTGACGTATCTCCTCGAACGGTCGAAGACGCTCGTCGAGGGCGCGGGCGCGGTGCCGCTGGCGGCGCTGCTCTTCGACACGTTCGACTACGACGAGGGCGAGACGATCGTCCCGGCGTTGTGCGGCGGCAACATCGACACGAACCAGCTGACGACCGTTCTGGTCCGGGGGCTCGTCGAAACCGGGCGCTACCTGAAGATTCGGACTATCCTCAAGGATCGACCCGGCGCGCTGCAGGACCTCGTCGAGATCATCTCCGCGAAGCGGGCGAACATCTACGCGATCCAGCACGACCGGACCTCCCGCGACGTGGCGATGAACGAGGCCGACGTCGAGATCGACATCGAGACGCGCGGCCACGACCACATCGGCGAGGTCCTCGACGCGCTCAGGGGCGCGGGCTACGAGGTCGACGTATTGGCGTAGCGGCGTGTTGGGTAGCGTGTTGGCTTGGCATAGCGGCGTGTCGGCGTAGCGGTGTGTCGGCGTGTCGACGTGTCGGAGTAGCGGCGTGTTGGGCGAAGCGTCGGCGTAGGCGTCGCGTTCTCAACTCGTAGGAATCGGCGGTCGAACCATTATCCGTCTCCGAGTAGTAGGTACACGACACCGATTCCCGACGCATCCGACGTACGTCTTCGACGCGCCCACAGCCCGCTCCGATAACCGACACCGCCAACCAATGATCGACCCCGCACTCGCCAGTCGACTCCAGTTCGCGCTCACGACGATCGTCCACATCATCTTCCCGGTGATGAGTATGGGGCTCGCCCCGTTTCTCGTCTATTTCACGTGGAAAGACATCCGGACCCAGAAACCGGTGTACGAACAGCTCCGACGGTTCTGGACCAAGATATTCGCCGTCTCGTTCGTCGTCGGAACCGTGACGGGAATCGTCCTCGAATTCGAGTTCGGGACGAACTTCGCGGCCTTCTCGACGGCCGCGGGCGAACTGTTCGGCGGCCCGCTCGCCGTCGAGGGGATGATGGCGTTTATGCTCGAAGCGACGTTCCTCGGCGTCTTCGTGTTCGGTCGCGAGCGCGTCGGCGACGCGCTGTATATGATTTCTGCGGTGGCTGTCGGGCTGGGGACGTGGCTGTCGGCGGTGTGGATCCTCGTCGCCAACTCGTGGATGCAGACGCCCCGCGGGTACGAACTCGTCGTCGAGGAGGGACAGACGGTCGTCTCGCTCGTCGACCCGATCGCGGCCTACGCGAACCCGCGGTTCCCGTGGATGTTCGTCCATATGCAGAACGCCGCCGTGCTCTCGGTGGCGCTGTTTATGGCCGGCGTGGCCGCCTATCACCTGTTCCGACACTACCACTGGGAGTACCCCGTCGAGCACCCGGAGTTCTGGGAGACGACGCTCAAGATCGCGATCGTCGTGATGCTGCTCACCGCGCCGTTTCAGGTGCTCCACGGCGACGCCTACGCGCGGCACGTCGCCGAGACCCAGCCGCAGAAGTTCGCCGCGATGGAGGCCGTCTGGGAGACCGACAGCTACGTCCCCGAGTACATTTTCGCCGTCCCGACGGACCTCGACGATCTGTTGAACCCGCGCGCGAAGGAGATATTTGGAATCGGGATTCCCGGCGGGGCCTCGTGGCTCGTGAGCGGCGGCGATCCGACCGCGGAGATCACCGGGTTGAACGAGTTCGACACCCAAGCGCCGCCGGTCGCGATCGTCTTCTGGTCGTTCCGAATTATGGTCGCACTCGGCTTCTGGTTCGTCCTGCTGGCCTTCTGGGCGGGCTACCGCTGGCGGCGCGGACAGCTGCTCGAGGACGACCTCCTCCACAAGTCGCTGATGGCTTCGTCGCTGCTCGGAATCCTCGCCGTCGAGGTCGGCTGGATCGTCACCGAAGTCGGCAGGCAGCCGTGGGTGATTCAGGGCGTGATGAAGACCGCCGACGGGGTGTCGCCGGGGCTGACCGGGTTCGAGGCGACGCTGACGCTCGTCGGGTTCGGCGTCGTCTACCTCGGACTGCTCACCCTGTACACCTATGTCATCGCGCGGATCGTGCGGGCCGGACCGCCGGCGATCGACGACCCGTCTGTCGACGAACCGTCCGACCGGCCGGCATCGAGTGACTCGGCGACGACCGCGGGAGGGGAGGATGACTGAGCACCTCGCGGCGGTCGTGGGCTCGGGGGTCCCCCTCGCGGACCCGACCGTCCTGCAGGCGGGGTGGCTCGCCGACGGGCCGCTGTTCGGCCTCCCGCTCACCGACCTGTGGTTCGCGCTCGTCTTTTTCATCCTCGGGACGTTCCTCTTTCTCGACGGGTTCGACTTCGGCGTGGGCGTGCTCTTTGCGACCCGGGAATCGGCGTCCGACCGCGAGCAGCTGTTGGCAGCGATCGGTCCCTTTTGGGACGGCAACGAGGTGTGGCTCGTCGTCTTCGGCGGCGCGCTGTTCGCGGCGTTCCCCGAGGTCTATGCGACGCTCTTCAGCCGCCACTACCTGCTGATGTTCGCTATCCTCGGTGCGCTCATCGTTCGCGGTCTCGCCCCGGAGATGTACGAGCAGCGCCACGACGACGCGTGGCAGCGCTGGTGGGGGCGCGCGTTCGTCGTCGGCAGCGTGACCGCCCCCCTCTTTCTCGGGGTCTTCGCGGCGAACTGGCTGCTGGGTGCGACGGCGCTCGTCTCGCTCCCGTCGGTCGTCGTTGGCGTCGCGCTGGTCGCGCTCTCGACGACGGGCGGTGCCGCGTTCTTGGGGCTGAAGACGCGCGGGCGAGTCCAGCGGGAGACGACCGCCCACGGGCCGCGAGCGCTGGTCGGATATCTGGCTCTCATCGTCGTCGCCGTCGGCTTCCTGCTCGCGACGCGGCCGGACCTCCGGGGGGAGCTGCTCGCGCCGACGGCGCTCGCGCTCCTCGTCGCGAGCGTCGGTCTCGGGGCGGCCTACGTGGTCGCGATGCGCCGGGAGTCCTACGTCGGGGCGCTGGCGGCGACCGCGGGGCTCACCTACGGGCTGGTCGCGCTGATCGCGTCGGTCCTGTACCCGGTCATCGACCCCGTAACGGGACTGACCGTCGCCGACGCCATCGTCTCGACGATCCCGTTGAATCTGATGAGCGTCGGGGCCGCGCTCTTGCTCCCGCTCGTGTTCGCGTACTTCGTCGTGCTCTATTCGGCGTTCTGGGGACCGGTCGAGGAGGGCGAGGGCTATGCGAGCGAGTAGGCTGCGGGCCACACGAGCGAGTCGACTGCGGGCTATGCGAGCGGGTGGTCCTCTCCGTCCTCATCGACCACGCCGCTACGACCGGCACCGACCTCGGAGCGAGAGGTTTTAGCCGACAGGACGGCTCTGACCGAGCGTGACTCGAACCCGATCGGCGCTTCTGTGGGGGGTCGTCGGCGCGCTGGCGTTTCTCGTGCTCGTGCAGGGGTATCGACTGTTCGTCGGCTCACTTGGCATTGGGCTGCCCCGCGCGGCGGGTGTCGCGGTCGGTATCGGCGTCGCCGTCACGGGGATTTCCTACGTCGCCGAGCCTCGAATCGCGGCGAAGGGAAGGACTTAAACGAGTCAGTAGGTTACCTCCGTTCGAGCCAGGATGGCCGAGTGGTAAGGCGCACGCCTGGAAAGCGTGTTCCCTCTGGGATCCAGGGTTCAAATCCCTGTCCTGGCGTCGTTTTCGCGCGAGCAACACACGCGAGCACCGCGTAGCGTGTGCGAGCGGCAGCGTGAGCGCGAACGGCGATGCGACAGGGATTTGAATCAGAGAGCAGCTCCGCTGCGACCGTGGTTCAAATCCCTGTCCTGGCGCTTCTCGAATCACCTACCTCGCGAGACGGATCGCCGTCGAGCGACCGATTGGACTCTCTTTTTTGAAGTTGATGAGCGCCACAAAGTTAATGAGTGTGGGAGACTTCGACACGGGTGACAATGCCTGACACGAAAACTGGCCGGGAGCGCAAGGGCCGGAACAAACGCAACCAGCTCCAAGAGGACCTCTACGAGGAGGAGATGGAAGCGCTCGACACCGACGAGGAGCTTCCGCAGTTCGAGCCGTCACGAGAGCGACCGTTCGTCGCCGACGAATTACCCGAGGAGCTGTAATCGAGGTCAGGAACTCTCATCGGAGACGAGACGAAGTTCTGCGGACGTATCGAACCCGTGCGGCTCATCTCTCGCGTCGGACAGTACCAAGAGAGCTATCCGAATCTTGTGCATTGCCGAGACTGTCGTATTTAAAGACGCGTCATCGACTCCAACCCCCGACGGTTCTATGTTACTGAGTATCATACAATACCGACGTCGAGTGGCGGATTTCTCCCGTTTTTTGTGCTAACACGTAGTCTCCGTAGCGATCTGGAAAACAGCAAAAAGCGTAGGTTTTTTATAGAATCACAAACAATCAGTCGATGTCTATGAGTCAGCGAATGCAGCAGGGTCAGCCGATGATCATTATGGGCGAGGACGCCCAGCGCGTCAAGGATCGCGACGCGCAAGAGTACAACATTCAGGCCGCTCGAGCAGTCTCCGAGGCCGTACGCTCGACACTCGGCCCGAAGGGGATGGACAAGATGCTCGTCGACTCGATGGGCGACGTGACCATCACGAACGACGGCGTCACGATCCTCAAGGAGATGGACATCGACAACCCGACGGCCGAGATGATCGTCGAGGTCGCCGAGACCCAAGAGGACGAGGCCGGCGACGGCACGACGACGGCCGTCGCGACCGCGGGCGAACTCCTCAAGAACGCTCAGGACCTCCTCGAACAGGACATCCACCCGACGGCGATCATCAAGGGCTTCCACCTCGCGAGCCAAGAGGCCCGCGCGCAAGTGGACGAGATCGCCGAAAACGTCGAGCCCGACGACACGGAGCTTCTCCGGAAAGTCGCCGAGACCTCGATGACCGGCAAGAGCTCCGAGCTCAACAAGGATCTCCTCGCTGACCTCATCGTCGACACGGTCAGCGCGGTGACCGTCGAAGCCGACGACGGCTCCCACGTCGTCGACCTCGCGAACGTCAACATCGAGACGCAGACCGGTCGTTCGACCGGCGAGTCCGAACTCCTCAAGGGCGCGGTCATCGACAAGGATCCCGTCCACGACGATATGCCGACCGAGTTCGACGAGGCCGACGTTCTGCTCCTCAACGAGGCGGTCGAGATCGAAGAGGCCGACGTCGACACGCAGGTCAACATCGAGTCCCCCGATCAGCTCCAACAGTTCCTCGATCAGGAGGAGAAACAGCTCAAGCAGAAGGTCCAGCAGATCGTCGACTCCGGTGCCGACGTCGTCTTCTGTCAGAAGGGCATCGACGATATGGCCCAGCACTACCTCGCGAAGGAGGGCATCCTCGCGATCCGCCGGACGAAGAAGTCCGACATCGCTTTCCTCCGCGACGTCGTCGGCGGCAGCGTCGTCTCCGATCTCGACACGCTCGAACCGACGGACCTCGGTCGCGGCTCGGTCCGCCGCGACGGCGAGGACGAACTGTTCTACGTCGAGGGCCTCGGCGACGAGTCCCACGGCGTCACGCTGCTGCTTCGCGGCTCGACCGACCACGTCGTCGACGAGATCGAACGCGGCGTCACCGACGCGCTCGACGTCGTCTCGACGACCGTCTCCGACGGTCGCGTCGTCGCCGGCGGCGGTGCCATCGAGGTCGAACTCGCCCGACGCCTCCGCAGCTACGCCGGCTCCGTCGGCGGTCGCGAACAGCTCGCCGTCGAGGCGTTCGCCGACGCCGTCGAACTCGTTCCCCGCGTCCTCGCGGAGAACGCCGGCCTCGACTCCATCGACACGCTCGTCAGCCTCCGCGAGGCCCACGAGAACGGTGAGGTCCGCGCGGGTCTGAACGTCTTCAGCGGAGACGTCGAGGACACCTTCGAGGCGGGCGTCGTCGAACCTGCCCACTCCAAGGAACAGGCGCTCTCCTCGGCCACCGAGGCCGCGAACCTCGTGCTCAAGATCGACGACATCATCGCCGCCGACGAGCTGAGCACCAGCGGCGACGGCGACGAAGGCGGCGCACCCGGCGGCGCTGGCGGTATGGGTGGCATGGGCGGAATGGGCGGTATGGGCGGCGCTATGTGAAAGGAGTCGGAGAATCCTTTCTATAGGCCGTCAGGCTCCGCCTGACGCAGCCTATGTTGAGTGCGGTCCCGTAGGAACTACCACACCCACACGCCAACGCACCGCTTCGTCGGCCTCCACCGACTGCAACCGATTTTCTTTCGACGATGCAGACCGGTAGCGCCTCGCCTCGGCGTCGCGAGCGCGGTCCGTTATCGGTGAATGCGACGATTCGGTATCGCGAGCCCGATCCGCAGCACGGTTTACTTCAGCCGACAGCACCCACTAGACACGGAAAATATGAATCCGAATACCACATTTAGGATTTTTATAGAAATGATTTCGAAAATAGGATGAACTAAGTGTATATCTCACGAACTCGATGGTATGGAGACGCTTCTGTTGAACGGGACGGACGTCCACGAGAACGCGTCGATGAACGAACTCGTGCCCGCCATCGAGGAGGCGTTCGCCGCGTTCGAGCGCGGCGACGCGCAGATGCCGCCGAAGTCGTACATCGATCTCCCGCAGTACAACGGGGACTTCCGATCGATGCCCGCGTATCTCGACGTTCGCGGGAGCGATTCCGCGAGCGAGTGGGACGCCGCGGGCGTCAAGTGGGTTAACGTCCACCCCGACAACCCCGAGAAGTACGATCTGCCGACGGTGTTGGGAACGATGATCTACTCCGATCCGGAGACGGCCGTTCCGCTGTCGATTATGGACGGCCGGGAACTGACGATGCTCCGAACCGGCGCGGCCGCGGCCGTCGCGACCGATCACCTCGCGGTTCCGGACGCCACCTCGCTCGGCATCGTCGGCGCGGGCGCGCAATCGTACACGCAACTCCGCGCGATCGCCGAGGTCCGCGACATCGAGACGGTGGTCATCGCCGATCTCAACGAGGAGCGCGTCGCCGACTTCGTCGACACCTTCGCGGACGAGTACGACGTCCGCGCGGGGTCGATCGCCGAGGCCGCCTCCTGTGACGTCCTCTCGACGGTCACCCCGGTCGAATCGCCGATCGTCGCCCGGGATGACGTCGGCGAGCACACGCACATCAACGCGATGGGCGCGGACGCCGAAGGGAAACACGAACTGGCGGATGCGATCCTGCTCGATGCGAAACTGGTGATCGACGACTACGAGCAGACGACTCATTCCGGCGAGATCAACGTCCCGTGGAGCGAGGGCGTCCTCGACGACGACGACATCTACGGTTCGGTCGGCGAGATCGTCACCGGGAAACGACCGGGCCGGACCGAGGAAGACGGAATCTCCGTCTTCGATTCGACCGGCCTCGCGATTCAGGACGTCGCCGCGGCCCACGTCGTCTACGAGCACGCCACCGAGAAGGGAAACGGATACGCCTTCGACCTGCTCGGCCTGGCGTAGGTCGGGTTTCAATCGCGGCCGACTCCCCGCAGTCAGTCGCTCCGGTAGCTTTTACAGACCGGCCGACGGTGAGCAGGTATGGTCTGGGTACGCGCCGAGTACGCGGGAGCGTTGGCGGTCGTCTCGACGTGGATCGCCGCGCTCGTCCCGTGGAACATCACCTATTCGACGGGCGTCTCCGGCGGTTCCGTTCTCTTCGTTCGGTTTCCGTTCTTCCAGATACGATACGCCTACGGCGTGCCGACCGCACGCGGCGTCAGCGTCTCCGACCCCCTCTCGGCGACCGCGTTTCAGGCCGGACAGACGATCCAGGCGGCCTATCAGGTCTGGTCGGTCGGCGCGCTCGTGCTCGCGCTGGCTGTGGTTTTCTCGTTTCTCTACTACCGCTACGAGGAGCGCGTCGAAGACGGTCCGGTCGACCCGGTTCGGCTGCTCGGTGGACTGCTCACGCTCACCGGCCTCCTGCTCGCGGCTTCGACGTACCTCCTCGTAACGCGCGGGTTCCCGGGACTTCCCCTGCCGGTCGGCGTCATCCTGCTGTTCGTCTTCGGCGGCCTGTTGCTGACGGTCGATCGGACGTAGACCCGGTCTCTGCGACAACCGGGGTGATCCCAACGAGGGTTTACATACGATCGGGCGGCAAGACGCCTCGTGATCTGCTGACCGTCCCGCGTCGGGCCGCGGTTGCTCGGCACATCGACGCGGGTTGTCGACGACGGTGGCGTGGACGTCGTCGACGCGGGTGCCGACTGTTCGCCTTCTGCCGTGACAGCTTCAGCGACGCCGTTCGCTCCGTTGGTCGCTGCCGATTTGACTGACGCGGGCCTGCTCGCTCGTCACGACGCCGTATTCCGCTTCCCCGACCGACGCAGGCGGATCCTCGTCGTCGTAGCGAGAAGCCATTGCCGCCAGTAACGCGTCGCGAACGCAGGCGCGGGCGGCCGACCCGACAGCCGTCGCGCTCCCCGAAAACGTCGCCGCCTCACCGTCGGGGTCGCAGCCGACCAGTACGGCGTCCGAGGTCGTCCCCGGGAACCCCGTCTTCGCGAGTAGCGTCGCCGCTTTCGCCTCGGCGGCGATCGCGACGAGGTTCGCGAGCGCGCCCGGTCCGAGCGACCGGGTCGTCCCGACGACGACGTTGACCGTCCCGTCGTGTCGTCGGTCGTCGACGCGTTCGCTCGCGTTCGTCACACTCGCCTCGACCGGCGACATCGGGAGCGCCGCCGGATTGTTCACGCCCGCGGTGACGACCGCCTCCACGGGGCCGAGTCGCGCGCGTCGAGCGTGTCGCATCGAGACGCCGGTGAGGAGTGCCGGCGCGTCCAGCGTCGCGTCCAACGGCGCGTCCGCCGAATCGGTACTGACACCGTCGTCGAAACCGGCATCCCGGCGACGACGCGCGACGTACGTCGACACGTCGACGTCGTCCCAGCCCTCGGGAACCGAGACGAGGAACGCGTGGTCGCCGACCGACGCCCCGCCGTCGTATCCGGTCGAGAGCCACCGCGTTCCCGGTCGGTAAAGCCGACAGACCTCCTCGCGAACGGTCGTCTCGAAGATCGGCTCTTCCGGCGACTTCGAGAGACCAGATCCGTCGCTCATCGATCCAACAGAGCGTCGAGCAGCAGGTCGTTCTCGTGCGGGCGGCGCACGGCCACGCGCACGTGCGAGTCCAAACGCGAGAAGGTCCGCGCGTCGCGGATCGCGACTCCACGGCGGCGCGTCCGGTCGAGCACGGCGTCGGCCGGTTCCTCGCCGACGTCGACGAGCAGGAACGGCGCGTCCGACGGCGCGACGTCGTAGCGCACCGAAAGCGCCTCGCGCATTCGGGCGCGCTCGCTCGCGATCCGCTCGCGCGTCCGTTCCACGAACTCCGTCTGCCGGAGGCAGTAGCTCCCGACCGCCGACGCGGGAGTCGACAGTCCCCACGTCGGCCGGGCGGTCCTGAGTCGATCGCCGAGTTCGCCGGTCGCGACCGCGAAGCCCGCGCGGATTCCGGGCAGGCCGAACATCTTGGTCAGCGAGCGGGCGACGATCGCGCCCGCCTCGCCGGCGAGGCTCTGCGCGTCGGTGAAGTCGAGGAAGGCCTCGTCGACGACGAGCGCGGTGTCGGCGTCGCGACAGGCGTCCAGAAACGCCCGCAGCTCGCCCGGATCGGCGAGCCCTCCGGTCGGGTTGTTCGGGGTACAGACGACGGCGGCGGCGTACGCTGTCGGGTCGCGATCGAGCAATCCGTCGTGAGCGACGCCGACGGGCTCGCCGCCTTGGAGCCGGATCTCACGGGCGTACTCGCCGAAGCTCGGCTCCGGAACGAGCACGCGGTCGCCCGGGGAAACGGTGACGCCGAACGCGAGTCGGAGCGCCGCGAGCCCGCCGGCTGTCGGGATCACGTCGTCCGCAGCGCAGTCGACGTAGTCCGCGGCGGCCGACCGGAAACCGTCGAACCCGTCGGCGTAGCGGGTCGATTCGGCGAGTGCTGCCTCGTATACTCCCGCGATACCCTCGGGACGGATGGGGTTGGTATTCGCGCTGAAGTCGATCACATCAGCGTCGTCGCTGCCACCGTGAGGGACGCGGTCGACCGCTGTGACGCTGTCAGGATCCATCGGCGGTCGTCCCCTCCCGTTCCCCGTCGGTCACCCGGTCCAGCACCGTCCGGGTCGCTTCGGTCACCTCGCCGAGCCGTCCGGCGTCGTCGGCGAGCGAGAGCGCGCCGCCCATCGCCGCACCCTCCTTGGCGACGCCGTCGGCGTACGCCGACAGCGGTCCAGCCTCGTCGGCGTCGAAGCCCGGATCCGAGATACGGAGGTCGAGCCCGAGCGCGTCGGCCGCACTCGCTACGTTCGGAACGTCGCTCGCGAGGTACGTCGTCGTCGCGAGCGTCGCACGACGGGGAACGCCCGCGTGACGGACGAGTGCCGCGACCGCGAGCAGTTGTGTTCCGCCGCCGAGGACCACTTCGGTCCCGGATTCGAGCGCGCCGGCCGTGAGCCCCGCGGCGACGGCCAACACCGGGTCGCCGACGAACCGGACGGCGAGTTCCGGGTTGTGAGCGGCCTGACCGGGTTCGATCTCCGACGACGCGAAGGCGGCGTCGACGACGCGCGCCTTCAGGTCGAGCGGGTTCTCCGGCAGCGACGACGACGTCGATTCGATGGCGTCCTCGCCGAGCGCGCGGAGCGTCGCCATCGCCGTGGTCGTCCCGCCCGGGATCGTCTCGCCGACGACGACGCGGTCCTCCGGCAGCGAGCGGCCGAACTCTCGAGCGGCCGCGAACGCGCCGGGAGCGGTCTGGACGGGGTCGGATTCGCGGATGTCGCGACCGGGACGCGCGCCCACCGAGACGGTCGGCGCGCCGGTCGGACGCGCGAGGCCGCCGTCGACGACGGTGACCTCGAAGTCGAGGAGTTCCCGGACGGCGCGCGTCACGACCGCGGGCGTCGGACAGCCCGTCGGACTCACCGGCGTCACGGGCGCGCGGACCGTCTCGCCGTACGCGAGGATCTCCGCGTCGGCGCTCGGGGTGTGCAAGAGCAGGTCGCGGGTGGCTCCCGCGGCGCTGATGCCGTCGATCTCCGCAGTGCGGGTCGTCCCCGCGACGAGGATCACCCGCACAGCGCCTCCGCGAGCGCCCTGTCTTCGGGTCGGTTCACGTTGACCGCGAGGCGGGCGTCGTACGTCAACGCCACGGTGTCGTCGTCGCCGGCGACGACGTTCAGCCCGGTCGGCGCGACCCTCTGTCCCCCGTGCTCGAAGGTCGTCTCGACCGACGCGCCGAGTTGACGCTTCAGCGCGGCGGGGACGCAGACCGTGAGCGACGTCGGTTCGCGTTCGGTCGTCGCGGACGACAGTCTCGTGTGCGCCACCGGCGCGCCGACTGCCTGATCGATCGCGTCGTCGACGTGTTCGCGCGCGAGCAGCGGCAGGTCAGCGGGAACGGTGAGCGCGGGGCGACCGACCGCTTCGAGTGCGGTACTCAGGTCCTCGACGTAGCCGTCTCCGGGGGTCTCGACGACGGAGAGCGACCGCTCCCGCGCGCGCTCGGCCGTCGCGGGGGCGTGCGGCGAGACGACCGCGTGGATCGTACCCCCAATTACCGCCTCGCGCTGCTGGTTCGTCTCCCCGCGTCCGATTCGACTCGCCGCCAGCGCATCGACGACGCGGTCGAACATCGGGACGCCGCCGACCTCCACGAGCGGCTTTTCGGCGTCTGTACCGCGCGTCCCGTCTCCGCCGGCGCGGAGCCGGCTCCCGCGGCCGCCGCACATCACCAGAGCGTCCATACGATCACCCCCGCGTGGACGCCCGCGACGCGCCCGAGTTCGTTCGCCGCGCCGAGGACGTCGCCGTTGATCCCGCCGAGTGCGCCGTCCGCCCATCGGCCGACGAGCCACGCCGCGCCGATCGGCGCGAGGAGCGCGCCGGCCGCAGCGGCGGCGGCGTAGCCCCCGCCCGCCACCGACGCGACCGCGACAGTCGGGAGGACGGCCACGGCGACCGGAAGCAGCTCACCCGGCGTCGCCGGCTCGGTCAACGCGGATCCGAGGCCCTCGTGCGCGGCGGTTCGGGTGCAGACGAGCAGCGCGATTCCGGCTTTCGCACCGACCTCTGCAGCGAGCGCGAGCGAGAACGCGACGCGCGGGAGCGTGCCCGCCAGTCCCAGCGCGCCGAGTCCGAGCGTCACGAACGCGAGCGAGAGCGCCAGCGCGCCGCCGACGCCCGTCTGGGAGTCTTTGAGCACTTCGCGCCTGCGCGCGGCGTCGACGCCGCCGTGGACCGCGGCCGCGTCGCCGAGATCCGCCAGCCCGTCGGCGTGCGTGACGCCCGTGAGGAGGACCAGAGCCACGAGATACAGTGCAGCCGCGCTCGGGGCCGGGATCGGAAGGACCAGCGGCAGCGCCGCGAGCGCGCCGACGACGTAGCCGACGAGCGGAATCGAGACGGGCGTCCGACGGAACGCGTTCCACGCCGTTTCGTCGCCGCCGACGGGGAGGCGAGTGAGGAACGTCAGCCCTCCCCGGACGGCGGTGAGCGTCGTCGATAGGGTCAGAACCATACTATCACTCCCACGAGCGCGAACGCGAGCGCCCCGGCGCGTCGCGTGAGTCGAACCGCTCGAGTCGCGCTTGCGACGTCCGGAAGCGGGGCGGCGTCGCCGCGCGCGGTCCTCGCACCCGACGCGCTCGGATCGAGATTGTACGCCCCCGGCTTGTGCAACCGCGCCGGAAGCACGACGGCCATCGTCGCCATCGGCCAGCCGGAGTTCGGCGACGACGGCCGGCGGGCGAGTGCTCGGACGTCGGTCCGCAGCGCAGCGTCGGGAGCCCCCGCCGCGACCGCGAGCAGCGCCGCCGAGAGCCGCGCCGGGAGCCACATCACGAGATCGTCGAGTCGCGCCGGAGCCCAGCCGATCGGCTTCGAGCGGTAGCCGAGCATCGAGTCCAGCGTGTTGACCGCTTTCACCCACGCGGCCGCCGCCGCGCCCGCGACGAGCGGGAGCGCGGCCGTCGGTTCGATCGCCACCGAGAGTCCGAACGCGCTGACGGCCGCCGCGGCGACCGCGAACGCGACGAGCGGGGCGACGAGCCCGTCGGCGAGGTTCTCCGCGAGGCTCTCCACCGCGGCGGACCGAAGGTGCGGCGCGTCCAACGAGGCGGCGTCGCGTCCCGCCAACGCCGGGAGAGCGGCGCGGGCGGCGTCGATATCGGCGTCGCTCTCGTCGATCACCGCCCGCGCGCTGTCGAGCAACAGCCGCAGGCTCGTCGTCGAGAAGAGCACGCCAGCGGCCAGCGTCGCGCCGATCCACGGGTCGATCGCCGATCCGATCCAGACCAGCGCCACGGCGACGGCCGCGAACCCGAGCGGGAGCGCGAGCACGAGGAGGACGCCCGCGACGCGGGGGTACCATCCACTGGAGACAGCCGCTTGGGTGTCGACCGCACGCTCGGCCCACGCGACCACGCGGCCCAACAGCGCGACCGGATGAATCCGGGTCGGCGGCTCCGCGCTCAGGGCGTCGAGTACAGCCGCGAGCGCGACGGCGACCGTCGCCGTCACCGGCACGAGGAACGCCTCCCGAGGCCGCCGTCTCGAAACCGCGCCGCGATCGCGGGCAGGTCGTCTTCGGTGACGTCGACGAACGTTCCGCCGATCTCGCGCACTCCGCCGTCGGACGCCTCGTCGTCGCCGACGTAGACGAGCGTGTCGGGACGAACGCCGAGCGACTCGGCGATCGTCTCGAACGCCTTCCGGTGCGGTTTGCGCCACCCGCAGCCGACGCTCGTCACGATCGCGTCGAAGTCAGCCCGTTCGAGTTCCGAACGGATCAGCGTCCGCGAGACGAGCTCCGGCACCGAACAGTTCGAGAGGAGTCCGACCGGACCGCACGCCGACGCGGCTTCGACGGCCTCGAGCGCGCCTGCACGCGTTTCGACGTCCGGATCGAATGCCGCGACCACCGCGCGGCGGGCGGCGTTGTTCGGCGCGTCGACCCCGCGAGAACGAAGCGCGGCGGCGACGTGTGCGGGGAGCGGGACTTCGGCACCGCTCGGGGCGTCGATGTGTCGCTCCGCGTACGCTGTTGCCCAGTCGTTCGGAACGGGGACGTCGCGAGCGCGGAGTTCTGCGGCGACCGCCGCTGCGGGGTCGTCCGGCGCATCGACTGCGACGAGCGTGCCGAAGAGGTCGAACGTGACTGCCACTACAGTTGGAACGGTGAAAATCGACTTGAATTTGCCGGAGCGACCGCAGCCGTGAGACGAGACGGCTGACAGCCGTCAGACACGAAGGAAGATTCAAATACTGGCTCGCATATATGCAACCGATGAGTAAGATCACGTTCCGTGCCGACGACGACCTCGTCGAGCGGTTGGAGGCGCTCGACACCTCCAAGAGCGAGGCGATGCGCGACGCGCTGCGCATATACCTCGACGGCGCGGACCGTGACATCGACCGACAGAGCCGGACGGACGAGGGTAGCCACGACGCCGAGCGGGGCGCTCCCGCGGACGAGGAGAGCGGTTCCGTTGACGAGTTCATCCGCGAGCGGGTCGACGAGCTCGTCGCCGACCGCCTCGACGACCTGATCGCCGGCCATCTCCCGCCAGAGCGTCCGGCCCGCGATTTCAACGTCAACGTGCAACTCGACGGCGTACGAGCGGCCCACTCTGTGCCAGCCGAGGTGTCGGCCCGGGAGGCGTCGACCAACGAAGCGTCGGCCACTGAGGCGGCTGGACGGTCGACGGGACCCGAGGAACGTAAGACACAGACGGATGAGGTGTCACAGGACGCCGGCTCGAAACCCTGTGAGAAGTGCGGAGAAAACGTCAGTGCCGATCACGTTTACTGCCCGAATTGTGGAGAGAAAGCGTCTCACCGGGTGTTCTGCGAGTGCGGTGACGAACTCAGATCCGACTGGGCGTTCTGCCCCGGCTGCGGCCGTCGGACATCCGCTGCAGACGTGCTCGAACGCTCGTAAACGCACGCTTGATCGACGTATACGCCGATCCCCCGACTCGTGTCTTACAATCGGCGTTACATTTATAAGGTGTCGCTCTGTGGTAACTGCCGCGTAAGACGGTCGTCTTACAGCCCGCTCCGGGACCGGGAAACGCCCCGCTGTCTCCCGATTTCGGGCGTGTATGACGTTCGCACGGGGTGTGCGCGCCGTCTTACCGGGGGAATGCAACATGGAACGTGTGACACTACGGATTCCGAAACAGCAGATCGAGGAGGTTGAACAGATGGTCGAGACCGGGGAGTTTCCGAATCGCTCGGAGGCGATTCGGTCGGCTGTTCGCGAGATGATCAACGAACAGCAGGCCGACGGACGCGAGTCGCCGACCAAACACACGTGGGCCAAGGTGTAATCAATGCAAGATATCGTCAGAGAGGCTATGCAGCGCGACGAGGAAGAGCGCGAACAGGCAGCCGAGGCCCCGGACGACGACGAGTTCGGGAATCCCCGGATCGTCATCGTCGGATGCGGCGGTGCCGGCAACAACACGGTCAACCGCCTGTATAACATCGGCGTCGACGGTGCTGACACGGTCGCGATCAACACCGACAAACAGCACCTCAAGATGATCGAGGCCGACACGAAGATCCTCGTCGGCAAGTCGCTGACGCAGGGGCTCGGAGCGGGCGGCGACCCCTCGATGGGGGAACGAGCGACCGAGATGGCCCAGGGGACCATCAAGGAAGTGCTCGGCGAGGCCGACCTCGTCTTCGTCACCGCCGGGATGGGCGGCGGGACCGGAACCGGTGCCGCGCCGGTCGTCTCGAAGATCGCCAAAGAGCAGGGCGCGATCGTCGTCGGAATGGTCTCGACGCCGTTCAACGTCGAGCGCGCCCGGACCGTCAAGGCCGAGGAGGGGCTCGAAAAGCTCCGCAACGAGGCCGACTCGATCATCGTCCTCGACAACAACCGACTCTTGGACTACGTCCCGAACCTCCCGATCGGCAAGGCGTTCTCGGTGATGGACCAGATCATCGCCGAGACCGTCAAGGGCATTTCGGAGACCATCACCCAGCCGTCGCTGATCAATCTGGACTACGCGGATATGTCCACGATCATGGATCAGGGCGGCGTCGCGGTGATGCTCGTCGGCCAGACCCAAGACAAGAACAAGACCCAAGAGGTCGTCAACGACGCGATGAACCACCCGCTCTTGGACGTGGATTACCGGGGGGCCTCCGGCGGCCTCGTCCACATCACGGGCGGTCCCGACCTCACGCTGAAGGAGGCCGAAGGCATCGCGAACAACATCACCGAACGGCTGGAAGCGCGCGCGAACGTCATCTGGGGCGCGCGTATCCGCGACGAGTACAAGGGCAAAGTCCGCGTGATGGCGATTATGACGGGCGTTCAGTCCGCCCAAGTGCTCGGGCCGTCGACGCAGAAACAGGCCGACAAGTCCCGGCAGAGCATCGACGCCACGGAGTTCGACGCCAGCGAGAACACCGAGTACTCGCAGGCGCAGAACGGCTCGACCGCGACGGGCGGCTCTTGGCAGTCCGACGGCGGGCAAGAGCAGCGCGAGCAGCAGAACGGTCTCGACGTCATCCGGTAATCGTCGGGCCCCACTCGACCCGCGCCGACTGACCATCGGCGCACGGTCGTCGTCTCCAGTCTACTCGTTTTTACACCGCCGCGAGCGACTCCAACAGTCGGCACTTTCGACAGACGTCGCGCGTCGTTTTCGAGCCGCAGCGCTCGCATTCGCGCATCTCGGCGGTCGAGTCGCCGCGGTAGCGGTCGGCCGCCATCGACGCGATCTCCTCGTAGCCCGAGAGGATCGAGTGCCGCGTTCCGGGGTGGTTCTCTTCCAGTTTCAACAGTAACTCTTGGATCTCACCGCGGAACGCCTCGGAGGCGTGCGGACACTCGGTGATGTGGGCGGGCAAGTCTTTGAGATGGGCATAGAGCGCGACTTCCTTTTCGGGAATGTCGCGGAGCGGCTTCGCTCGCGGCACGAAGTGCGGAGACTCGGTACGCTCGTCGAACGGGCCGAGGCTCGCATCGAAGTGCTTCGCCATCTGTTCGACGTCGCCCTCGAAAACGTTCATCAGCGCCGTCTGGGCCTCGTCGTCGAGGTTGTGCCCGGTCAGGAGGATGTCCGCACCGAACTCCTCGGCGTAGGTCTCGAGGAGGTCTCGGCGGAAGACGCCGCAGTACGCGCAGGGGGCCATCCCTTCGGGGTCATCCTCGACGACCTCGTCCATCCGGACGCCGAACTCCTCCTCGTAGCTCACGAGTTCGTGGCGGAGATCGAGTTCGTCGGCTAATTCGACGCAGGCGTCGATGCTGGCGTCGCGGTAGCCCTCGATCCCCTCGTGGATCGTCAGCGCGAGGATCTCGATGCGCGGATCCCGGCCGAACGTGTCGTCGAGGATCTGCGCGAGCACGACGCTGTCTTTGCCGCCCGACAGCCCCAGTACCCACTGCTCGGGGTCGTCCGGCGAGGCGTCTCTCGGCACGAGGCTGTCGCGGCGGATCCGCCGTCGGACGCGCTTTTCCACCGAGGCGCAGAAGTGCTTCTCGCACAGGTGCGCACCGGAGTAGCCGGCGTGCATCACCGCGTCGCGCTCGCACTTGTCGCACTCCATCGATCCGGCGTTGGCGGCGCGGCAGGATACGGGTTTCGTCTCGGTTCGAAAAACGGGGGAACGCGTGATCGAGGGAGAGGGGGATGGGGGAAGGCACCCCGAGGTAGCGTTACCCCGAGTGGTCACCGCGGGTGACCGGTCGATCGACACCCCCGAGGTGCCGCCCGTGTGTAGGGACACCGTACTGAAAGATCCTCCGAAACCGCACTGCTGAGTGGATCTCTCACGACAATTGACAATTATCTCCGATTCGAATAGCCGTCTTCGTTCCGCGTCGTTCGTCGAAACGCATTCGTCTCCGCGCCCCGTTCGACGGCGTATGAGACGTTCGCGGGCGCTGACTCGGCTCGAATCGATCGTCGACGTCGTCGAATCGGGTTCGCTTCCGGTCCCAGTGCGTGAGGTGTGGGTCTACGGCGACGTCGCGCTCGGGTTGGATCCGATCGAGCGCCTCGACGTGTACGTGACGAAGGACCTGCTCCTCCGTGGCGACCCCGACGCCGCCGACGCGTTCGAGGAGAACCACGGCGTCAAGGGCGTCGGACGGACGATTTCGGCGGAGTGGGCCGAGGCCAACCCGGAGCTGCTGCGGACGAACGCCAGCGGGTACGCCGCCCCCGAGAAGTGTCTCGCCGCGCAGTTGCTTCCGGACGACGAACCCGCGCACTTGGAGGTGTGCAACGCGCCGTTCGAGGACAACGTCCGACAACGGCTGAAGGGCGCGCTCGCCCGCGACGCCCACGAGGAGATTCTCGACCCCCGCGGCGTCTGTCTGTTCGCCGAAGAACAGCGCTCCGAATCGGCGTTCGAGAAGCTTCGGGACGGCGAGTTCGTGTTCCCGACGCTCGCGGAGGCGCTATCGATGCTCGGTCTCGACGACGACACCGCGGGCGAGGCCGCCGACGCCGTCTCGCAGTACCGCGCCTCGCAGTCGGGGCGCACCGTTCGCGGCGACGTCGTTTGAGGCGGTGGATTCGATCGTCGACGAGGCCTCTCTGGCTCAGTCGTCGCCGACGCGTCCGACGACGACGTCGAACGGGACGACCTCCGCGCGGCGGTACTTCTCCTCGCGCATCGCGTCGATGACGTCCCGACCCATCTCGCGCCACGCGCCCCGGAGCTCGTCGTATTCGGCGGCAGAAAGCGTCCTTCGGAGCTCCCGTTCGTGTTGTGCGAGCGCGCCGCCGTTGGCCTTCCGCGTCGCGGCCGCCAGCGCCGCTTCGTCGTACGGTGGTTCAGTCACCTTCCGGTGGTAGTACCGTTGCGTCCGGACGTCCGACAGCCCGGATTCGCGAAACACCGAGAGGAGTCGATCGTCCATCGAGACGTCCGTCTCGACGCCCTCGATGTACGCCGAGCGAACCCGCTTTTCGAGTTCGATTTCCCTGTCGACGGTCGAATCGACGCCGACGTCGCCGTTGTCGGGTTCGATCGCCGCGACGAGATCCGTCGAGAGCCCCGAGAACGCTCGGATAGCGGCCGCGGGATCGGGGAGATTGACGAGGAGTGCCTGACAGACGACCAAGTCGAAGGCGTCCTCGCGGAAGGGCGGACGCGTCGCGTCGCCGGCGACGGTTTCCAGCCCCGTCTCCCCGCGGGCGACTCCGAGGAGCTCCGGGTCGGCGTCGAGACAGGTCACCGTTCCCGGCGATTCCGCGTCGAGGACGCGGGCGAGTTCGCCCGTCCCCGCCCCCGCGTCGAGGATCTGCTCTCGATCCCCGAGCGAGAGCGGCGCGAGCGCTTCGCGGGAGCCGTCCCACATCCCCTCGCGCGTCCGACGCAGATACTCCGGTGAGAACTTCCGCACGCGCCTTCGTACCGGGGGCATCGTCAAAAGCGGGTCGATCCCCCGTCGGTTCCGCCCTCGGGAGGCCGCGTCTTCGTGGATTACGCCTCGCGGAGGTCGCGAACGCGCTCGATGTTCCACGCGAACCCCTTGCCGTCCTCGTTGGGCGTCTCCAAGACCAGCGGCACGTCCACGAGATCGGGATGGTTGACGAACGCCGTCATTCCCGCTTCGCCGATCAGTCCCTCGCCGATGTGGGCGTGCTCGTCCTTGTTGGTGCCGCACTCGTGTTTCGAATCGTTCAGGTGGACGCACGCGAGGTTTTCGAGACCGACCTCGGCGTCCAGTTCCTCGACCGTCTCGTCGACGCCGGCCGCCGTCGAGAGATCGTAGCCCGCGGCGAAGGCGTGAGCGGTGTCGAGACAGATTTCGAGATCCTGTGCGCTCTCCTCGAGCACGTACCCCAAGTGCGCGAAGTCGTCGCCCATCTTCGTTCCGGACCCGGCGTCGGACTCGACGAGTACGGTGACGCCGTCGGGGACGTCCAGCTCGTCGAGCGCCGAGACGGCGTTTTCGAGCCCCTGCTGTTCGCCCGCGCCGGTGTGCGCGCCGAGGTGGACGTTCACGTATGGAATATCGAGGAGCGCCGCGGCGTCGACCTCCCGCTGCATCGAATCGATGGATTTCTCGCGGAGATCGTCTTTCGGCGTGCAGAGGTTTACGAGGTACGATGAGTGAATCACCCACGGGCTGACGTCGTGTTCGCTCGATCGCTCGCGGAACGTCGTGGCGTCGTCGTCATCGATGTCGGGGTTCTGCCACACCTGCGGCGAGTGCGTGAAGATCTGTCCGCAGTTGCCGCCGTCTTCCAGCTGTCGATCGACGGCGTTGGCGACGCCCCCGGCGATCGACTCGTGTGCACCTACTCGCATACGCTTCCCTGTCGCCCCGGAAGTAAAGCCACTTCGGAGTACGACGCGGTCGCCCCGATCCCGACTCAGGACCGGTCGTCGGGGCGGCGGCGGACCCACTCGTCGCTCCCGTATTTCTCCTCGACGCGGATTCGCGCGCGTTCTAACTCGTCGTCGGTCCACGTTCCGACCTCGGCGTCCGCCCAGTCCGCAAGCGACTCCTCGACCGCCGCGACCATCTCCTCGCGGGACGCGTCGACGAGCTCGTCGACGCCCACCACTCGATCACCGAATTGCGCTGGCGACACGTCGTGCCCGGAAAAGACGTCGAGATGCTCGTCGGCGCGGACGGCGTACGTAAGCGAACCGTGCTGGACAACGGCGTCGCGGCGGCGATACTGGGCATTTCCACTGATCTTGCGCCCCTCGGCGACGACGTCGTGTGCGGGGTGCAGCTTCCGGAGGTAACACGCGGGCCGCCAGATCTCCGGAACCGACTCGCTCACGTAGTCAGCGTCGATTCCCAACTTGCCGAACGCATCAAGTATCGGTTCACAGAGCAGGTGGTAAGCGTCCATCAGATCTCCCGGCAGTTCGGACTTCGGCGCGGTGATCGAGTAGGAGACGTCCCCGTCGATGTCGTGGTAGATGCCTCCGCCCCCCGTCTGTCGGCGGGTTACCGAGACACCCTCGGCGGCGCAGTGCTCCCAGTCGACGGTGTCGGGATCCTGTCCGTATCCCAGTGAGAGCGTACTCGGCGACCACCGGTACACGCGGACCGTGCGCGGTCCACCGGCAGCGGCCGTTTCGGCGGCGATTTCGTCGAGCGCCATCTGCATCGGTCCCTCGCGGGCCTCCTCGCGGATCAGCCGCCATTCGCGATCGGCGAGCGGCCCCGGATTCGTGGTCATACTGGGTGCTACGGTCGATACGGGAAAGCAATTTCGTCACGATCGAGCTGGAATTTAATATACCGAAATATAGTTTATATGGGCTAACAGCCGACTCGCGGGCCTTTTACGCATCGCCCGCTCACTACCGGTATGGTGCGGAATGTCGCCGGATTGATGGCCGAACTCGAACCCGAGGACTTCTATCTCCTCTCCGGCGTCGAGCACGGAATGCGCTTTTCGGAGTGGGTCAACCGCGAGAAGCTCCCGTCGCTTTCGAATCTGACCGCCGAGGAGGTGGAGTACCGACTCGATCGGTGTGCGACCCGGGAGTTGATCGAGCGCAAGACCATCCAGTATGAAGGGTACACGCTCACCGCCGAGGGGTACGATGCGCTCGCGTTGCGGGCGTTCGCCGAGCGCGACACGATCGAAGGCGTGGGTGCGCCGCTCGGCGTCGGCAAGGAGAGCGACGTTCTCGAAGTGCAGTCGTATCGACCGCTCGCGCTGAAGTTCCACCGCGAGGGGTACACGAACTTCCGCGAGGTGATGCGCGAGCGCGATTATACTTCAGAAAACCAACACGTTTCGTGGCTCTACACCGCACGAAAGGCCGCAGAACGCGAATACGAGACGTTGGAATCGCTGTTTCCCACCGTCTCGGTACCTCGACCGATCGATCAGAACCGTCACGCCATCGTGATGGACAAATTCGACGGGATCGAACTGCACCGCACGAAGTTACCCGACGAGCAGGCCGTCGGCGTCTTTGATCTGATCCTACGAGAAATCGCGGCCGCCTACGGTATTGGATACGTCCACCGAGATATGAGTGAGTATAACGTCGCGGTCAGCGAGTCGGGAGTGATGCTCTTCGATTGGCCGCAGGCCGTGCCGACCGACCACGATAACGCGCGCGAGTTCCTCAGACGCGATATCGACAATCTCCTCTCGTACTTCAACCGCAAATACCCCCGATTGATCCCGGATCTCGACGTCAGCGCGATCGTCGAGAGCGTCGCAGCGGACGACTTCCAGACCGTTCGCGACCACGTAGCGTAGGAGTATTCGGACTATACGGTCTGATTCGTCGACCCAGCACCCAGTGACTTCCTGCTCTCAGACTCATAAATCACATACTACGATACAGAAAATATCTCCCGCCCGTTGGTATCCTGTTCAGTCACGTGTCACTGTCGTCGATCCGGGCGGCGTCTGACACGGGCGTTACGTTCATACGCGATGGCGTCTAACTCCGATATACGGAATGAGGCGGGATTACTTCGCGCTGGATGTCGAGAACGTCTCGTGGGTCGATGAGGGCGACGACCCCAAGAAGCCGCAGGTCCGGATCGACTTTCACGGGCCCAAAGAGGTACTTGAGAGCCGACTCTCGGATCCGAACGGCGGCTATCTCGAGGCGAGTGAGACCGACGTCGCGTTTCGGCTGCAAGACCCCCTCGACGATCCCGACGCGGCCGGCGTCGTGAGCGTTACGAACCGGATCACCGGCGACTTCGTCCTCGAACTCAACGAGTCGGCCGACGACGTGCTCGCCTTCATTCGCGCCGCGCGCGAGTACGGTCGCAACGCTGACGACGACGGGCGGTACCGCGTCGAAGTTCGCATCGACGGCGAGGAAGCGGTCGTCTACGAGAAGCAGACGTTCCTCGTCTACGACGCCGACGGAAATCTGCTCCGCTCTCACAGTCTGATTCCCTCGGGCGTCGAGTTGTGAGCCGCGAATCGGTCCCGTTTTTAACGGTCTCGTTACTACTCCGATAGCGTGGAGAACGTCACCGACCGAATCCGAAACCCGTTCGGGATGCGACCGCCGTGTGAGCAGTTCGTCCCCGGATACGGCGATGCGAACGCCAATTTCCACGTCATCGGCGACCATCCCGGCGTCCACGGCGGGCTCGATACCGGCGTTCCGTTCACCAACGAGTCTGGGCTCCGACTGCAGGCGGCGTTGCGGCGGGCCGGGCTGCTGCGGGCGACCGGCGAGAACCCGGAGCCGATAGATATGTTCTTCTCGTATCTACATCTGTGTGCGCCCGACGGAGACGAACCGACGCAGTCGTCCTACGACGACTTAGAGCGCTTTTTCGACGCGGAACTGCGTGCGATCGCCGCGCACGTGCTCCTGCCGGTCGGCGCGCGGGCGACTTCTCACGTGCTCGAGACGTACACGGCGCAGGCGTGGAAGACGGAGATCGATATGGAATCGCTGCACGCGACGGAGATCCGCGGGAGCGGTTTCCTCGTCGTCCCGATCAGGGATCCCGCCGAGTGGGACGACACGCACTGCGACCGCCTCGTCGACGGGATCGACACGCTCCGATCGACGGACTACCGGCGCGAAGCCGACCTCGGTCGATTCAGCCCCGGCGATGATCCGTATCTGGTTCGGTGAACTTCCGCTGGATAGTCAATATATTATCGATATATTTGGGGAATATCTCCCGTTCACGGCGGATGGAGTTGCAGTGTTGAATTTCGCTCCGCATCCTCTACCAGAATTGCCCAAATAGTTGAAATCCTCATCGATCTGGGTGGAAATTAGTTCTATCACAGCACTTTTGAAGATAAACGGAAAACAAACAGTCGACGCGCGTGGTCGAACCGGGCGCGTCAGGTAAGGAGCTGCGAGACTGGTGCTCTTCGCAGTGGCTTGGTCAGTCAGGGGTCCGCCCGATGCGGCCCCGTTTCCTTTCACCAGTACGGACGCGTTCTGAGGGGATTCCGAGCACTCACGAGCGCGGCGCACGACGGACGAGAGCCACGCGGCCGACATCGACGAGGAAGCCGACGGTCGCGCCCAGCGGGCAGAGCGCCACGAGAAGGAGGACGACGCCGTCGGGAAGTGAAAGGACCGTGTCGACGCCGAGCGCGACGAGCGGCACGAATCCACCGAGGGCGTACAGGTAAGCGAGCCCGCGGCCGAAGGAGAGCACGACCGCTGTGAGCACGACCGCGAGCGCGACGACCCCGACCGGAAAGAGCAGCGAGCGCGGGGCGTCGAGCGTCGCGGCGAGGGCGAATCCCGACGGGCCGATGAGATCGAACGTCCCGGTGAGCGCCGCCGCGGGATCCGTACGCGCGGTGCGACGCAGGGTCGCCAGCGCCGCTGCGTTCGCGCTGAGATACTGCCACAGGCCGGCGAGATAGAGCGTCCCGGCGAGCAACACGCCGAGCCACCCGTACAGCAGCGGCGACGCGCGGCGCTGTGGTTGCGTCATCGTCGCGGACGCCGATGTAGTGCTCGCCCCGGACTGATCTGCGGTACCCTCGCTGTGACTGCGGGCCGCGTTCGTCGCGGTCGAAGACGTCCGGTTCGAGCCGGCCCCCTCGGCGTTCGTCTGTCGGGTGCGATGCGTCCCGTGTCCGAATCGCTGGGACGTCTTCGTCTGGCGCGTATGATCCGCTCGACTCGTCGCCGACTGCCCCTCTCGGTGGCGTTGTTCGTCGGTTCGGGTTCGACTTCCGGTCTCGGTCGACTGTGTAGTCTCAGTCGATGCCGTGGTTTCAGTCGGGGTTTCGCCCTCGCTCGGCGTTTCGGCTTCGCTCGTTCGGGATGGTTTTGTCGGCAGCCCGTCCAGTCGCTGGTCGACGTACGCCACGTGGCCCATCCGGTCGTAGGCGGCGCGTTCGGACTCCTCGGAGAGCACCTCGTGGGCTTTCTTGAGCGTCTTGAACTGCGCACCCGCCCGCGCGTCGTCGTTGACGTCGGGGTGATACCGCCGGACCTTCCGCCGCCACGCGCGATTGATCTCCTCAGTCGAGGCGTCGCGAGACACCTCCAGCAAGTCGTAGAAGTCTTCCATCCCCTGCCCGCGCGGTTTGCGAGCGACTGAATTGAATGTACCGACGCCGGCGTCCGGTCTTGTCTGTGTATCGATACATACGAGTCGGTATCGCACTACAGTATGGTAACTCTCATAATCGTTCGCACGATTCACGGCGTATGGACGTCACCCGGATCCCGCTCGGAAACACGGTTTTCGAGGGGCAGAACAACGCGTATCTGATCGAGGGAGACGTGACGACGCTGGTCGACGTCGGCATCGCGATGGCCGACGTACGCACGGATCTTCTGGACGGGCTCTCCGCCGCCGGTGTCGACCTCTCCGATCTGGATCAAATCCTTCTCACGCACTGGCACCCCGACCACAGCGGCCTCGCCGGAGAGCTGCAGGAGCGGTCGGGGGCGACGGTCCTCGTCCACGAGGACGACGCTCCGCTCGTCGCCGGCGACGAAGCGGCCGCCGAGGACCTCACCCGACTCAGAGAGCGACGCTTCGACGAGTGGGGGATCCCCGCCGAGAAGCGCGCGGAGTTGGAGGGCGTGCAAGCCAATTTCGCCGGCGTCGCGGGCGATCCGAGCGACACGCGGACGTTCGTTGCGGGTGATATGATTCCCGCCGGCGACGGCGAACTGGAGGTGTGGCACCTTCCCGGGCACGCCGCGGGCCACGTCGCCTTCGCCTACGAGACGACGGGCGGAGAGATTCCGCTTTCAAACGCTGATGCCGACGGAGCCCGCGGGTCGGGGCCGTTCTCGGTCGCGTTCGTCGGCGACGTGATTCTCCCCGAATACACCCCGAACGTCGGCGGCGCGGACCTCCGTCTGGAACGCCCGCTCGAACGGTACGTCGATAGTTTGGATCGCCTCATCGCTCGCGACCTCGACTTCGCGTGGCCGGGACATCGCGATCCGATCGCGGAACCGTCCGAGCGCGCGCGGGTCATCCGCTCGCACCACGTCGAGCGGACGCGACGCGTCATCGACGTGCTTCGCGAGCACGGTCCAGCCGACGCGTGGACGGTCAGCGCGCACCTGTTCGGCGAGCTCGAAGACATCCATATCCTCCACGGCCCGGGGGAGGCGTTCGCGCACCTAGATCACCTCGATCACGCCGGTACGGTCGCACGAGATGACGCGATCGAGCGCGCCGAGACGGCCGAACGCGCCGAGACGGCCGATCGCGACGGCATAGCCTACCGGTTGGTCGACCGCGACCCCGACGTCTCGGCGCTGTTCCCGAAGACGAAATACTGAAACGCTGTGACTGATAACACGGAGATATGGAACTGCGGGTCATCGACAAGACCGAAGAGGAACTCCGCATCGAGGTCGCCGGTGAGGATCACACGTTCATGAACGTCATCAAGGGCGCGCTCTTGGAGACCGAGGGCGTCGCCGCCGCGACCTACGACGTGAACCCCGAGCAGTCGGGCGGACAGACCGAACCGATTCTGTCGATCAAGACGGAGTCCGGCGTCGATCCGCTCGACGCCCTCGGCGACGCCTCTCGGAGCGTACAGACGATGATGGACGATTTCTCCACGGCGTTCGAGTCGGCCGCATAGTCGGTTCGGCCGCGTGATCCGTTCGGCCGCGTAGTCGGGTTCTCTCTTCGTCCCCCGGATCGTTCGAACGACGGTGTTCGCGGGTTACAGCCGGACGGGAACGCCGCGCTCGTGGAGGTACTCTTTCGTCTCTTGGATGCTGTAGTCGCCGAAGTGGAAGATCGACGCCGCCAGCCCGGCGTCGGCCCCGGCCTCGGTGAACACCTCGTACATATCTTCAGGCCCGCCGCAGCCCGAGGAGGCGATGACGGGGGTCGACACCGTATCGCAGATGGCCTTCGTCAGCGGGATGTCGTAGCCCTCTTTCGTTCCGTCGGCGTCGATGGAGTTGACGAACAGCTCGCCCGCGCCGCGGGACTCGGCCGTCTTCGCCCATTCGACGAGGTCGACGCCCGTCCCCTCGCGGCCGCCCTTCACCATACACTCGAACCAGCAGGACTCGCCGTCGACATCGACGTAGTGTTCGCCGCGTTCGTCGTAGCGGCGCTTCGCGTCGACGGAGATGACGATGCACTGCGAGCCGAACGCCCGCGCGCCCTCGTCGATCAGGTCGGGGTTCTCCAACGCCGCAGTGTTGATCGAGACCTTGTCCGCGCCCGCGCGGAGCGTCTCTTTGATATCGTCTCTCGTTCTGATCCCCCCGCCGACGGTGAGCGGGATGAACACCTCGTCGGCGACCGCCGAGACCGTATCGAGCATCGTCTCCCGACCCGCCGCCGAGGCGGTGATGTCGAGGAAGACAAACTCGTCTGCGCCCGCCTCGTTGTATCGCTTGGCCATCTCCACCGGATCACCGGTGTATTTCAGGTCCTCGAAGTTGACGCCGGTGTAGACGGCGGGGTTCCCGTCGTCGTCGAGGTCGACGTCGATACAGGGGATAATCCGCTTCGTGAGCATTTGCTAGCTGATCGTTCGCGGATGAGCCGCTTGATGGTTTCGACTGTGGCAGGTGATCGATCGCTTCCGGACGCACGCGGCGGTGCGACGTGCTGACCTTTTTATCCGGAGACGGAACCAGACGCGCCGTGATCTGACATCGACCGCGGCGCGAGAAGCGGGTGTGCGACACACCGCGTCGCGAGGATCCGTGTCGCCTGTTCGCCCCCACACGTCGATAGCCCGCGCTACAGTTCGTACACGCGCGCTTCCCACGGCCGAAGTCGAAACGTTCCCTCCCCCGGCGCGAGAGCCGTCTCTCTCCGGTCGCAATCGTAGTTCGAGATCACAACCGAGGGGTCCGCGTCGACGACGGCGTCGGCGGAAAGCTCGAATTCGGTCGGCTCTCCGGAGACGTTGAGCACGACGAGCCACCGCTCCTCGCCGAGGGTCCGCGTGTACGCCCAGAGCCGCTCGTGATCCGGTACGAGCGGGTCGTAGTCGCCGTAGATCATCACGTCGTGTTCCTCTCGTAGTTCCATCAGCCGTCGGTAGTAGTGCCACACCGACTCGGGGTCGTCGCGCTCGTCGGCGACGTTGATCTCCTCGTGGTTCGGATTGATCCCGATCCACGGTTCGACGTCGGGATCGGTGAACCCCGCGTTCGACCCGTCGGTCCACTGCATCGGCGTTCGGGCGTTGTCTCGGCTGTTCGCGCGGACGCCGTCCGCGACCGCCTCGAAAGAGTCGATCTCGCCGCGGTCGATCGCCCGCCGGACGGGGTGTATCGTCTCGACGTCCCGGTACTCCGCGAGCGACGCGAACGGCGCGTTCGTCATCCCGAGTTCCTGCCCTTGGTAGACGTAGGGCGTGCCGCGGAGCGTGTGAAGCAGCGTCGCGAAAAGCGTCGCTGACTCGCGGCGGTACGCCCCGTCGTCGCCGAAACGCGAGACCGTCCGCGGCTGGTCGTGGTTGGAGAGATACAGGGCGTTCCAGCCTTCGCCTTCGAGTCCGGCCTGCCACCGGTCGAAGACGGCTTTCAGTTCGGGGAGTTGCCACGCTTCCGTCTCCCACGGTTTCGCCCCCCGATCGAGGTGCATATGCTCGAAGTGAAAGAGCATCGAGAGGCCGTCGCCGTCCGGACCCTGTCCGACGTACCGGCGCGCCTGCTCCATCGAGAGGCTTCTGCCGGCCATCTCCCCGACCGTGAGCAGGTCGGGCGAGAGAACCGCATCGCGCATCTCTCGTATGAACTCGTGGACTCGCGGCCCCTCGCTGACTCGATCGAACGTGTCGCTCTCGGGATCGTCCCCGATCGGCGGCAATCCCGGCGGTTTCGAGATGAGGTTGATGACGTCCATCCGGAACCCGTCGATCCCCTTTTCGAGCCACCACGCCATCGTGTCGAATATCTCTCGACGGACCCGCTCGTTCGTCCAGTCGAGGTCCGGTTGCTTCTCGTCGAACAGGTGGAGGTACCACTCCCCAGTCGTCTCGTCGTAGGTCCACGCGGGGCCACCGAAGAACGACTGCCAGTCGTTCGGGGGTGCCTCGCCGTCTGGGCCGCTCTCTGCCGCCCACGGCACGTCCGCCGCGGCGCGGCCCTCGCGCCAGAAATACCACTCTCGGTATTCGTCGTCCCGCGACCGCCGTGAGCGCCGGAACCACTCGTGCTCGTCGGAGGTGTGGTTCGCGACGAGGTCCATCACGAGCCTGATGTCTCGATCGTGCAGTTCCGCGAGGAGTTCCTCCCAGTCGGTCATCGTCCCGAACTCGTCCATAATCGCGCGGTAGTCCGCGACGTCGTACCCGTTGTCGGCGTTCGGCGATTCGTACACCGGGTTGAGCCAGACGACGTCGACGCCGAGATCGTCGAGATAATCCACCTTTTCGACGATACCGGGGAGATCGCCGACGCCGTCGCCGTTCGAGTCGTTGAACGACCGCGGGTAGATCTGATAGACGACGGCTTCCTTCCACCACCGCCGGGTCTCGCCGTTCGGCAACGTCTCCGTTCCGTCGCGGTCGGCCCCGTCGTCGTTCCGATGCTCGGTCATACGGTCGCGACACACCGAGCACAGTTAAGCCTCGTCCGGATTTCGGGAGGCGTCCCTCCCACGGGCGGCCGATTCGGGAGCGTTTTAGTAGTCGGCGTGCCACGGTCCGCGTATGAGCGATCACGACGGCCACGCTTCAGATGACCACGGCCACGACGACCACGGCTCGGACGAACACGGCAGCGAACTCGTGGACACGCGAGTCACGTCGCCGATGCAGGAGTTCGGGATGGGGAAGGTGACGACTGGACTGCTGATTCTCGCCGTCGGTCTCGCTATCGTCTTCGGCGTGCCGCTGCTCGCCTAAACGCAGACGTCTCGCTTCTCACTACCACTCCAGAAGCTGCACCATAGCGAATCGCTTCCTCGGCCGTTCTCTCCGATTAGTCGAGTTCGGCGGCGAGCACGTCGCGGAGCGACGCGATCGCCGCTGCGTCGACAGCGAGGGTTTCTCCATCCACCAAGAGCGACAGCGTGCCGTCGGTCGTCGCCTCGCCCAGCTCCGTCACCGGCGCAACGCCCTCGAAGGCGGCTTCGACGGCGTCGGGATCGGCGGTCTCGATCACCGCGCGGCCGGGCGTCTCCTCGAAGAGCGACGCGACGCCATCGACAGCGATGTCCGCGCCCGTCTCTGCTGTCACCATCTCCGCGAGCGCGACGGCGAGGCCGCCGTTGCTCACGTCGTGAACCGCGAGCGTCGCCTCGGCGTCTGCGACCTCCGCGAGCGTCGCGACGGCGTCGCTCGCGTTCTCGGGCAGCGTCGGGAAACGGTCGGAGCCGCCGACCTGCGCGAGCAGTTCCGATCCGCCGAGCGCGTCGCCACCCTCGCCGACGAGCAGAATCGTCCCCTCACCCGCGAACGCCGCCGCGGGAGCGTCGTAGCCCGCTTTCGCGCCGACCATCGCGAGCGTCGGCGTCGGCGGGATCGGTCCCGCAATGGAGTCGTTGTACAGCGAGACGTTGCCGCCGACGACCGGAACCGAGAGGTCTCGGCACATATCCGCGAGGCCGTCGACGATGGCCTTGAAGCCGCCGTAGACGTCGGGTTTCTCGGGATTGCCGCCGTTCAGGCAGTCGACCGCCGCCAGCGGCGTCGCGCCCTTCGCGGCGAGGTTCGTCGCGTTCTCTAAGGCGACCGCGCGGGCCCCGTCGTACGGGGCGATCGTCGTCCACGCCGGGACCGCGCCGGCCGAGATCGCCAGTCCCGTCCCGGCCTCGCGGATCGCCATCACCGCGGCATCGTCGCCGGGGAGCAGGGCGGTCCGCGCGCCGACCTCGTGGTCGTACTGGCGGTAGACCCACCGCTTCGAGGCCGTGTTGGGCGCGCTCACGACCGCCTCGAACGCGGCGTCGAGGTCGATCTCGGGTCGGTCGCGCTCGGGTTGTGTCGGTTCGGTCGCGTCGAGGTCGTTCATCGGCGCGCCGTCGGCGAGGAACGCCGGCGGCACGTCGACGACCATCTCTCCGTTGAAGGTACAAACGTAGTTCCCCTCGGCGACCTCGCCGATGACCGAACAGCCGAGGTCGTAGCGCTCGGCGATCTCGGCGACGGCGTCGACGTCCTCCGGGTGGACCTCATAGCACATCCGCTCTTGGGACTCGGCGAGGATGATCTCCAAGGGATTCATATTCGGCTCGCGCTGGTGGACGCGGTCGAGTTCGATCCGCGCGCCGAAGCCGCCCTTCGCGACGAGTTCGGAGGACGCGCCGCCGAGGCCGGCTGCACCGAGGTCGCGGGCGGACTGCACGAGGTCGGCCTCGATCAGATCCTCGTTGGCCTCGATGAGCAACTTCTCCGAGTAGGGGTCGCCGACTTGGACTGCGGGTCGGTCCTCGGTTTCGGCGTCCTCCGCGAGGTCCTCGCTGGCGAACGACGCGCCGCCGAGGCCGTCGCGGCCGGTCGCGTTGCCGACGAGGACGAGTTTGTTCCCCGCCTCCTGCGCCTCGGCTGTGACGAGTCGCTCCTCGTCGAGCAGGCCGACGCAGGCGACGTTGACGAGCGGATTTCCTTCATAATCGTCGTGGAACTCGACGCTCCCACCGACGGTGGGAACGCCGATCGCGTTCCCGTAGTCGGCGATCCCTTCGACGACGCCATCGAGGAGGTAGCGGGTGTGCTCGCGGTCGAAGCCGCCGAAGTAGAGGCTGTCCGTCAGCGCGATCGGGTACGCGCCCATCGAGAGCGTGTCGCGGACGATGCCGCCGACGCCCGTCGCCGCGCCGTCGTAGGGATCGACGTACGAGGGGTGGTTGTGGCTCTCGATACCCATCGTGATGTACGTCTCCGTCTCCGACTCTCCGTCGTTGTCCGGGAGCCGAACCACGGCGGCGTCGTCGCCGGGGCCGACGACGACCTGCTCGCCCTCCGAGTCGAACGCGGAGAGGAGCGGTCGCGACGAGCGGTACGCGCAGTGTTCGCTCCAGAGGTTCTCGAACAGCGCCGCCTCCGTGGGTGTGGGGTCGCGGCCGAGTTCGGCCGTCACCAGTTCGCGATCAGCGTCCGGCAGGCTCATTCACTTCCCTGTTCAAGAAGGGCGAATTAATGCTTTTCTGTGTGCACGTATATGCATTGTTCTGGCGAGTGAGCGGTGCCGGTTCGTTGGACGATCGGATCGGGCCGCTTTTTTAATTCGGGTGACTATCTCCGCCCGTGCTATCGGTCGAGCTGCACGCGCACTCGTCGCTGTCGTACGACGGCCGCGACCCCGTCGAACTGCTCTTAGCGCAGGCGCAGGCCGTCGGCCTAGACGCGCTCGCGGTGACGGACCACGACGAGATCGACGCCAGCCTCGAAGCCGCCGAGCTCGCCCCGGAGTACGGGCTCGTCGGCATCACCGGGATGGAGGTGACGTCGGCCGCGGGCCACGTCCTCGCGTTCGGCATCGACGAGCTCGTTCCCGCGGGGCTCTCCTACGACGAGACGCTCGACCGCATCCACGAGCAGGGCGGCATCGCCGTCATCCCGCACCCGTTTCAGTCCTCCCGCCACGGCGTCGCCGCCCACATCAGCCGCGACCAACTCGCCGCCGCGGACGCGATCGAGGTCTACAACTCGCGGCTGTTCACGGGCTGGGCCAACCGGAAGGCCGACCGCTTCGCGACCGCGCGCGGCCTGCCGAAGACGGCCGGAAGCGACGCTCACATCGGCGAGATGGTCGGGCAGGCGGTCACCGAAGTAGCGACGGACGACCGGTCTGCGTCGGGCGTTCTCGACGCCATCGTCGCCGGCGACACGACCGTCGTCGGCAGTCGGACGCCGTGGCGGATCTCCTTCCGACAGTTCGGCGGCGGCGTCAAGCGCCGAATCCAGCGCACGGTCTCGGATCTGATGTAGATGCCCGCAACCGCTGATTCGTCGGACGATGTCGTCAACGGAACCACCCCCGCGCTCGTTCGGCGGGCGATCGAGACAGGCGAGGCGCTTCCGGGCACCGCCGGGTTCGCGGGAATCGTCGACGGTCGCCTCGTCTGCGACGTCCTCGGCCGCCAACCCCTGTTCGTCGAGGCCGACGATCCGTCGTCGTGGGCGTTCGATCGACGGGAGTTATCCGATCCCGTGCCCGTTCCCGCGGGGGCGGTGACCGTTCTCGGCGACGAGCCACGCGACGACCCGGCGTGGACGCTTCCTGACCCCGCACCGACTGACGACGACGAGCGGGCGCTCGCGGCGGTTCGCGCGGCGGTGCTCGATCGGACGGCTGCGGTTGGGAGCGACAGCGAGAACGACGCCCGCGACGTCGCCGTCGCGTTCTCTGGGGGCGTCGACAGCGCGGTCGTCGCCGCGGGCGTCCCGAACGCGCCGTGCTACGTCGCCGGCTTCGAGGGCAGCCACGACGTCGCGGCCGCACGATCGGCGGCCGAGTCGATGGATCGCGACCTCCGCGTCGTCGAACTCGCTCACGAGGATCTCCTCGATGCGATCCCGACGCTCGTCGACGCGATCGGCCGGACGAACCCGATGGACCTCTCGATCGCGCTTCCCCTGTATCTCGTCGCCGAGCGCGCCGCGAGCGACGGCTTCGAGCGCCTCGCGCTCGGACAGGGTGCCGACGAGCTGTTCGGCGGCTACGCGAAGGTCGCGAAGGCCTCCGACGACCCGCGAGTCGACGCCGACACCGTCCGCGGCGCGCGACGGGGGGTGCTCGCGACGATCCCCGGACAGGCCGAGCGCGACGTCCTCGCGATTCGCGCGGCGGGGGTCGAACCCGTGACGCCGCTGCTGCACGACGACGTCGTCACGGCGGCGCTGCGGCTCCCGGGACACCTCCTCGTCGACGGCGACGAGCGGAAGGTCGCGCTGCGGGAGGCCGCTCGGGAGATCGTTCCCGACGCGGTCCGCACCGCGGACAAGAAAGCCGTCCAGTACGGCACGTACGTCTCTCGCGAACTCGATCGGCTCGCTCGACAGGCCGGATACAAGCGTCGGATGGAGAACCACGTCGAGCGGTACGTCCGAGCACTCGTCGACGACGGTCCCGTTCGTCCGCCGAACGACGAAGACGCGGACGTCTAATCGGTACGCTCGGCGACCTTCGCCGCGCGTTCTGCGGCCTCGATCGCCTCAAGCGAGAACTGCACGGTGTCGGGGTCGACATCGCTCTCGCGGAGGTCGCGCTCGTCGTACCACGCCCACGCGTCCGCGTCGGCCTCGTCGTCGCCCGCGGGGTCGATCCCCCGCGATTCCACGCGGGCGTAGTAGACGTGGTCGATGTGCTGGTGGCCCGCGGTCCCGTCGTCGTGGACGTTGATGTCGTAGAGCATCTGGTGTCGCGGTCGCGGTAGCACTCGCCCGGCGGGGGCGTCGATCGCAGGGGTCCCGTCGACGAGGTCGGCGTCGAGCCCCGTCTCCTCTTTCACTTCTCGCAGTCCCGCCTCGTGCGGGAGTTCGTCGCGGTCGACGTGGCCCCCCGGCGGCACGCGGATCCCCAGACGATCGTGGTGGTGCAGCGCGACGGCCCCGCTCTCGACGATGTACACCGTCGCGGTGAAGTGCCGTGTTGTCTCCATACGCCCCGATGCGACGGAACGCAGGTGGCTCTTACTGTTCGAGTCCGGGGGCGACAGAGACCGATCGGCTGACGCGGCGGTCGGACACCGCCACGCGGCGATCCATCACTGTCCGCCGTTCGATTGCTAACCCGGAATTCCTCCGGGTGGGAATGGAAGGGGCAGGGGCTTCCGGGTTGTTCACAACAGCGGTCCCTCTCGTAGCCCACCCTCCAACTCCGTACAGCGCGCACCGAAACCCTTACTCCGGGGCCACGGCTCCTCACGGATATGAGCGAGACGCCCGTCGACGCCGAGGACGTCGAACACGTCGCGGAGCTGGCTCGCGTCGACCTCGACGACGAGGAGGTCGACGCGTTCACGGCGCAGTTCGCGGAGATCCTCGAGTACTTCGAGGCCCTCGATGAGGTGCCCGAAGTCGAGAGCGAGGCCGACCTGGTGAACGTGATGCGGCCCGACGAGATCCGCGAGAGCCTCTCACAGGAGGACGCGTTGCGCAACGCCGCCGAAACCGAGGACGGTTACTTCAAGGGACCGCGGGTGTCCTGATGAGTCTGAACGCGTTCATCACCGAGGAGACGATTGCGGGCGACGACGACGGCCCGCTCGCGGGCAAGCGCGTCGCCGTCAAGGACAACATCAGCACCGAGGGCGTGCGGACGACCTGCGGCTCGGCGATGCTGGAGTCGTACGTCCCGCCCTACGACGCCACGGTGGTCGACCGGGTGAAAGCCGCCGGGGCGACGATCGTCGGGAAGGCGAATATGGACGAGTTCGGGATGGGCGGCACCACCGAGACCTCGGCGTACGGGGCCACCAAGAACCCCGTCGACGAGGGGCACGTCCCCGGCGGCTCCTCCGGGGGATCGGCAGCGGCCGTCGCCGCCGGTGAGGCGGACCTCGCGCTCGGTTCCGACACCGGCGGCTCGGTCCGAAACCCCGCCGCGTTCTGCGGCGTCGTCGGCATCAAGCCGACCTACGGGCTCGTTTCCAGATACGGCCTCGTCGCGTACGCGAACTCTCTCGAACAGATCGGCCCGATCGCCGGGAACGTCGAGGACGCGGCGGCGCTGCTCGACGTGATCTCGGGGCCCGACCCGCGAGACTCGACGACGCGGTTCGACGGCGGCGGCGAGGGGAACGGAAACGACGCCGACACCGGAAGCGATGCCGACGCCGGAAACGACGTCAACGCACACCCCGCGACCGACTCGAACTACGCCGCCGCGGCCGACGGCGACGTCGACGGCACGACGATCGGCGTCGTCACCGACCTGCTGGACGGCGCGGACGACCGCGTCGTCGAGCGCTTCGAGGCCGCTCTCGACGACCTGCGCGCGCAGGGCGCGGAGACCGTCGAGGTCTCCTTGGACTCGGTCGAGCACGCCGTGCAGGCGTACTACGTCATCGCGATGTCGGAGGCCTCCTCGAATCTCGCGCGCTTCGACGGCGTGCGGTACGGGAAGTCGGGCGGCTACGAGGGCAACTGGAACGACGCCTTCGCCCGGGCCCGCGAGGAGGGCTTCGGCGAGGAAGTCAAACGTCGCATCCTGCTCGGCACCTTCGCGCTCTCTGCGGGCTATCACGACAAGTACTACAAGAAGGCCCAAGACGCCCGCGCGTGGGTGAAGCGCGACTTCGATGACGCCTTCGAGCGGGCGGACGTGTTGGCGACGCCGACGATGCCGGTCCTGCCACCGAAACTCGGCGAGAGCCTCGACGATCCCCTCCAACTCTATCTGATGGATGCGAACACCGTCCCGGTGAACCTCGCGAATCTCCCCGCCATCTCGGTGCCCGCCGGCGAGGCCGACGGGCTCCCGGTCGGCCTGCAGTTGATCGGCCCGAAGTTCGGCGAGGAAGCGATCGTTCGCGCGGCGTCGGCCGTCGAGAACTGAGCGCCGCGTTCGGGCTTTTGCCGTTGACTTCCGCGAGTCGCTAGCGCTGCCAGAACTCCGGCATCAGGAGCACGAGCACCGGAAAGATCTCCAGTCGGCCGATCCACATCAGAAAGACGAACAGCAGTTTGCTCGCTTCCGAGAGCGAGGAGTACCCGCCCATCGGCCCGAACTGCCCGAACGCCGGGCCGACGTTGCCGATGGCCGTCGCGGCCGTCGAGACGACCTCCAACACGGTGACACTGAGCCCGACGCGCTGGGCGTCGAGGAAGAACAGCACCGCCGCCAGTACGAAGAGCGCGAGATAGAGGGACGTGAAGGCGTAGATCCCGCGGAGCGCGCGCTCGTCGATCGGGTTCCCGCCGAGCCGGATCGGGCGGACGGCTTCGGGGTGGGCGGTCGTGAACAGCTCTCGTCGGACGGCCTTGAGAATCACGTACCACCGGACGATCTTCACCGCGCCGCCGGTCGACCCCGCGGAGCCGCCGACGAAGATCCCGAAGAGGAGGATCCCCTTCGCGGCCGGGCCCCACGCGTTGAAGTCGAGGCTCGCGTACCCGGTGGTCGTCACGATGGCGGCCGCTTGGAACAGCGCGTGTCTGATCGCGGGTTCGGCCTGACCGGCGATCGCCGCGCTCAAGTTTTCGAGGTACGCGGCGTCGTACGTCCCTCCCGCGGGCGCGGTCGCGGCGAACCCGCCGGTGAAGAGCACCGTGGCCAGGAGCGCGGTGAAGACGCCGAGGACGCCGAGGTAGAACTTGAACTCCGCGTCGCGGACGAGTCGCTTCGGCTCGCCCGACAGCACGTGCCAGAACAGCGCGAAGTTCGTCCCGGCGGCGATCATAAACGGGATGATGATCCACTGGGCGGCCGCGCTGAACGCCTCGATGCTCCGCGACTCCGGCGAGAACCCGCCGGTGGGCATCGTCGTCAATCCGTGCGCGACGGCGTTGTACAGCGTCATCGCCGGGTCGATTCCGGTCACCGACAGCGAGTACAGCAGTATGATTTCGAGGAGCGTGATTCCGAGGTACGCACCCCACAGCGCGCGCGCCGTCTCGGCGATCCGCGGGGTGAGCTTCTCGATTCCGGGGCCGGGCGCTTCGGCGTCCATCAGCTGTGCGCCACCGACCGAAAGCTCCGGGAGGATCGCGACCGCGAGGACGACGATCCCCATCCCGCCGAGCCACTGGGTGAGCTGTCGCCACAGCATAATCGAGCGCGTGTGCGACTCGAAAGAGATGTCGCCGAGAACGGTCGCGCCGGTCGTGGTGAACCCGCTCATCGACTCGAACAGCGCGTTCGCCGGGTTCGCGAGCGTCGATTCCGGATGGATCGTGGCGACGAGCGGCGGTAGGCCGTGCGCTTCGATCAGATACGGTACCGCGCCGACGAGGGCGACGGCGAGCCACGTGAGCGCCACCATCAGGAGCCCCTCGCGAGCGCGCAGGTCGGGATCGGGTTCGAGGCGTTCGAGGCCGATGCCGACGACGACGGTGAGCGCCATCGTCGCGACGAAGGGGACGACGGTCTCGCCGTAGTAGAGCGCGACGACGACCGGGAGACACAGCGGCACGGCGAGGTATTTCAGCACCGACCCGACGAGGCTGAGGCTCGCGCGGATGTCGACGCGGAGTGTGACGCTCATATTCGCGCAGTCACGTCGTCGACGACGTCGATGCCGGCGAAGACGACGACGTGGTCGCCGACCTCGACGACGGTGTCTCCCCGGGGCGTGATGAACTCCCGGTCGCGCGTGATCGCGCCGATGACTACCCCGTCCGGGAGGTCTCGGGTCGATTCTTGAATCGTCCGCCCCGCGAGGAGGCTCTCGGCGTCGATCTCGATTTCCAGCACTTCTGCCTTGTCGGACTCGATGAGCGCGACGTTCTCGGCGTTGCCGTCGAGCGTGAACCGAGAGATCTCTTCGGCGACGACGCCGCGCGGGCTCACGCCGACGTCGACGCCCACAGTCTCGAAGAGGTCGACGTACTCGTCGGCGTCGATGATCGCGATCGTCCGCTCGACGCCCATCCGCTCGGCGAGAAGCGACACGAGCAGGTTCTTCTCGTCGGAGTCGAGCGCCGAGACGACGACGTCGGCGTCCCCGATGTGTTCGCGTTCGAGGAACTCTATGTCAGTGGCGTCAGACTCCATCACGACCGTCTTCGGCAGGCGTTCGGCCAGTTCGCGGGCGCGGGCGCCGTCGCGTTCGACCAGCCGGGGTTGGAAGTCGCGCTCTTCGAGCAGTCGTGCGACGTGATAGCCGATCTCGGAGCCGCCGACGATGACGACCTCCTCGGCGCTGCCGGGCGATTCCTCGGGGGCGACCGACCGGGCGAACTCTTGGACGCTACCGGGTGAGCCGATCACGACGACTCGATCTTCGGGCTTGATGACCGTGTCACCGCGGACGATCTCGACGCAGCCGTTGCGCAGCAGCGCGACGAACGTCAGCGAGTCGAAGCGGTCGGCCTCTGCGACGGTCTGGTTCGCCACCGGGCTGTCGGCGTCGACCTCGAATTCGGCCATCTGCACCTGTCCGCCCGCGAAGGGGTCGACGTCGCGCGCGGCCGGGAGGCCGATCATCCGGACGATCGACTCCGCGGCCAAGAGATTCGTGCAGACCATGAAGTCGACGCCGAAGGCGCGCTTCGAGCGCTCCCACGTCCGGAGGTACTCGGTGTTTTTCACCCGCGCGATCGTGAACGCGTCGGAGATCGCCTTCGCCGTCGAACAGACGACAATGTTCGTCTCGTCGTCGTCGGTCGAGGCGATCACCATATCGACGTCCTCGATGCCGGCCTCTTCGAGCGTCGCTACCGACGTTCCGTCGCCGGTCACCCCGAGGACGTCCAGCGAGTAGTTCAACTCCTCGACGCGCTCGGGATCGCAGTCGACGACGATCACCTCGTGCGTGCCCGCGAGGTCCGCGGCGATGCTCGATCCGACCTGCCCCGCACCGACGATCACGACGCGCACGGGGAATCACCCGGATTCATTCTCTCAGAGTGTGTCCGACGCGGGCGTATTTCTCTTTCGGCATCGACCTATTCCGCCCACAACGCCTCATACGCTGTCGAGGGTCACTGAAACACTCGTCTGTGGCGTTCACGACCGCCGTTCGACCGTGAGTTCGACCGGACGCGACTGCCCTTCGAGGTCGGCGACGATCCGCTCGACGATCCGCTGGGCCTCGCTCGCGATGGCTGGCTTGAGCCGGTCGACGACCCAGTCGAGAGAGACGAACCGCGGCAGGCCGATCCCGCCCTCGTTCGCCGACCGGGGATCGTACGACACCTCGAAGGAGACGCGCGTGGCCGTCTCCGCCCAGTCGGGAGCGTCCGCGGGGAGGTCGTCGAGTTCCTCGATCAGCCAGCGGCCCCCGGCGTCGAGGTTCCTCACCACGCGCCACTCGATGCGCTCGGGCGGGTCGACGTCGGTGACCTCCGACTCGACGGTGTAGGTGAGCTTCCACCACGCGAATCGCAGCGCGTAGCGCGTCCCCGCCCCGCCGTCGCCGCGCCGCCTGACGACGTCGCGGAGGTGATCTGCGTACCGCTCATAGCGCGGGAAGTCGACGAGGAGGTCGTACGCCTCCCGGGGAGGCACGTATACGACAGTGCTGACGACGAGTTCGTCCACGCAGGCCGTTCGCGGAGGAACGGCAAAGCGTTGTGGGCCGGCGAGCGGCCCGCGTCACGGACGCGCTCCTCGTCGATCGCCGCGCGTGGACGACTCTCGCCGTGTGCTCACGTCTCGCACCGTTGTACATCCGACCCACGGAGGACGGCGACCGGAACGCACTTGTTGAAGAACGGTCATATTCCGCACGATGGTCGGGGCGACCCTGCGGGACATCAGCCGACACGTCGACTGCCTCGCGGCACCCGACGGGCCGTACGCGGTCGTTTGCGGGCGGACCGGCTGTGAGCCCTACCCCGTGGCCGGCCACCGATTCGATGACCGCGACACCGCTGCCGAGGCCGCCGATGCGACGACCGAGTACCGCGCGACGCTTCGGCAGTACGATCCGCAGGTCCCCTTCTACGAACCGCTGGTCCACGACCTCGAAGACGGGCCGGCCGGCGTGGCGACGACCGCCGATGCGGACCCGCGAGTCCGCTACCTCGAGTTCTGCCACAACGTCGCGGGCGCGACGTTCGAGGCGCTTTCTGCGGCGTCGCTCCGCGAGGTGGAGTCGGCGGCGATGGAGACGTACCTCACGCTCGCTGAGGTCGTCGAGGACCGCGACGACTTCTGTCTCACGATGCTGTGGAGCGTCACGAGCGAGCTCGCACTCCGCGCGGATCGCAGCGAACGGGTCGGCATCGTCGACAGGGCGGCCCGAGCGCTTCGCGAGCCGAACACGTCGACGGCGCTCAGCCCCGACGAGGCGCTTCGCGCGGCGATCGAAGAACTCGCAGCTGTCGGATTCGTCTCCGGGGACTCCGTCGCCGTCGGTGCCGGTCCGAACCGCTGGCGGGTGACGTTCGGCAACTACGCGCTCGCCGAGCGGACGGGTCGGCTGCCGACGCTTCCGGCGTCGATCACTCTCGGACGGCACCTCTCGGAGACGGAGTTCGCCTTTACCGCGGCGACGCCGGTCGGCGACGACCGCTGGCAGCTCACGCTCGAACTCGACGAGACGCCGAGGGGCCTCGTCTCGGTCGACGCGACCGACGACGAGCGGTTGTACGATACCGACGCCGGGTACTGATCTCGCGCCTCTCGTCGCTCGTTGCTTTTCTTTCGTCGCTCGTTTCTCACCGCTCGAGACCGTCGCCCGTGATGCCTTTCGGACCCCGCCGTCCGCAATCGTGAGACTCATCGGCACCCCCCGCCTTTCGGCTCGTATGGTCACTCAGCAGACAGACGGTACGGCCGACGGCGTCGGCGACGGAGACGCCTCCCCGACGTCCGCGGACGTCCTCGTCGTCGGCGGGGGCGTCGCCGGACTGACGGCGGCGACGTTCACCGCCCGCGCCGGACTCGACACGATCGTTGTCAATCTCGACGAGAGCATCCTCGCACGAAACGCCCACTTGGAGAACGTCCCCGGATTCCCCGGTGGCGTCAACGCTCGACAGTTTTTGGACCTGCTCGCCGAACAGGCCGAGGAGAACGGCGTCGAGCGGCAGTCCGGACGCGTCACCGCGGTCGAACGAGTCGAGGGCGGGTTCGAGGTGTTGGCGAGTACCGTCGATAGCGGATCCAGAACGTCGGACGGCCACTCGGATCGGTACGTCGCCGACGCCGTCATCGCCGCGTCGTGGTCGGACGTTTCCTACCTAGATGGCCTCGGCGTCGAGACCCGCGACGCGGGCTCGAAGGAGTACGTCGTCGTCGACGAGGTCGGCCGGACGAACGTCGAGGGCGTCTACGCGGCCGGCCGCGTGGCCGAGAAGTACCATCAGGCGGTCGTCGCCGCGGGCCACGGCGCGGAGGTCGGCCTGACGGTCGTCCACGACGCCGACGTCGCGTACTACCACGACTGGGTGACGCCGGAGGGCTACTTCACCGACCGCGGCCGGGAGGTTCCGCCGGGCTGCGAGGAGATCGACGCGGCCGAACGCGATCGCCGTCACGCCGCCTCTCGAAAACGGATGCGCGAGGCGTTTTCCGAGCCGCATCCCGAGCCGCAGCGAACGCACCCCAGCCTCGTCGACGACGAGTTGGGACGGCTTGACGAGTAGCGTCCGTCTCCACGATTCACGTCTTTCTCCCGAGTAGCGTTCGTCCCACCGGTCGACCGCGGCAGGTCGCAATCCTTGATCGACAGCTGCGCGTGTGCCGTCAATCGTGAACCGGCCGACTGCACGGACCCACCTTTCGGAGATCAGCGGTGAGTTTCACGCACACCCCGCAGTCGGATGGTTATACTGACCGTTCTTATGTATGAGTCTGCGAGTAACCCTTTTACCCTCATCAGCCCTTAAGTAAGGGAATGAGCGCCGGTTCGGAGTCACAACGGATCTCTTTCCACGTTGCGGAAGCCGTTGCGGCCGCAGAAGGCGTCTCCCCGATGGAGCTGACGCCGCTCGGAGAGGTCGTGGATACGGACGCCATCGAGGCGCTCTTCTCTAACCCGACGCTCACTACGCTCGAACTCCGCTTCGAGTACGAGGGATACACGGTTTTGATCGACGAGGAACGGACAGTCACCCTTCTCGACGAGTAGACTCTCTCAACGAGCAGACGGTAGTTCTCGACGGGGAGATGGCGATGACCGCTCTCGACGATCGAGTGGTCCCGCTCGAAGCACCCCGACGGAACGGGGCCTTTTACACCCGGGCCGACGAATCGTCGAGCGATGTTAGACGGGGTCAACGTCGCGCTCGGCGTCTCGGGCAGCATCGCGGCCGTGAAGGTCGTCGAGCTCGCCCACGAGCTGCGGCGGCAGGGTGCGGCAGTCCGCGGAGTGATGACCGAGAGCGCGCAGGGGATTATCCACCCGTGGGCCGTCGAGTTCGCGACCGAGAACGATGTCGTGACGGAACTGACCGGGCGCGTCGAACACGTCGAACTCTGCGGCCGCGAGGGGTGGGCCGACGTGCTGCTGCTCGCGCCCGCGACGGCGAACACGGTCGGCAAGATCGCCGGGGCCGTCGACGACACGCCCGTCACGACCTGCGCGACGACCGCGCTCGGCGCGGACCTCCCCGTCGTCGTCGCCCCCGCGATGCACGAGCCGATGTACGACCACCCGGGCGTCTTGGACGCGATCGACCGCGTCGAGTCGTGGGGAGTCGACTTCGTCGACCCGCGGATCGAGGAGGGAAAGGCGAAGATCGCGACCGAGGAGGCGATCGTGACGGCCGTCGCGCGGGCGACGACCGAGCCCACGCTCGCCGGTCGCCACGTCGTCGTGACCGCGGGATCGACCGCGGAGGCGATCGATCCCATTCGGATTCTCACGAACCGCGCCTCCGGGAAGACCGGCCGCGCGGTCGCCCGCGCCTGTCACGTCCGCGGTGCCGACGTCACGCTCGTTCACGACGGCGGCGACGTCCACTACGCCGACTCGGTGACCGTCGAGTCCGCCGCCGAGATGCGCGAGGCGGTGCTGGCGGCGCTCGGTGGCGGGGCCGGCGACGACGGCAGAAATAACGACAGCGGCGGGGATGGCGACGACAGCGGCGAGGGGGCAGACGCCGCGGCCGACGCGCTCGTCTCCGCGGCCGCGATCTCTGATTACACCGTCTCGGCGGCCGACGAGAAGCTCCGTTCCGGCGAGTCGCGCACGCTCGAACTCGAACCGACGCCGAAGCTTATCGACGACGTTCGCGAGGCACATCCGACGCTCCCAATCGTCGGCTTCAAGGCCGAGACCTCCGGCGACGACGAGGCGATGATCGAGGCGGCCCGCGGGATCTTATCGCGCTCCGATCTCGCGTTCGTCGTCGCCAACGACGCTTCGGTGATGGGCGACGACGAGACGTGGACCCTGTTCGTCGATAGCGACGACGCTTCGGAGTTCAGCGGCACGAAGACGGCGCTCGGCGGCGAGATCGCGGCGCGGCTCGCCGCGGTGCTCCGAGACTGAACGCGGGGCGTCTCACGTCGACTGGGGAGGCCGATCACTCCCGCGAGACCTCGGTAGCGTCGGCGATCACCTTGTAGACCAAGCCGATCAGGCCGGCGAGAACCGCGAGTGATCCGACGAGAACGCAGACCGCCGCCAACAGCCCTCCGACGAGTCCGGCACCACCACCGCGGAGCGCCCATCCCGACGCGAACCAACCGCCGAGCAGCGTTCCCGCGTAGCCGGCCAGTACGACCGCGTACAGCAGTACCATCTCCCGACCGAGCGCGTATGTGATCGACTCTCTGGCGGTAATCGCGGTCATCGTCGGTGTATTCCGTCGACGCGCTCTTAATTCGTCGGGGCGCTGATTCCATCTTCGATCCGAACTGGGGACCGTCGTCTCGGACCGTCGGAATTCTGTCGAGTCGGCGTCCCGCCGTTACTCGTCGCCCTCGTCGAGGCAGGTGTCGAACGCGCTGTAGGGGTTCGTGTACTCGTTTCGGATGATCTCCTCTTCGACGATCTCGAACCCCAGAGAGCTGAGCTCTCTGCCGATCCGGCTCAGGTCGTCGCTGTCGCGGCCGACGGCCGTGATGTGGACGTTCTCCTCGCCGGTCATGATCTCGCGAACCGAGATCACGCCCTCGACTTCGAGCGCGCTCTCGGCGAGTCGTTCGCGCTCGGGGATGGGAGCCGTACAGAAGATGATCGTGTAGAGCTGATACCCCATCTCCTCGTAGTCGACGTCGACGTGCGTTCCGCGGATGATGCCCGCCGATTCCAGCTTCGAGATCCGGTTTCTGACGGTGCTCGCCGAGACGCCCTTCGCGTCCGCGATGTCGCTACTTGAGGTGTGTCTGGCGTCTTTCTGGAGCGCGTAGACGATGTACCGATCGAGGTCGTCGAGGTCGACTGCGGCCATACACTGTGTGCCAATCGAACCCTAAATAGGTGTTGTGCTCGCGGACGGCGGGATCGGCGGCGTTCGATACGCCGGCAGGTTAGAACAAGCGCCGTTCGAGCGCGCGCGCGAGGCGGCCCCGTAACTCCGATTCCTGCTGGTGGACGACGAGCACCGGGCTGTCGGTCCCGGTGAGGTACGCGGCGATCGCGTCGTTCGTCCGTTCGGCCGCGCTGACGACGAGGAGATCCGCGTCCGAGAGGTCGTCGCTCGCGCCGTTTCGGAGGCTGTCGCCGAACGGAACGCAGCTTTCGACCGGCACGGAACAGAGCGCCGCGACCGCGGCGTGATAATCCCGAAGGGTCTTGCCCTCGATGTCGGAGGCGTCCCCGCGTCCCGCGTACGCGAGCCTGATCGATCCGCCCGCGGCCACCGCGATCGCGTCGGCGACGGCGATCTTCGCCGGATCGTACGGGCCCTCGTCTGAGAGGACGCCCACGACATCGCACTCGCCCAACCCGTTCGCGCCGGGGTTCAACAGGCTGACGTCGCAAGGGGCGTGGCGGAGTACCCACTCGACGTCGGAGCCGAAGAGCAGCCCGCGGAGTCCGGCGGGCGAGGCGGCCTCCTCCATCAAGAGCAGATCCGCTTCCTCGTGGTCGGCGTAGTTGACGATCGCGTGACGGACGTCGTGGCAGACGATCGTTCCGCTGCTGACGGGAACGTCGAACTCCGCGTCGAGCTCGCTCGTCTGCGCCTCGAACCGGACGTCGGCGGGCGATTCGGTTTCGGAAGCGTACGTCAGCGAGACCTGATCGGGGACTTGTTCGAACCGCGCGACGACGACCTCGCCGTCGTTCGCGCGGGCGACGGCCGCGGCGATCCGGACGAACCAGCGCTCCTCTTCCTTCGAGAGTTCGTGATCGAGGGCGACGAGCACGCGGTGGTCGCGCTCGACCACGTCGATCGTCTCCCGCGTCCGGTCGACGGCGTTGCGGCCGACCTGCCTGCGGACCGCGTCGACGGCCGCGCCCTCGCGGTCGACCCGGTTTCGACCGTACACGGCGAACCAGCCGACGCCCGCGGCGGTCAGCACCACCGCGCCGACGAGCGGCACGGTTCCCATCTGCGTCAACAGGACGAGGCCGCCGACCGCCCCGGCGACCTGCATCCACGGGTACAGCGGCGCGGTGTAGCTCGGCTCGTACTCTGCGCTGCCCTCGCGGAACGCGACGACAGCGAGGTTGATCAGGACGAAAACCAGTATCTGGAAGGCGCTCGCGAGCTTCGCGATCTCGAGCAGCGGAACGAACGCGATTAGGAGGAGCAACACGACCCCGGTGAGCGTGATCGAGTTCGACGGCGTGCCGAACCGGTCGCTGATCGTAGCCATCGCGTCGGGAACGAGGTCGTCGCGCGCCATCGCGAAGGGGTAGCGCGACGACGAGAGAATCCCCGCGTTCGCCGTGCTCACGAGCGCGAGAATCGCCGCGAGAACGACCGCGATCACGCCGGCGGTCCCGAGCGTCGCATCGGCGGCGAGCGCCATCGGCGTGTCGCTGTCGGCGATCGTCACGGGGTCGGTGACGCCGATCATCACCGTCACGATGAGCGCGTAGAGGATCGTGGTGAACACCAGCGAACCCAAGATCCCGATCGGGATGTTCCGATCCGGATTCGAAACCTCCTCTGCGACGCTCGCGACCTTCGTCACGCCGGCGTAGGAGACGAAGACGAGCCCGGTCGCCTCTAACAGCCCGCCCGCGCCGCCGGTGAAGAACGGCGCGTAGTTCGATCCCCGCACCGAGGGCACGCCGCCGATCACGAACCACACGAGCGCGGCGAGCATCACGATCACGATGCCGACCTGCAACCGCCCGGTCTGCTTCGCGCCCAGCAGGTTTACGAGGACGAGCAGGACCGCGAGCGCGAGCGCAACCGGCGTCGTGACGCTCGGCGGGACGTCGAACAGGAGCAGCAGGTACGGTACGCCGCCGACGAGCGCGAGCGCGCCCTTGAACGACAGCGCGAACCACGTGCCGATCCCGGCGACGGTGCCGAGAAGCGGGCCCATCCCGCGTTCGATGAACAGGTACGTCCCGCCGGCCTCGGGCATCGCGGTCGCCATCTCGGATTTCGAGACCGCCGCCGGGAGCACGATCGCGCCCGCGAGGAGGTACGCGAGGATGACCGCCGGTCCGGCGATGTCGACTGCGAGCGCGGGCAGGATGAAGATGCCGCTGCCGACCATCGCGCCGATGCTGATCGCGAGCACCGCGTAGAGGCCGAGGTCGCGTTCGAGCTCCTTCGTCACGTCAGTTCGCCCCCCTCACCGGTGCCGCGCTCCTCGATATCGCGACCGTTTTGTTCTCTGATCGATCGTCGTCATCGGGTGTGTGTCCTCTCATCGTGTGGTGTCACGGGACGGCACAGGCAGCAGTCACGTATTCGAACTAACGGACAGAACAAAATAAGAACTTCGAACAGTTGCTGTTCCGTCCTCGAATGTCCACTAAATTCTCGAATCGTTAATCGTGTCGAACCGACACGCCGAGCTGTGGTGGTTCATCCAATGGGTGTCGACGAACGCGGAGAGGAGGCGAAGAAGGGGCGGAATCGTAGTTAGAGCAAGCCGACGAGCGTCGCACCCAAGACCGCCAGCACGAGGAGGACGCTCGTCGCGATGCCCGCCCGGAGGCTGCCGTCGCGGAGCGCGTCTTCGTCGCTGCCGACGAGCGCACGCAGCGGTCCACGGATCGTCCCGTACGGGTCGCCCGCCGCGGCGAGCGCCGCGTTCGCCGTATCGACAGCGACGCGGTCGACCGCGGCGAACAGTTCGGTGACGCCCCGGACGAGACCGCGCATTCCGTAGAACGTCAGCGGTTCGATCACGCTATCGACGTCGACGCCGGGGCCGACCTTCGAGAGCGGCTTTTTGAGAGCCGCGAAGCCGACGACGCCGAGCGCCGCCAAGAGGAAGCCCTCCCCGAGGTGGCCCGTCGTGAACGGGTGGGCATCGGCCGTGCTGCCGGGCAGCAGTGCGAACAGTGCGTCGGGGTAGAGGCCGAGCGCCACACACAGCGCGGCGACGCCCAGCATCGCGACGCGCTGGCCGGTGACCGACCGACGAACGTTCCACGATCCTTTGCTCTCCTTGAGGAACGCGTAGTAGCCGAACTTGATGAACGACATGAACGTCCCGACGCCCGCGGCGAGCAGGATGTAGAAGATCCCGTCTAAGTGCTCGTTGTGCGCGGCCGCGGTGATCATCCCCTTGCTCACGAACCCGTTGAACCCGGGGAAGCCGCTGATCGACAGCGCCGCGACAGTGAAGGCGAGCGCGGTCACTGGCAGCGTCCGACCGAGGCCACCGAGGTACTTCAGGCGGTTCTCGCCGGTCCGCGCGATCACGACGCCCGCGGTCATGAACAGGAGCGCCTTGTAGAGGATGTGGTTGAACACGTGCGCGAACGCCCCGGCTGTCGCGAGCGCCGTTCCGACGCCGACGCCCGCGACCATATAGCCGACCTGCGATTGGATGTGATACGAGAGGAGCCGTCGCATATCGTCCTGCAAGAGCGCGTAGACGACGCCGACGAGCGCCATCGCCGAACCCATATACGCGATCGCGAGGTTGCCGTCGGGGAAGGCCCGCGCCAGCCCGTATACCCCTGTTTTGGTCGTGTAGACCGAGAGGAAGACGCTCGCGGCGACGTGCGGGCGCGGGTAGGTGTCGGGCAGCCACGTGTGCAGGCCGACGAAGCCGACGTTGACGCCGATTCCGACGGCCGCGAGGACGGCCGGAACGCCGGCGACGATCCCGTCGCTCGCGCTGAAGAGGAACGAGCCGACGCTCGCGTAGTGCCAGACGACCGCAGCCATCAGCAGGCTGCCGCCGAGGCCGTGATAGATTGCGTACCGGAAGCCCGCACGGACCGCCTCGCCGCCGTAGTCCCACACGAGGAGGGTGCTCGTGACGGCCATCAGCTCCCAGAAGAACACCATCGTCAGCCAGTCGCCGGCGAAGACGGCTCCGATACTGGTGCCGACGTAGCCGAGTGCGAACGCGGTCTGACGGTTCCGCGCGTCCGAGGAGTACGAGTACAGCACGGCGGCAGCGCCGATGAAGCCGAAGATGACGCCCATCAGCTTCGAGAAGGCGTCGACGTGGAACAGCACCGCGTCGAAGCCAAGGAACGTGACGGGGAGGTACGTCCCCGCGGGCGCGAGGAGCGCCCAGACGGCGACGCCGCCCGTCGCCAACACCCCGAGTGCGTGGCCGAGTTTCCGCAAGAGGACCGGCAGCACGAGCGCGACGGCGAGCACCACGAACGCCGGCGGGATCGCGGTCGGAACGTCGGCCGTCGGAATCGACACCGACGGCTCGCTGGCGAGGACCGTCGCGGCGTCGAGCGTCGACGCGGCGAGTACCGACGTCACAGGCGAGAGACTCATCAGAACACCACCCCCGTCGCGTCGGCGACGACGCGCTGGACCAAGGCGAGGAACACCATCCCCCGCGGCGCGATACCGAGCGCGATCGCACCGACGACTGCGGCCGTGATCGGTCCGAGCATGAACCACGTGCTCTCCTCGCCGAAGCCGCGGCGCTCCCAACCGGACGGCGGCGGGCCGCCGTGGTGGTCGTGGTCGCCGTGGTCGTCGGCGTCGTGACTGTCCGGGTCGTCGTGCTCGGCGTCGTGCGCGGTCTCGGCGTGGTCGCGGTCTCCTCCGTCGTCATCCGCGCCAGTGGTATCCGCGCCGAGATGGTCGCTCGGGTTCCGATCGACCGCGTAGTCGCCCTCGACGCGGGCGTCGATCTCGACTCGGCCCTCGCCCTCGGACGGTTCGATGTCGGGTTCGATCCGGTCGGCGGCGTCGATCGGGACGTCCGGATCGATCTCGGGCTCGTCGCTGTCGGCGGCTGCGTCCTTCGGCTCGCTATCGGACGCGTCTGCGTCGCCCTCAGCCTCGTCGACCCGCTCGCCGCCGTCGGCGGCGAGTCGCGTGCCCCCGATCGGGAACTCGATGAGCGGCTTGGCGTCGGAGTCCTCCGGCGTCTGGAAGAACGCTTGGTAGACGACCGGCCAGAAGTACCCGATATTCAGGAGCCCCGAGACCAGTAGCACGCCCACGAAGATCGCGTTGCCGCCGTCGATGGCTCCGATTAGGAGATACCACTTGCTCACGAACCCGGCGACCAGCGGGAGCCCGGCCATCCCGAGGCTGGCGACGCCGAAGGCGGCCATCGTGAGCGGCATTCGTTTTCCAATGCCGGCCATCTCGCTGATGTCGTCGGTGTGCGTCTCGACGTGGATCGCGCCCGCGCAAAAGAACAGGGTGAGCTTCATAAACGCGTGCGCCGGGATGTGGAGCAGCCCGCCGATCAGCGCGGCGGGCGAGAGCAGGCCCAGTCCGAGCACGATGTAGGAGAGTTGGCTGATCGTCGAGTACGCGAGCCGCCGCTTCAGGTTATCTTGACGAAGGGCGATGACGCTGGACACGACGATCGTAATCGCGGCGACCGCCGCCAGCGGGAGCCCGACGCCCAGCTGTTGGACCGTTTCGGGCCCGAACACGTCGAGGACGACGCGCGCGATGCCGAAGACGCCACTCTTGACGACGGCCACGGCGTGCAGCAGCCCCGAGACGGGCGTCGGCGCGACCATCGCGTCCGGCAGCCACGAGTGAACCGGAATCAGCGCGGCCTTCACGCCGAAGCCGCCCGCCAAGAGCGCGAACGCCGCGCGGGCAACCAGCGGGTCGGCCGTCGCCAGATCGGCGATGCCGCCGGGGGTGAACGCGACCGTGCCGGTCGTCGAGAAGACGAGGACCGTCCCCGCCAACACCGCGACGCCGCCGCCGAAGGTGTAGGTGAGGTACTTCCGCCCGGCCGCGCGCGCTTCGTCGCTCTCGTCGTGGGCGACGAGGGGGTACGTCGCGACCGTCAGCAGCTCGTAGAAGACGTACAGCGCGACGAGGTTCGACGCGAACGCGACGCCGAGCGCCGCGCCGACGCTGCCCGCGAACGCCGCGAAGTAGCGGGTCTGAGAGTGCTCGTCGAGCCCGCGCATATAGCCGATGCTGTAGAAGCTCGTGACGAGCCAGAGCGTGCTCGCGAGCAGCGCGAAGATCATCCCGAGCGGGTCCGCGCGCAGCGTCAGTTCGATACCGGGGACGAACGTGCCCAGCCGCGAGACGTGGATCGTTCCGGACAGCGCCGCCGGGACGAGACTGGCGACGATACCGAACGTCGCGAGCGCGGTGAGGATCGTGAAGCCCTCCCGGACGTTGGGCCTCCGGTGCGATGCGACGATCGTGAGAATACCGAGGGCGGGGAGCAGCACCGCCGCCAGCGGCCTGAGAGAGTCAATTTCGCTCATTCGAAGTACACCTCCAGAACCGGTTCGAAGACGGCAACGAGATCGGTCGCGAACAGCCCGAGGACGACGGCACCGACCGCGGCGGCGACGACTATGAGCTTCGCTTCGAGCGAGATTCCCGACGAGGCGGATGCAGCGTCGTCGTCGGTCAGCTCCGCCCCACCGTCGGACGCCAGTGCGGCGTCGGAAGCAGACTCGGCAGTGCCGTCGACCGCCGGCTGGGCTGGCGCGTCGCGGAAGTACATCCGCTCGACGACCCGCGCGAAGTACGCGAGCGTCAGGAGCGTGCTCACGACGGCGACGCCCGCGACGCCCCAGCGGCCGCCCTCGACAGCGCCGAGGACGATGTGCCACTTGCCGGCGAAGCCGACGGCGGGTGGGACGCCGACGAGTGCGAACGCGAGCGCGGCGAACGCGGCGCTCGTGACTGGAGCGCGGTCCGCGATCCCGTCGAAGTCGTCGACGGTGCGGCCGCCCGCGACGCCCGCGAGCGCGCCCACGCCGACGAAGAGCCCGGCCTTCATAATCGCGTGCCCGACGAGGTGGATCAGGCCGCCGGTCACGGCCGTCGCGTTCGCGACGGCGAACCCGGCGACGATCAGCCCGAACTGCGCCACCGAGGAGTACGCCAGCATCCGCTTGAGGTCCGACTGCAGCACCGCGAGCACCGAGCCGACGACGACGCTCACGGAGGCGAGGATCACCAGCGCGTCGAGCGCGAACGGCGCGGCGGCGTCGAAGGCGGGAGTGAACACCGCGTAGATGACGCGGAAGAGCGCGTATGCCGCCGCCGTCGAGACGAGCGCCGAGATGTACGCGGTGACGCTGTCCGGCGAGTCGGCGTACGCGTCGGGCTGCCACGTGTGCAGCGGGAACAGCGCGGCCTTCACGGCGAGACCGACGACGATGAGTCCGAAGCCGGTCAAAATCAGCGGCGAGTCGTAGCCGACCTCGGGGATCGTCGCCGCCAGATCGGCCATGTTCAGCGTCCCCGTCGAGATGTACAGGTAGCCGACGCCGAGCAGGTACAGCGACGCGCCGATCGTGCCGACGAGGAGGTACTTCAGGCTCGACAGGGCCGCGGCGGGCGAGCGCCCGGTCGCGACCAGCGCGTACGTCGCGAGCCCGGTGATCTCGATGAAGACGTAGAGGTTGAACAGGTCGCCGGTGACGAACACGCCCGAGATCCCCGCGGTCAGCAGCAGCAGCCCGCTGTAGAACTCGTTGGTGTCGGGACCGGCCCGCCGGGCGTAGGCGACGACCGCGAGCGTCACGACCGATACGAGAAGCGCGAGCGTCGCGCTCACGCCGTCGGCGACGAGCTCGATGCCGAACGGCGGCGGGTAGTTGCCGACGGCGTAGGTGAACCGCCCCGTCGCGAACACTGTCGCCGCGACGACGAGCGCGAGCCCGAGGTGCGTCACGGCGGCGACGAGCGCCGCGAGCCAGCCGGTCCGGCCCCACAGGCGGCCGAACGCGATCGGCGCGAGCGCCAGCACGATCGGGACGACGACGAGCAGCGCGATCGCGTCAGTCATTCAGCTGCACCTCCCGAATGGCCTCCTCGTCGAGCGTCCCGTAGGCGTCGTAGATCCGGACGATCAGCGCGAGCGCCACGGCCGTCAGGCTGACGCCGACGACGATGGCCGTCAGGATGAGCACGTGCGGCAGCGGGCTCGCGTACGGCCCGGAGCCGTGGCCGACGACCGGCGGGGCCGCGCCGTCGACGTAACCGCTGGTGACGAAAAACAGGAATATTCCGACTTGGAAGATGTTCAGCCCGATGATCTTCTTCACGAGGTTCGAGCTCGCGGTCACGCCGTACAGCCCGATCCCGACGAGCGCGACGAATACGAGGTAGTTGTAGTGAGTTCCGAGGAGGTCGATCACGCGCGCTCACCCCCCGCGGCTCCGACGGCGGTGTCGGTCCCGCTGTCGCCGCCGTTCACATCGCCCCCGCCGTTCTCAGCGTCGGATTCCTCCGCTGCGTTGCCGGGAGTGGCTGCTTGGAAGTCCCCGCTTGCGAGGCTGAAAAAGAGGCTGATGAGGACGCCCGAGACGATCGCGCCGATCGCGAGTTCGACGAGTTCGATGCCGTATTTCACCCCGAACGTGCCGAGGCCGTACGCCTCGTATTCGAGGAACGCACCGGATCCGAGCAGCGCGCCGAGGCCGACGAACGCGAACGTCGCGCCGCCGACGGCGATCGAGGACTTCACGAGCGGCCCTTCGAGCCACGCGCGCGTCGGTTCGATGCCGAAGGCGAACGCCAAGAGGAGGACGGCGGCCGCGACGAGGACGCCGCCTTGGAAGCCGCCGCCGGCCGACGAGGCGCCGTGGAACATCACGAACACCCCGAAGGTGAAGACGAACGGCGCCACCACGCGGACGGTCGTCATAATGATCGTGCTCTCGACGTAGGTTCGGTCCGAATCAGCGTGACTCATACGTAGGCCTCCTGTCTGAGAACGAGAAGTACCGCGACGCCGGCGGCGATGACCACCGTCGCCTCCCCGAGCGTGTCGAAGCCACGGTAGGCGGCCAACACGGCGGTCACGACGTTCTCGACGCCGGTCTCGGGGTAGGCGTTCTGCAGGTAATACTCCGTGACCCGCGAGGTCGCGACGGGCGAGTCGGCCGCGCCGACCGCCGGGAGCGATCGGACCGTGGCGAGGAGCGACCCGACCAACAACACGACGACTGCGACCGATCGCCACTCGACGGATTCGAGCAGCCGTTCCCCGCTCGGGCGGACGGTCTTCGCGATCGTCACGAGGAACAGGACCGTCGTGATTCCCGCTCCCACGGCCGCCTCCGTCAGCGCCACGTCGGGTGCGGCCAGCAGGACCCACGCGACGGCGATACCGAAGCTGAACGCAGCGAAGGCGATGATCGCGTTGAGGACGTCTCGCAGCAGGATCGCCGCGAGCGCCGCCAGCACGGAGAACGTGAGGACGATGGCGAGCGTGGTCGACACTGCGGTCATTCCGCTCCCTCCGCCGGCCGCCCCGCGTCGTCTGCGGCGTTGGTTCCGTCGTCGTCCGCGGCGTCCGTGCCGTCTTCGGTCGTCCACGGTTCGATGCCCTGATCGTGTGCCGCGCGCGTGATCGCGTGGGCGGCCGTCGGGTTCGTCACGAACAGGAACACCCCGAGGAGGGCCGTTTTCGCGACGGAGACGTCTGCGCCCAACACCAGCGCGACGCCGCCGAGCGTCAGGATGGTGCCGAGCGTGTCGCTCTTAGATGTCGCGTGCGCTCGCGTGTAGAGGTCGGGCAGGCGGACGATGCCGACGACGGCGACGAACGCGAAGAACGTCCCCGCGGCGACGAGACCGATCGTCAGCAGTTCGACGGGCGTCATTCAGATCACTCCTCCGCGCTCGACGGTGAACTTCGAGATGGCGATGCTCATCAGGAAGTTCAACATCCCGTAGACGAGCGCGATGTCGAGGAACCCGGGCTGATCGAGCGCCGCTGCCAAGAGCGCGAGGACGACGACCGCGTTCGTTCCGATGGCGTTGACCGCGATCACGCGGTCCTGCATCGTGGGGCCGGCGACGATGCGGTAGACTAACACGATGGCGAACAGGACGAACGCGCCCGCGGCGGCCAAGAGCACCGCGTCGACGACGCCGGAGACCGCCATCAGTCACCGTCCTCCCGAAGCTCCGGCGGCGTTTCGGTCTCCTCGTCGCCGCCGAGAAGCGAGATGCTCTCGCGCTCGACCGGCGTCGGGATCCGCGCGCCCGTTCGCCCGTAGAAGACGAACCGGACGGCGCGCTCTAACCCCCCCGCCGCGAGGTCGTCGCGGGCGTCGGCCGTCAGCGTGTGAATGACGAGGCCGTCGCGGTCGACGTCGACCGTCAGCGTTCCGGGTGTGAGCGTGATGCTGTTGCCGAGCGTCGTGACCGGGAGACTCCCCCAGACCGCCCCGCGGAACTGTCGCATCTCCGGATCGATCGGGAGGTCCGGATGGAGGATGATGTACGCGATGGTGACGTTCGCTTTGGTGATCTCCCAGACGAGATACGGGACGAAAATCATCAACCGAACGAGCCGTCGGCTCGTTCGTCTGAGGGAGGGAGAGGTGACGAAGGAGACGTTCGAGAAGGCGGCGGCCGCCAAGAGCGCCGTCAGCCCGCCGGTCGCGAGTTCGAACGGAGCCAGCGAGCCGGCGATGGCGAGGTAGAACGCGTACGTTGCCCCGAACGTGAGCACTCCCTTCGAGGGCGTCGCGCGCGCAACGAGGCGCGTGCGCGTCGTCTGCCGCTCGACGGGTGCCTCTTCGACGGCGAGCTCCGAGCGGGTCAGTTCGACCTCGAACGAGCGGAGCATCGGGGCGTTGCCGCCGGGCTGAAACTCGGGGTCGACGACGACGCGGTCGAGATCGTTCCGCCTCGCGTACTCGGCGAGTTCGTCGGCGAAGTCGCCGGGACTGAACAGGTAGCGATCCGCGCCGACGATCGCGGTCTCGACCTCGACGTCGGTCTCCTCTTCGTCGTCGTATTCGAGGTCCTCTTCGGCCCACACGGACACCCGTTCGAGGAGGTCAGTCGCGGCCGCAGACTCGTCGACCGCGTTGCCGTCGAGGGCGCGCCACCGCGCGGGGTAGACGAAGTGGACGGCGGCGGGTTCGCCCGCCTCCGCGCCGGCCTGCGCCTCTCGCAACGCGTATGCCACCGTGTTGCGGAACGTGGAGGATTCGCCGACTGGAACGAGAATGCGAGAACTGTCGGCCCCCATCAGCCACCACTCACCTCGATAGATACCGAGCGATACCCGTCTGACTCACGACTCATACGTTACTGTATCGTTTACTAAGGGGGTCAAATACGTCTTCCGCTCTCGCGTTACGGCGCTCTCGAAGCGAGACTCCACTTTTAAGGGGAACTGACGATCTGTCCGCATATTCGCGGAATCGATAGCGGGAAGCGTGCGCTATGCTACGTTACCTCTAAATACTATTATACCCTCATAAATTGTATAACTTACTATGAAGATAATTCGATTATTCAACGACGAGAAGGCGGTGTCTCCGGTTATCGGTGTCATCCTGATGGTCGCGATAACCGTCATCCTCGCGGCCGTCATCGCTGCGTTCGTTCTCAACCTCGGACAGGGGCTCCAGCAGATCACCCCGCAGGCGAGCTTCGGGTTCGATTACAACAGCGACACCAACGTCACGATCACCCACGAGAGCGGTGACTCGATCGACGCCGCGCGCCTGAGCACGAGCGGCCTCGAAGCCGGATCGGCCGAGTGGGACGGGCACAACGGCCTGACCGGAACGGTTTCGGCGGGAACGAGCGCGGAGTTCAACAACACGGCGGACTGGAACGGTGAAACCGTCCGCGTCGTCTGGGAATCCGCCGACGGATCGTCCTCGGCGACGCTGAGCCGATCGACCGCGCCCACGATCAACTGATCGTAGCGAGCGGTGAACCGACGCTGATTTTTCGCGGTAACCACTCGCAAGTGCGACCCGATGACGCACACCGTGCGCCGCCGTGTACAGCCGCGCGCCGAACCGCCAGTTTTTATTTTCGACCCGGAGAACCGTCGACATGGATAAACTGCGGCAGTCGCTCCTCGAAGCGCCGATCATCGAGAAGGGCGAGTACGAGTACTTCGTCCACCCGATCAGTGACGGCGTCCCGATGCTCCGGCCGGAACTCCTTCGCGAGATCGTCATCAAGATCATTCGAAAGGCCGAGATCGACGACGTCGACAAGATCGTCACCCCCGCGGCGATGGGGATTCACATTTCGACTGCCGTCTCACTGATGACCGACATCCCGCTGGTCGTCATCCGCAAGCGGCAGTACGGGCTGGAGGGCGAACAGCCGCTGAGTCAACAGACCGGCTACTCGGAGAACGAGATGTACATCAACGACGTCGAGGCGGGCGACCGCGTGCTCGTCCTTGACGACGTGCTCTCGACGGGCGGCACGATGCGCGCCGTGCTCGACGCGCTCGATCACATCGACGCGGACATCGTCGACACCGTCGCCGTCATCAAGAAGGCCGGTCCCAACGAACTCGACGACAGCGGACACCACGTCAAGACGCTGATCAACGTCCGCGTCGAGGACGGCGAGGTCGTCATCGTCGACGAGAACGGCGACGACTGAGACGGACGAACAGCCAACGACACCGTAGCCCGCTATCAAAATTGCGACCGCGAAGTCTGCGATGCTGTCCCGATATCCGCCCGATACGACCGGTATTGTCCGCGATTTTCACTGTATGATCGAAGAGTATTTCAGCGGATAGTCGCACGTAGACGCTATGCCATCCGGTACCAATCTCGACGGCCTTCGGTCGACCGCGCGGGGTCGGTCCCGACGGTCGTTTCTCGAACTCCTCGGTGTCGGCGGGGCGGCCTCGCTGGCGGGCTGTAACGCCCCCAATGAGACTGACGCATCCACCGTGACTGAAGACCCTTCTGGCGGTGACGGTGCGTCTACAGACCGCGCGGAGTACGTCGAAGGGACGGCGACGGGCACGCGGACGCTGAATTTTCTGAGCGTCGACGACACCCCGTCGATCAACCGAGTACAGTTGGCGCTCGACGGCGCGTACGCGATCACGCCCGAACAGGAGGTGTTCCCGCTGTGGGCCGACATCTCCACCGACGAGGGGCGGGTCTACACGGTCGAACTCAGAGAGTCTCTCGAATGGGGTGCCGATTACGGATCGATGACGGCCGAGGACTGGGTCTATATGATCACTGAGGTCTTCCAAGCCGAATCCAACTGGGCGGGCTTTCCGAACGCGGGTGACTGGCAGCAGAACGGAGAGCCGATTCCCGTGGAGAAGACCGGACCGCGGTCGTTCGAGATCCGGTTGCAGTCTGTCGACCCCGCGTTTCCGCTTCGTCCGATTATGTGGGGCGCGTTCTGTATGCCGAAGGCGCTTATCGAGCAGTACAGACCCGACGAGGACCAATCCGGTCTCCAACAGGACGAGGAAGTGCAGACGCTCGCGTACGCGGGGAACCTCGGGCCGTATCGCTTCGAGCGGTGGAACCGCGAGTCGGAGTTCGTCGCCGTCAGAAACGACGAGTACTACCTCCGCGACGTCGACGATGTCCCCGAGCAGTGGCGGGACGCGCCCTATTTCGACTCCTACACCTACGAGGTCGTCCCCGAGGAGAGCACGCGGCTGTCGGCGTTGCGAACGGGAGAACTCACGGCGACGGACGTTCCCGAGACCCAAGTCGAGCAGTTCGAGGGCCTCGACGACGTCGACGTGAAGGTGTTCCCGCAGCCGTATATGACGTCGCTCATCTACAACCAGCGGGCGAACGGGGCGTTCTACGAGGCGCTGCGCACGCCCGCGGTCAGACGTGGACTCGCACACGCCGTCGACAAGCGGGCCATCGTCGACGACATCCTTCGCGGGTACGGGAACGTCGCGCACACGTTCCAGCCGACGTTCTCGAAGTGGTACGACGACAGCGAGGTGACCGAGTACGGCGTCGGTGACGCCTACAGCCACGAACGGGCGCGTGAACTCCTCGATTCGGGGCTCGACTCGACCCCGTACGGATACGACGGCGACCGCGTCGTCGACGCGGACGGCGAACAAGTGACGCTGCGCCTCGTGTTCGCACAGGGGGCGCAGTCCGTGCAGACGACGGCGCAGTTCGTCGCCCAAGAGTACGACGCGATCGGGCTGGACGTCGAACTGGTCGGCAAAGAGTACGGCACGCTCGTCGAGCACCACCTGTTCAACAGTTGGCAGGGCGACGGTGACCCGCCGTGGTCTGCCGGGCCGTACAACAGCGGCCCACGAGACGGCGCGGTGAGCCAAGAGCCGTGGGATCTGATACTCGGCGTCACGTTCAACACGTACCCGCGGACGCCCTCGGCGACGCGAGGGTTCACGATCGAGCGCGGCGGTATCAACTTCTACGGGTACGTCCCGGAGACGGATTTCGCGTCGCTGTTCGAGACGGCCACAAGCACCGTCGACGAGACCGAGCGCAGGGAGACGCTCGCCGAAATCTTTGGGGCGCTCTCGGCGGAACAGCCGTTCAACTTCCTCAATATGGGGGTCGATATCGTCGGCTACGACAGCGCGGTCCGCGGTCCCGAGGAAGTGTTCGGGTATACGTGGGACCGAAACACGTGGCGGCTCGGAACGCCGTGACTCGCGGGTCGAACACCTGAGGTGCACCACTCATAGATGGGGCTGAAACGGTACACTGCGAGCCGGGTCGCGTGGGCGGGAGTCGTCGCTGGCGTGATTTTGACGGTCACCTTCGTCCTCCTCGAACTCGCCCCCGACGCGCAGCTGGCGCGAGTGCAGTTCCAAGCGGCCGCGAGCGGTGGGAACGCGGAGGCCGCCGCGGAGGCGTACGCGCAGCGGCGCGGGCTCGACGGACCGCTCTGGGAGCGTTACCTCGACTACCTCGCGAACCTCGCGACGGGCGATTGGGGGTGGTCCGACACCCGTTCACAGCCGGTCAGCGAGGCGATCCTGACCGCGCTTCCGTACTCGCTGCTGTACACCGTTCCGGCGGTCCTCGTGTCGACGGTCCTCGGCGTCGCGATCGGCCTGTACTCGGCGTTCAACCAGTACACGAAGACCGACTACGCCGCCACGTTCGTCGCGTTCTTCGGGATCAGTATCCCCAACTTCTGGTTTGGGATCGTACTCCTGCTCCTGTTCGCGGTGCATCTCGGCTGGGTCCCCGTGCTGTTCGACGCGGAGTTGGCACGGACGCGCACGTTCTCGCTTGCGAACGCTCGCCAACTCGTGCTCCCGGTGTTCGTCCTCGCGACGAGCGCCATCGCGGGCACGATGCGCTACACGCGCGCGGAGGCGCTGGAGTACGTCCGCGCGACGTTCGTCAAGACCGCGAGAGCGAAGGGGGCGAGCGAGCGTCGCATCCTCGCTCGGCACGTCTTACGTCCGACGCTCGTCCCGCTCTCGACGATCCTCGTGGGCGACCTCCTCGGCGTGGTCCTCTCGGCATCCTACCTCGTCGAAGTCGTCTTCGGGATCCCCGGACTCGGCCGCCTCAGCCTCGATGCCATCCGGCGGCAGGACACCGCCTTGGTGCTCGGCACGACGCTCGTGCCGGTGTTCGTCGCCGTGATCGGAAACCTCCTGCAGGACCTCGCGTACGCGGTTCTCGACCCCCGAATCGACTACGGTGATCGCTGATGGTCGGCGAACGCGACCCGAACGGCGACGGGCAAGGAGGACACCGAACCGACGGGGCGGGACGGGGTCGAGGCGGGACCGATGGCGACGACCGAGAACGAGCCCAAACCGACGGCGAAACGGAGGAACGAGAACGCTTCGAGGACGTCGACTGGGACGCGATCGACGCGGACGGGAAGCGACTGACGCTGACCCGACTCGCGGCACTCGCGGTCGGCGTCGTCTACGCCCTCGCGCTCGCTTTCGATCTCTTCGTCGCGGGCGACGATCCGACGGTCGACGTCGCTCTCGACGTCCCGTGGCAGCCCGCGGCCTCGACCGTCGTCTGGGACGTGACGGCCGTCGACTGGCTGTTCGTCGCGACGCTTCTGGTCGGCGGGTTCGCGCTCGTTCCGCTGGCACGAAACAGCCGACTCCGCGAGTACTACTGGCGTCGGTTCCGACGCCACACGCCCGCGGTACTCAGCGTCTGGTACCTCCTCGGTATCTTCCTGTTCGGTACGGTCGGCACGCTCTTCGTCGAGCAGCCGGGACTGAATCTCGCGGCCGCCTACCAGCCGCCGGTCTTCGCGAGCGTCGACGCGTCGGTCCCGACGGAGTGCGTCGGCCCCGTCGTCGATGGACGGTGCCACGGCACGTGGGAGTATCCGCTGGGAACCACAGGAGAGGGCAAGGGGCTCTTGACGCTCGCGATGTTCGGGATGCGCGTCAGTATGCAGGTCGGCCTGATCGCCACGCTGCTGTCGATCGCGATCGCGACGTTCGTCGGGACGACTGCCGCCTACGCCGGCGGATGGATCGACGAGGCGCTGATGCGCTACGTCGATGTCCAGCAGACGTTTCCGACGTTCTTCCTCTTTCTCTTTCTCGCGTATCTCTACGGCGGGAGCCTGTTCGTTCTCATCGTGATCTTCGGCGTGACCGGCTGGGGCGGGATCGCCCGCATCGTGCGGAGCGAGGCGCTCCAGCGTCGCGAGGAACTGTACGTCGAGGCCGCGCGGGCCTCCGGCGCGTCGACGCTGTCGGTCGTCCGGCGGCACGTCGTCCCGAACGTCTCGAACTCGATCGTCACCGCGGCGACGCTGAACATCCCCTTTCTCGTCCTCTCGGAGGCCGCGTTGTCGTTCATCGGACTCGGCGACGTGACGCTGCCGTCGTGGGGGCAGACGATCGCGGCGGGGCGCGGCGACCTCGCCACCGCGTGGTGGATCTCGACGGTCCCGGGGCTGTTCCTCTTCGCGACGATTCTCGCGTTCAACTTCCTCGGCGACGCGCTCAGGGACGCGCTCGACCCGAGACAGGAGGTGTGATCGATGGGGAATCGAGACGCCGACGCGACGAATGTTTCGACCGGCGACGCCACGGATGCTTCGACCACCGGAGAGCCGCTGCTCCGCGTCGAAAACCTGCAGACGCGGTTCCACACCGAGGCCGGAACGATTCGCGCGGTCGACGGCGTCTCCTTCGCAGTCGATCGCGGCGAGACGGTCTGTCTCGTCGGCGAATCCGGAAGCGGGAAAACCGCCGTCTGCGAGTCGATCACGCGGCTGCTCTCGGAGCCGCCGGGGGAGATCGCCGGTGGATCCGTCGTGTACGACGGACGTGACTTGCTCTCGCTCTCGGCGTCGGGGCTGCGGGAGATCCGCGGGAACAGGATCGCCCATATCTTCCAGAACCCCCAGGGCGCGTTCAACCCCGTCTACTCCGTCGGCTGGCAGCTGATAGAGGCGATTCGGCTCCACGGCGAGTACTCGAAGTCGGAGGCGCGGGCGCGCGCGATCGACCTCCTCGATCGGGTGGGGATTCCGAACCCGGGACATCGAATCGACGACTACCCGCACGAACTCTCCGGCGGGCAGAAACAGCGCGTCGCGATCGCGATGGCGCTGGCGGGCGAACCCGACCTCCTGATCGCCGACGAGCCGACGACCGCGCTCGACGTCACGATCCAAGCGCAAGTGTTGGACCTTCTCGACGCCGTGCAGTCGGAGTTCGAGATGGGTGTGCTCTTCGTGACGCACGACCTCGGCGTCGTCGCGTCCGTCGCCGAGCGCGTCGTCGTGCTGCGCGAGGGCCGAGTGGTCGAACGCGGTGACGTCGAAGCGATCTTCGAGCGGCCGTCGCACCCGTACACGCGGCATCTCATCGATTCGATTCCCGGTGGGACGAAGCGGTTCGCTTCCGATTCGACGGGTGAAGAGCGATGACCGGCGACTCTCGGGACGACGCGGCGTCGGATCCGCCGCTCCTCGCGGTCCGGGGACTGGTGAAACACTACCCGGTCACCGAGGGGCTATTGAGGCGCGAAGTCGGCCGCGTCCGCGCCGTCGACGGGATCGACCTCACCGTCGAGCGCGGCGAGGTCGTCGCCCTCGTCGGCGAGTCCGGATGCGGGAAGTCGACGGCGGCCCGCGCGGCGCTTCGGCTCGACGAGCCGACCGAGGGGACGGTGCGCTTCGACGGCGAGGACGTCACGGCGTACGACCGAGCGGCGTTGAAGCGGTTCCGGCGACGGGCGCAACTGATCTTTCAGGATCCCGATTCGAGCTTCGACCCGCGGCTGTCGATCGGCGAGTCGGTCGCCGAACCGCTCTCGATCCACGGAATGGCCGACCGCAATCGTCGACGAGGACTCGTCGAGGGGACGCTCGAGCGCGTCGGCCTCGACGCGAGCGACGCCGACCGGTTCCCTCACGAGCTCTCGGGAGGTGAGAAACAGCGCGCCGCCTTGGCCCGCGCGCTCGTCACGGACCCCGACCTGCTCGTCGCCGACGAGCCGGTCTCCGCGCTCGATATGTCCATCCAAGCGGACGTGTTGTCCCTGCTGGACCGGCTCAGCGGGAACCTCGGTCTCGGCGTTCTCCTCGTCACCCACGACCTCGCAGTCGTCAGCGAGTTCTGCGATCGCGTCGCGGTGATGTACCTCGGTGAGATCGTCGAGTCGGGACCGGTCGACGCGGTGTTCGACGACCCGCGGCACCCCTACACCCGCGCGCTCCTCGCGTCCGTTCCCGTGCCCGATCCGAGCGTGCCTCGCAAGCCGGTCGACCTCGTCGGTGAGGTCCCCGACGCCGCCGACCCGCCCGCTGGCTGCCGATTCCACACGCGGTGTCCCGAGGTGATCCCACCCGATGCCTACGACCTCGAACAGGACGTCTGGCGGCGGCTCTTTCGGTTTCGACTGCGCCTCGAAGGGGACGCAAACGCCGATTGCGACGACCTCTTGGACCTCGCGTCGGCTGAACTCGACTCCGCGGTCGCCCCCGACGACGCCGGGGACGAAGCGCTCCACGAAGCGATCAGGCGCGCGTTCGATCTCCCCGAGCGGGTCTCCGACCCCGAGGCCGAGTCGGTTCTCTCCCGGGCCGTCGGGTTGCTCGTCGCGGACGAGCGCGACGCCGCGGCGGACTTGCTCGCAGCCGAGTTCCGGACCGTCTGCGAGCGCGACTCGCCGACGACCCGTCCGGTCGGTGCCGACCACGAGGCGGCGTGTCACTTCGTCGGCGAGGCGGGCTCCGCGTCGGACAACTCTCTCGGAGGAATCGGCGTCGGAGACGAATAGCGGGTGAGATGCGCGTCTCTGTGCGCGCGGATGAGCTATCGTAGCGTTTGCAACAGATTACACACCCGATCGTACGCTGTCTGTACGATCGAGTGCGTGAAGACTTGCAAACGCTACTATATCCCCGCGGCCGACGTAGGAGCGCGTATGCCGACTGTCAGGACCAACGGCATCGAGACGTACTACGAGCGTCGCGGCGAGGGGCCGCCGATCGTGTTCGTCCACGGCGCGGTGGTCGATCACGGTCAGTGGCTGCCGCAGGCCGAAGCGTTGAGCGACGCGTACACCACGATCGTCTACGACGTCCGCGGCCACGGCCGGACCGGCGGCTCGGCGATCGATCGGTACTCCTTCGACCTGTTCGTCGAGGATCTCGACGCGCTCATCGACGCGCTGGAGCTTTCCGCGCCCGTCCTGTGCGGGCTCTCCTTAGGCGGTTGTATCGCACAGGCCTACGCGACGACGTATCCGGACCGGATTTCGGGGCTCGTTCTCGCGGACACCTTTACACCCGGCGACTGGCGCTGGCCCGAGCGGTTGCAGTGGGGAGTGTTGGGAGCGACGATTCCGCTCGCTCGGGCCTTCGGCTACCAGCGGATCGAACGGGCGATGGTATGGGGACAAGAGCGGATTCGAGGGGACGAAGCCAGCGGCGACTACGAGGCGATCCGACGGCTCCGCAACACGGGGCCGACGATGTCGACCGACGAGTTCGCGAAAGTGATCCGGGCGCTTCGGAGCGTCCCCGAAATGCGAGTCGACTTCACGGCGCTCTCGGTGCCGACGCTGATCCTCTACGGCGAACACGAGATGGGATTCGTCAAGCGTCACGCGGCGAAACTCGCCTCTGAGATTGACGACGCGAACGTCGTCGAAGTTCCCGGCGGCGCGCACGCGTCGAATCTCGACGAGCCCGAGTTCGTGACCGAGGAACTCCGCCGGTTCCTCGCAGAGCGCGTCTTTCCCGGTCGGTGAGCGCACGGAACGGCACCGGAGGTCCAGGCGGTTCCGGCCGGCTATTCGATCAGAAACCGCGGCTCGGCGATCCGCTCGGAACGACAGTCCGGGCATCGCGAGGGGTCGTTCAGGGGGTCGTCGAAGCCGTCGAATCCGCACGCGCGGCACTCCGGCGGCGCGACCAGAAACTGCTCGTCGCTGCCGTCACTTCTGACCGTCTGCGCCACGTGATCGAGGTGCCGATACACCGCCGAGCGCGGGATCCCGACCGTCGTCGAGAGCTCCGCCGCATCGTGCGGTTCCGCCCGCAGAGCGTCCGTGATTCGCTGTCGCGCTGTCGAGTCCTTGCCCGATTCGGACATACTTCCAGCAGGCGTCGAATCCGTATATACCGTCCGCTCCGGCGCAGTCGTGGGCCGTTTGGTTCGATCACTCGGGCCGTTCGACAGCCGTCGGCAACTCTCAAATACCACGCGTTGGGAAACACACTTGAGACTCCGGTCAGACAGTACGAATATGAAGGCAGTCGTCCTCGCAGGCGGGTACGCGACGCGGATGTGGCCGATCACCAAACACCGGCCCAAGATGTTTCTCCCCGTCGGGGAGGGGACGGTCATCGACGTCATCTTCGAGGACCTCGAAGCCGACGACCGGATCGACGAGGTGTTCGTGAGCACGAACGAGCGCTTCGCGGAGACGTTCGAGACGTTCCTCGACGACGCGCCCTACGCGAAGCCGACGCTCTCGGTCGAAGAGACCGTCGAGGAAGACGAGAAGTTCGGCGTCGTGGGCGCGCTCGCCCAGCTCATCGAGCGCGAGGGCGTCGACGACGACCTCGTCGTGATCGCGGGTGACAACCTCCTCTCGTTCGACGTCGGAGAGTTCGTCGACTTCTTCGAGTCGAAGGGGACTCCCTGTCTCGCCGCCTACGACGTCGGATCGAGAGAGCGCGCGAAGTCCTACGGGCTCGTCCAGCTGGACGGCGACCGCGTCGTCGACTTCCAAGAGAAGCCCGACGACCCCCAGAGCACGCTCGTCTCGATCGCGTGCTACGCCTTCCCCGCGGAGACGCTCCCGGACTTCGAGACGTATCTGGCCGACGGCAACAACCCCGACGAGCCGGGGTGGTTTATGCAGTGGCTCCAAGACCGCGGCACCGTCCACGCGTTCACGTTCGACGGCGCGTGGTTCGACATCGGCACGCCCGAGAGCTACCTCGACGCCGTCTCGTGGTATCTCGACGGCGAGACGTACGTCCACGAGAATGCGACCGTCGAGAACTCCGATCTCGGAGAGAACGTCCACGTGATGGCGGACGCGTCGATCTCGAACTCCAGCCTCGAACGGTCGGTCGTCTTCGCGGACGCGGTCATCCGCAACGCCGACATCCGGAATACCATCGTCGACGAGGACACCCACGTCGAGAACCTCGATCTCTCGAACGCGCTGATCGGCGCGCACTCGCACCTCGAATAGCGGGGCCCGTCTCGGACGGGCGCAACACCCCTTCGACGTGCCTACGCAGCGTCGCCGAGCCACGCGTCGGTCACGCGGATGTGCCCCCGCGTTCCCTCCCAGACGGTCTCGTATTCCAACTCGATCGGGCGGGACATATGCGGACCGTCGGTGACGAGCGTCTCGAACTCGCCACCCTCCCCGAGGACGTGGACGCCGTATCTGTCGTTTAATTCGACCAGCTCCGCGACGGCGTCGGCGTCGAGCGTCCGGCCGAGCCACGACTCGTCGAGTCCGCGCGCGGCGACTTGAACGATCGTGATCTCGAAGCCCGCATCGAGCATCTCCGCGGCCAACTCGCGCGGATCGCGCTGCCACAGCGGCGCGAAGAGGTCGATTCCGAGTCGGTCGCACATCGCCCGGATTCGCGAGGTCTGAAACTCGCTCTCGACGGCACCCGCGGTCACGCCCGCGATGTCGCCGTCGAGGTCGGACTGGAGCTCCGAGAGCGCGGCTTCGAGCGGCTCCAGCTCGCGGTCGCCCTGCGCGCCCGCGTCGTCGACGTCGTCGGCTCCGAGGTCGCCGGGTTCGACTTCGAGGAGCTCGATTCCGAGGCTCTCGGCGGCGAGCCCGGCGAGCCGTGTCTCGGGGACGTGATACATATACGAGTCGTCGCCGGGATGCACCGTCAGGAGGTGTGAAACGTCCAGCCCCTCAGCCAGCGCGCGATACAGCGCCCACGAGGAGTCTTTGCCGCCGGAGAAGAGGCTCACCCACGAACCGGACTCGGTCATTGGGGGCGCTACGTCGTCGTCGTACAAACGGCCACCGGTTCAGGCGTCGTCAGTGCTCACGTGACATCGGCAGGTTAGGCGTCATCGGAGCGAGTCGCTCCGTCCGCAGAGTGAGTTGGTCCATCATCGGATCGGGTCGCCTCGTCGACGGCGACGCTGTCGACATCGACTCGTTCCGTCTCGGTCGGTCGGTCACCGCGTCCGACCTCCGTCTCCTTCGCCGCGGCGAGGCGCTCGACCGCCTCGACGAGTCGGAACACCGCGAGCACGAGCAGCCACGCGATGTAGACCCCGGCGACGATTCCGACGAAGAGGAACCACAGCAGGAGCTGTCCGGCGATGACGAAACTGTACGCCATCGTTACGAGCAAGAGGACCGCGACGGCGACTTTCGTTCGACGTGACAGCGTTGGAGGGTATTCGGGGGGCACGTTCGGACCTCTCCAGCGGCAGTTGTAACTCTGTCGACGAACGCATCCGCCGTCTATCGGTCCGAGGGCTCACACCGGAGCGACGTTCGGGGCTCTCCTCAGTCGTCCTGACCGACGTCCGACTCGTCTCGGGCGATGTCGGATTCGTCGTCGATCGCGTGGTCCATCTCGGGGACCTCGCTTTCGAGCCACTCGCGGAACCACTTGACGCGCGTCAGCCGTTTGTGTGCGATGGTTTCGGCGGTGTCCGAGTTGACTCGGTCTGCGGCGTCGTGACCGCGCTCGAGGACTCGTTCGACCATCTCGGCGGCGTCCATATGCGTCCGGGCTTCGTACCCCATCCGAAGCAGCATCAGCGCCGTGCCGTTCGCGCCGACTTTGTCGAGGATGTCGGCCTCGATGAGGCTCTGGGTTTCGAGTGACACGTCCGAGAGCGGACCCTGATAGGAGTGGTCGGCGACGACCTGACACACCTGCTCGACGAACGACTGTGGGAAGTCCCCGTGGGCCGTCAGGTACTCGCGGGCGACGCGCGCGCCCTCCTCGGCGTGGACCTCTTGGTCGGCTTCGAGCTTCGAGATGTCGTGAAAGAGCGAGGCGACGCGGACGACGTCCGTATCCGCCCCCTCGCGCGCTGCGATGTCCGTCGCGAGCTCGACGACGTTCAGGATGTGGTTGAACCGGTATTCGGCGCTGTGCCACGGGTACCACCGCATCCGACCGCCGTCGTCTTCGCCCTCGACGCTCGCCGCGAGGTAGTCGCGGACGAACCGCTTCATCTCTTCGAACTCCGCGTCGCTGACCGTCGATTCCTTGATCTCAACGCCCACGGAACCACCTCTCGTTTCCGTCGGTGGGGGGCCCAACGACGTCCGCGTTCGACTTCGAATTCATTACCTGATAGAATGGTTCTCCGGTTCTTAGGCGTTACGACGGCCGAGGCGATACCGCGTCGGCGGAAACCGTCCGACGCCTCGGCCCCTCCGATTTCGCGTCGAATCTATCGTAGCGTTTGCAAGTCTTCACTCACCCGATCGAACGCTGTCGTGCGATCAGGTGAGCAATCCGTTGCAAACACTACGATATGCGCGCCGACTCCGTGCGCGTCGTCGATGCGCTCTCACTCCCGCCGAGCGGCGAACAGCGCGACCGTCGTCAGCGCACCCAACGACACGAGCACGTCGAATCCGAGCAATCGGCTCCGGAGCGATTCCTCGTCGGAATCGTCGATGAACGTCCCGAGCACGCCACCGACGAAGTCCCTCGTCGAGTTGAGCACTGAATCGTCGGAGTCGGCGTTCGAATCCGGCGTTTCCGTCGGCGTTTGAGTGGTCTCTCGATCTGATCCCCCAGATCCGCTCTCGGCGCTGCCGCTCGCGCCAGTCTGGCCTCCTGCTCCGCCTTGTCCACCGGCACCACCGCCCGACGTATCTGTCGTTACGTTCACTGTAACGGGCGTCACCGCCGGAGCGACCGCGCGGACCGTCCCGTCCACGAGCAGTTCGTCAACCGGAGCCACCACGTCGACTGCGGACGTCACGACGAACTCGTCTCCGACGCGCTGCGCGTCGAAATCGACCGTCGCGGACCAACTCCCGTCGGAGTCGACGGTCGCGCTGGCGGTCTTGAGAAACGCCGGATCGGTCTCGTCCGTCGAGCGGAGTCGAAGGTCGAGTTCGGTTCCGGGCGCGGCGTTCGTCGTTCCCGTAATCGACTGGTTGGTCGCGTTTGCGACGACGACGGGGTCTGCAACCGTCGAAATCGCTCCCTCGACGAGCGCGTACTCGGCCGTGAGCGTTCGGACCTCCTCGTCGAGACCGTCGTACGCGCCGGTCTCGTTCGCCGCGAACGACGCGGTGATCGAATCGTCGGCCTCGAATCCGGACACGCCGTCACTGCCGTACGTGACGTAGTAGGTGTCGTTCGCGAAGTCCGCGACAACGGTGGCGTTTTCCTCCGTCAGTTCGAGTGAGTGACCCGCGTCGTTCTCGGCGTCCGATGCTGTGAGGTCGATCGCGTACCGCGAATCGGTCTCCACCCCGGCCAGCGCGAAGAACGCTTCGGTCGGCGTACCGGTCTGGTTGGCGAACGCGCCCGCGAGCCCGGGGCTCACGATCCGATGGACGACAACGTCGCCGACTGCGACCGTGGACGCCCTCGTCAGCCGTCCGGAGTCGAGCGCATCGACCAGGTCCTCGCGCGTCGAAACGTCGGTCTCCATCGGTGCGACCCAGTTTGTCAATTCGGTCGGTGCGGCCTCCCCGACAACGACCGATCCGGTGTGCTCGGCCGGGATCGTCGGGTCGTCGCCGGTGCGCACGGTGAGCGGATATTCGCCGGGGTCGATCGCCTCCGAGAGCGACTGCTCCCGGTCGATGTCGGCTGCGACGACCGCATTGTCGGAACCGTCGCCCGCTTCTCGTGGGTCGCCCACGCCGAAGACGTCGCCGCCGTCGGCCGGGAGGTCGCTCGCACCGACCGCCGCGGCGGTGTTGAACCACACGTCGACGGTCCCGTCGCCGCTCTCGTCTGCGACCGTCACGTTGGCGCGGAATCCCACGTCTGGGCTTCCGATGGTCACGGTCGCCGTGTCGGCGTACCGTAGATCGACGCCGAATCGCACGACGTCGCCGGCGTGTTCCTCGACGGTCGACGTTCGGAACGCCGCGGTCCGCTCGTCGGCGTCGACGGCGCGGATTCGCTCGGATTCGACCGCCGCGCCGCTCCCGGCGTCCGTGACGGTGACGGTGTAGTTTCCGGGACCGGCGGACGCGATGGTCGGCGAGGCGAACGCGAACGGCGTCTCCCCGTTGCCGTCGAGCGTGAGGTTCTCCCGTTCGACGACCTCGCCCTCCGCGTCCTGAAGCGCCGTTTCAACGACTCGCCCGCCCGTGTTCGCGGTGATCGTCCCCTCGATTTCGTCCGCTGTCGTGACGTTTCGATTCTCGACTTCTACGCCCAACGCCAGCGTTCGCATCGTCACGTCGAGCGTCCGATCGCGCGTCCCGTCGTCGAGCAGCGTCGTGAACACGTAGCCGTCGCTCCAGTTCCGCGCGGCGGTGTCGACGGCGAACACCTGACTTCCTTCCCCGGTCGCGCCGGCGAAGACGAACGATCCCGACTCGTCTTCGACCTCGAAGGACTGATCGAGGTCTGCGGATCCGTCGGTGGCGAGGAACGCCAGCGTCTCGCCCTCGTAGACGTTCGAGGCATCTTCGTCCTCTGGGACGGTCGCACTCGTGGTTGTCACGTCAACGACGCCCGGTTCGATCGTTTCGGTGTCGAGCGAGTCGTTCACGGCGTTGATCTCGACGCGGACCGTCGCTCGGGGGTCGACCGCGGTCGACGAACTCAACACCACCTGCCCGTCGTCCGATCCGTCGGCGTCGAGCGAATAGCGGTCGGTCACGTCCTCGCCGTCGACGGAGACGGTGACGTTCTCCGGCAGCGTCAGACCTCCGGATTCTCCGCCCGCCTTCGAGACGTCCTCGCTGAACGGGATTTCGATGACGCTCTCGCCGTGCGTCAGCGTCGTTCCGGCGATTGCGTCGGCTTCGAATTCTGTGAGCGGGCCGAGCGTCAATGGTTCGGGGTCTTGATCGACAAGTGCAGATTCCGTTCTTATTGAGTTTGAACTCTGATCAAAATACTCTGAAATAACTGTGTCTCCATCCGCGACTTGTAATCTCCCTATCTTATCGTTACCGCTGATTTGCTTTGTGCCTGTAAATATTGAACCAGAATTGTGTGTTAATAAAACAGTTTCTCCTCTCGTATAATACAGTGCATCTTTCGATGCGGGTGGATTTTCGAATATTATCGTAACTGTCCCATTCTCATTTCGTTGTAAACTTTCTATTTTGTTGTCCCCTCCGTCACTATCTCTGTATTCAATATCTGATTCTGTAATTCGATTATCTGAATCTTCATCGGCAACACTCGTGTTTGTAGTGTACGTAGTTGAGGTGCCTGGACGTTCTCCAAAGACAGATAATTGTGACTCCGTATCCGACTCAATATTGACGACGTAGTCCTCGCTCGTCGCTAGATCATCGTCATCGACGGTGACCGTAACCGTGTCTTCCTCTTCATACGTTGATGCATCAAAAGAGATCGACCCCTGTGTCGCCACGACAGGCGTTACTCCTGTGCCCGCGAGAAGGCTGAGTAGGAGAAGTACTACGAGAGAGACCGCTCGGACGTGGGTTGTATCGTCTATCATAGAGCAAGTGGTAGAAAATCAGCAGTTCGCGGATCGAACTATCGTGCGCAGCATCGAAAGCAAGTGACCGTTCGAGCTGATCGCTTCGTCTGAACGGGACGTTTGGACCGTCACACCGCTTTCGCTCGTGTGCCGTAACTCGAGAGTGAGTCTGTCGCCGAGATCTCTGCGGGTGATTCCGCAGCAGTCTACCGATCTTCAACCTACGTATGACGTGCGAAATTTGTTATAAGTATCCTTGTGTTCAATTCTCAACACAGATAATTCCACAATATTTTTCACTATTTTAACATTAGTTTTATTGAAATTATCACTGAGGTCAGAGGTCGACGAGTTCTCGTACAGTCGAGGAACGGGACTTCAGCAGAGCGTAGTAATTCGTAATGATCTACAAATAACGTGGCCCATAGTTATGTAGCTGCAAAAACATTAGCAAGACTATGACTCGATCCCCGAGAGAGTACGGTTCGAATGTCGTCGAACGGTGGAACTGCATCTTCAGGTGCGTCTCTGCGGAACCTCGACGACAGGTGATCACTTCGCTATTGGACATCGCACCGGGCGAGTCCGTGTCGCTTCCCGAGGCGGCCGTCAACCCGAACACCGCCACCGACCGTGATTCGCTACGAATTTCACTCTGTCATCAGCACCTTCCGCTGATGGCGGAGATGGGGTTCATCGAGTGGGAGAAGGATCCACTAACCGCGACTCACGGCCCACAGTTCGAGGAAATCGGCGTCCTGTTCGAGGCGCTGTTCGAGTATGCGGAGCAGTTGCCTACTCCGCTCGTCAACGGTTGTCAGCGACTCGAAGTCGAGCGACAGCCCTCATCATCTGACTGATCGATCCTTCGCAGCGATAGTTCCTAGTCGCGTTCGACGTCGAATGTTCGAATCTCGTCGTCCGAGGGCCGTCGTCCGGGAGATAGTTTAGCGTTAGTCGACAGAATATTTTATCGATAGTTCGTAATCCGACTATGGGGAGCCCTCATTTCGAGGTCGGAATCGTCGGTGGCGGCGCGATCGGCGTGAACCTCGCGTATTTTCTCGCCGAGAGAGGGATCAGCGTGGGACTGTTCGAGGCCGACCGTCTGGGTGGTGGATCGACCGTCCGCTCGGCGGGCGGGATCCGACAGCAGTTCGGGAGCGAGCGGAAAATCAGGCTCGCGATGAAGAGTCGGGAGCACTTGGGCGAGTATGCCGCCGAGAGCGATTCCGTGGAAATCCGAGAGAACGGCTATCTCTTTCTCGCCCGTACGGAGTCGGAAGCAACGGGGTTCGAGACCGACGCGGAACGGCAGCGCGACCTCGGGCTCGACGTGGAACTCCTCGACCCCGAAGAGTGCGAGCGCTTCGTACCCGACCTCGTCACTGACGATCTCGTCCTCGGTAAGTACTGTCCGACGGACTGCCTCGTCGATCCGGCCGCGGTCACGGATTGGCTCGGGGACCGCGCAGCCGCGATGGGCGCACAGATCTCCGAGGGCGAACCGGTGACCGACGTTCGCGTATCCGACGGTGCAGTGACTGGAATCGAAACCGAGCAGGGGACGTACGACTGCGACGTCGTCGTCGATGCCGCCGGCGTCTGGGCCCCGACTGTCGCGGCGACCGTCGACGTCTCGCTCCCGATCACGCCGTCGCGAATCCAACTGTTGTTCACCGAGGAGGCGCACGTCCCCACGGACGCCCCGTTCGTCGTCGATATTCACGAACGGAGGTACTTCCGACCGGCCGACGGCCCCGGGGCGACGATGTTCGGCGGCGCGAACGTCGACGACGACGACACGGCAGATCCCGATTCCTACGACACGGACTACGACGATGCTTTCGTCGACCAGACTGTCGATTTCGCTCGGAAGCGGCTTGGAACCACCGACCTGTCGGTCATCGATGGGTGGGCCGGCCTAAAGGGACTCACCCCGGACGGCAATCCGCTCGTCGGCGAGGTAGACGGTGTCAACGGGTTCTACGTCGCTGCCGGGTGCAACGGACACGGACTTATACTCGCGCCAGCCATCGGCGAGATACTCGCGGGCTATCTCGACACCGGATCGTGGGGCGAGATCAGCCTCGCACCGTACGATCCCGACCGCTTCGATGGGGACGAGACCAACGCCGCTGGGTTTATGGATGTCTCCTGACGTAGCCTTCTTGACCTCGCGCGTCCCATCGCGGGTATGGATCGCACACGCCTCGTGATGACCCGTGTCTGACTCGATAGCATTCACCGACGCTCGACTCGTCGATGGGACCGGAGACGACCCGGTCACCGACGCGACGGTCGTCGTCGAGGGCGGCGAAATCACGGCCTCGGGCCCGAGTGAGGGGATCTCCCCGGATGCCGATCGAACCGTCTCCTTGGGCGGACGGACCATTATGCCGGGGCTCATCGACGCGCATCTCCACCTCACGCTGCCGGAGACGCTCCCGTTCCACTTGGAGTGGGCGGATATGTCGCCGGCCGAACACGCGCTGCGCGCCGCCGACGCTGCGCAGCGATGCGTTCAGGCCGGATTCACGACCGTCCGAGACGTCGGTGCGACAAGCTACATCGACGTCGACGTCCGCGAGTCCATCGCTCGCGGCGATCTGGTCGGCCCTCGGGTGCTCGCGAGCGGGCCGGGGATCTGTCAGACGGGCGGTCACGGGAACTACGAACCGCCGTGGCTCACCCTCCCGGCCGGCAGTATCTCCGAACCGGCGGACGGAACCGATGGCATTCGCGTCGCCGTCCGCGAGCGCCTCGAACGTCACGTCGACAACGTCAAGACGTTTCTGACGGGCGGTGCCTCGGACGCCGCCGAGAAGCTCGATACGCGGGAGTTCACCGACGAGGAGATCGCCGCGCTCTACGACGAGAGCCACGCGGCGAACAAGCCCGTGGCCGCCCACTGTATGACCCCGGACCCCTGTCGACGAGCGATGCAACAGGGGCTGTCCGGCGAGCACGGCGACACGGTCGAGCACGGGATCTTCTTCCATCGCGACACCGAAGTCCTCGATCTGCTCGCCGAGAACGACGTGCCGCTGATCCCGACGCTCACGGTTTATCGATGTATGGCTGACGGGCTCGGATCAGGCGTCCCGGAGGAGGCTGCACTGAACGCGAAAGAGAGCCGCGAAGATCACGTGAAGTCGGTGCAGGCTGCGCTGGACGCGGGCGTTACGGTCGCCTGCGGGACCGATATGGGCGGTCCGCAGGCCTACCACGGCGAGAACGCGCAGGAACTCGTCGAGTTCGTCGAGGCGGGGATGTCACCGCTGCAGGCGATCACCGCCGCCACGCGCGACACCGCGCGCGCGCTCGGCATCGAAGATACCGTCGGGACGCTCGAACCCGGAAAGGAGGCCGACCTCCTCGTCGTCGACGGCGACCCCACCGACGACGTTCGCGTCCTGCGGCGGACGGACGCCATCGAGCTCGTGATGCGGGGCGGCGATCCTGTCAGCGGCCACTTGGAACTGCTCTAACCATCAACCTCGACGATTCCGAAGCGCCCGCCGATGTCGTCGGCGACCGGGAACCAGCCGACGCGCTGGTCCCGCCACACCTCCGTCTCGGCGATCCCACACCGATCGACGCTCGCGTCGAAGTCGGTCGTCCCGATGAGAAACGCACACACGAGGTCGCCGAAACGACGGGTTCGCTCGGAAAGCCAGCCGGTTTCGGCCGTCGCGATCACCAGCGGTGTTTCGGGGAACACCGCGACCGTCGCCTCTAACGCTTCGGAACGCTCGCGGACGGGCTCAGGAAGCGCGAACGCTCGCCTGAAAGTCGAGATCGCTCCCGACGGGTCGGCGGAACCGACGATGACGCGATCGATGCCCGTGAGTTCGGTGCCGGTGATGCCTTCCGTCGGTTGGATGCGAGTCGAGCGCGGCGTCACGTCCTCGATGAGAAACGGGAGCGCCGCGCCGGGTTCGCCCGTCCCGAGGTAGACGAGGTTCCACTCCGTCCTCGTCCCGTCCGGTCGCTCGCGACCGAGACTGACCGGCCCCTCGACCGTCACGCCACGACCCCTGAACCGGTCGGCGGCCTCCTCGGCGTCGGCGGTCTCCAGCGCCCAGCCGCAGGGTCCGACGTTCGACCGGAGGTACGCGTTTCGGCGCGGCGACTCCCGTTCGGCATCGTAGAGGGCCAACAGTTCGGCATACGAGCCGTCGTCGAATCCGACGACGGCGTTGTGGGTGACGCGGTTCCCGTGAACGCCGCCGTAGTCGGGGGGCAGTTCGACCGACTCGAAGATCGCTTCGAGCCGATCGAGGTCCCGACCGGCGTACAGCACGTGATCGAGTCGGATCCCGTCGAGTCGCACTCGCTCGGTCATAGCTCCCATTCGACGCCGTGGATAACGACTCTTGCCCTCCGGTGCAGTATCGGAGTCCCGCCTCGCGGCAACGACACGTCTTTGTCCTGATCGGTTCAGTATCTAGTATGAGCGGAACGGGTAGCTGGCGGCGCGCGGCGGTGGTGGTTGCGTGATGAGCCTCCTCTCCTCCGCCAAGACGTGGAGTGCCTTCTGCGGCGTGAGCCAGTCTGTGTTCGAGACGCACCTCTCGAACGCCTTGCAAGCGACGGAGTATGCCCACCGACGAAGCGAGGGGGACGGATCGTTTATGCTCGGACAGGAGCCGTCGGTGATCTACGCCGTCGACACCCCCGATGGGGAGGCCACGATCACCGTGTTCTTCGCCTCGGGCGACCCGATGCTTCGATTTTTCTCCTCGTTTCGGACCGGTGGAGAGGAGTCGCTCGGGAACGTCTGCGTGGTGAAAGTGCGGTACGAGGATCCCGACGTCGAACGACACATCCGCGACGTCTTCGCGCGGACCGCCGAGTCGCTCCCGAAGGACCCCGCGGCCGTCGGACACCATCCTCGATTCCGACTGGCACCGATCGCCCGCTGGCGGACGAAGCGGAAGTGGCGACGGTGGCTCGATAACTAATCAATATTTGACAGTATTTCGTCATAGTTACCGGCATTATAGCGGGCGAATGCGCATTTTTATGCGTGTTCTATGAAATTTCCACCGACTATGACAGCAGATGACACTACCGATCGATTCGCGGCGATGGAGGACGTCCGTGTCTCGAAGTTCGGCTTGATCAACTTCTTGGTTGTTCACGCGATCGTCCTGGCCATTTTCGGCTTCTGGTACGTCAGCAGAGGCGGCGCGGAGTTCGCCGGCCTCTCGGTATCGGTGTGGGCGATGCTACTGGCGCTTCCGATCGTGTGGCTTCAGTTCTGGTACTTCATCCGCAACTCCGAAGCCCGACTCGGCGGAGGTGCGTGACAGTGGTCCGTTGGCTCGAATTCTCCGTGGTCCTGGCCTATATGCTGGGAATGCTTGCGATCGGAGCGTACATCTCACAGCGCGCTCGCGAGTCGGAGGCGATGTTCTGGGTAGCCGACCGCTTCTTGGGGAAGTTCGGCGGTGCGTTCGCCATCTTCGCGGTCATCGGGAGCACGAGTACGGTGCTGGGTGCGGCCGGACTCACCTACGCGCTCGGGATCCCGGTAATGGCGATGGTCGCCCTCGGATTCTCCCTGCAGTTCCCCATCTTGGGATACGTCATCCTCAATCCGATGATCCGCGGGAAGTACTTCACGCTCGGCGACTTCTTCAAGCGCCGCGGCGGACTCGATTCGACAGTTGCCGTCTACTCGGTTCTGACAGCCGTCTTTATGACGGCGTACGTGATTCCGCAGTTCGTCGCGACCGGACTGCTCGGACAGCGCGTCCTCGGCATTACCACGACGCAGGCGATCGTTCTCACCGGCATTATCATCGTCCTCTACGGCGCTTTCGGCGGGATGTGGGCGATCACGTGGACGGACATCATCCAAGGCGTCCTTATGATTCTCCTCCCGGGGATGCTCGCCGTTGCCGCCATCGTCAGCAGCGGCGGGCCGATCGGACTCCTCCAAGAGGGACTGGAAGCGAACTCCGCGATGGCGACATCCGCGTGGACCGCTCCCTCTGTCCTCGGACTCGCGCTTACGTGGGCGTGGTTCTCGATGGGTAACCCTCAGTCGATGCTCCGCGTCTTCACCTTCGAGAACGACGAGTCGGGGCGACGGTCGCTCTTACTGGCATCGATCCTCGCCGGTCTATCGGTCGTCATCGCCATTATCATCGCCCTCGTCGCCGCGTCGGCGACGCCAAGCGGACTCGACAACCCCGACCGGGCCTTCCTCGTCGCTATGGACGCCCTCTTCCCGCCGATCGTCCGCGGCGTCGCCGTCGCCGCGCTCTTTGCCGCCGCGATGTCGACGACTGACTCGCTTCTCATCACCGCGAGTTCGGCGATCTCTCACGACGTGTACAAGAACATCTACAATCCCGACGCCCCCGAGAAGCGCGTCACTCGACTCGGATCCGCGTCGATCCTCGTCCTCGGCGCGATCACCGTCGCGATCGCCGTCACGCCCGGTCTCCCCCTCATCTCTATTCTCACCGGCATCGCCGCGGGTGCTATCATCTCGGCGTTCAGCGGCCCCGTCGTCCTCGCGCTCCACTGGCGCGCGGTGACGAGCCACGGGATGACTGGCGGGATGATTGCGGGCGCTGGCGTCTACATCCTGCTGTTCCTGTTCGGCAACCTCCCGCCGCTCTCGCCGATTCTCATCGGCGTCCCCGCGTCGTTCCTCGGCACGGCGCTGGTGAGTCTCGCCACGGATCACGTCAGCGCCGAATCCGTGCCTGCGTAGCTCCTCGTCCGTTTTCGCGTTGACGCCGGAGATTGGAGGAGCCGGAACCTATTCTCGTCCCGTGTAGATTTGGCCCGCGAAGGCTCGAATCCGCTCGTCTTCTGGGCTCGACTCCGAGGGATATCTCTCGCTCACCTACGTTCGCGAGAAGATAGTCCCGGGCGGATTCGAACCGCCGTCATAGGCTCCAAAGGCCCATATGATTGGCCACTACACCACGGGACTGCATACGTTACTCTCGTCGCGGTGTTTGAAAACCCATCGGGTTGCGACGCCGACCGCTCGCGACGACCTCACTCGGCGGTGGCGTCGTCGTCGGTTCCCGGTTCAGCGCGTTCGAGTCCGTCGGCCGCGCGTCGTTCGACCGAGAAGCCGCCACAGTCCGGACAGACGTGGTACTGCACGGCGTAGATCGATTCACAGCCCAGACACTGGTATCGAGTCGGTCGGTCGACCGCGGCCACTGATTCGCGAGGTCCCACTCCCGCGAATTCGAGGAGACGGCTAATCGCCGCTGTCCCATCCATACGCGCCTCTGTTTCGGAGGGGCCTTGAAGATATAGGCTTCGGCGTCGACGTGGACGAGGCTCGTTTAATCGGCGCGCTGTTCGGTCTCGGGGTTTTCGGAAGCAAGCTGGAGGTGACAGCACGCGTCGGTCTCGGGGTCGAAGCAGTCCGGACACTCGTCGTTCCGGTCGATGATGGTGTCGAGTCGCTCTGCGACCAGATCGTCGATGACCGGTTCGAGCTCGCGCGCTTCCGTGCGAAACTCCGAGACCGACAGGACGTTCGCGAGGAAGCGCTCGATGATGCAGTACGTCTGGAGCGCGTCGCGGGCCTGAACGATCCCCTCGTCGGTGAGTGCGACGCCCTTGTACTTCTCGTGCTCGGCGAGTCCTCGGGCTTCGAGTTTGCCGATCATCTCGTTGGCGCTCGCGGGACTCACGTCCAGTCGATCCGCCAGCGCGCCCGTCGATGCGGGGCCGTTCTCCATCTGCTGGAGGAGATAGATCTCCTTGACGTACTGGTCTGCCGTGTTCATCTCCGTCCTCCGTGTCGCGTCGTGTCTCGTCTCATTGGCGGGTGTTCATCAGTTTCGTGACCTCTTCGACGCCGTCGGCCTCCTCCTCGCGGATCTCGACGAGCGTCTCGATGAGGCGGTCGCGATCGATTCCGAACGCCTCATCCGACGCTCGCAGCGCGCCGATGAGATCGTCGTAGAACTTGTATGCGGTCTCTTCGTTGCACAGCTGATCGTAGAGGATGTCGTCGAAGTCCTCGGGCTCGGTTCCGCCGTACTGCGCCTCGACGAGCGTCTCGATTTCCTCGAACGGGATACTCTCGGCGTCGAGTTCGTCGACGAGGGTTTCGAGCCGTTTGCGGTGTTCGGCTGACTCCGCGGCGGCGTGCTCTAAGAGCGATTCGATCTCCGGGTCCAGCGTCGGCGCGTCGTCGAGCGACTGGTAGTGGTGGTACGACCGGGCCTCGACGACCTCCTCGAGGACGATACCGATTTGGAGGAGCCGCGCGAGTTGGTGATCGGAGGTGACGCGGTGGCCGACGCTCACGGGCACACCTCCCGGTTCGCGGGCGACACACGGTTCATAGTCGTTCGGTAGGTAGTGACCGACTTAAGCGGTTCCCTCGTCGGGCCGAGATCCTTCCTTGACTCGGCGTCTCTCGTATTTCGGGGCGCGCGTCGCGTCGGAAACCGTTTTGCCGGCAGCGTCCCGAGTACGAGTATGTTGTACGACGCGGCCGGAGAGCCCGCATCGCTGACGCCCGCGGAGGTACGCGAGGCGTACGAAGCCCAACTCAGAGCCGTCGTGACGGATCTCGGCGTCGACGCCGTGACGGCCGAGACCGACGTCGATCCCGAGTCGATCGAAACGGTCGCTGGGGGTCCCGTCCCCCGACTTCGCGTCGAAGACGCGGCGTCGATTCTCGCGCTCGACGACGACCGCCCCGACGCGGAGTCGATCGTCCTCGAACTCCGCGATCACCTCCTGATGGCGATGACCACCGGCGTCGTCGACGTCGACGCCATCGCCTCGAACGTCGACCTCGACCTCACCGGCCAAGAGGTCCAGCAGGCCCTCGAAGGCAGGACGGCGATGACGCTCGAACAGCTCGCGGCGATCCAGCAGTACCTCGCCGAGCGGAACGACCGCTGATGGCTCGGGTCGTCATCGTCGGCTGCGGCTACGTCGGCCTCGAACTCGGTCGACAGCTCCGCGAAGCCGGACACGAGGTGGTCGGCGTCCGCCGGTCCAACGCGGGTCTCGACGCCGTCGCGGCCGCCGGGCTCGACCCCCAGCAAACGGACGCGACGGAGCCCGACACGCTCGCGGCCCTTCCCGACGCCGACTGGGTCGTCTTCGCGGCCAGCTCCGGCGGTCGCGGTGCCGACGCCGCGCGCCGGGTCTACGTCGAGGGGCTCCGGAACGTCGTCGAGGAGTACGCCGCGCGCGAGTTGCCCCCGGACCGTCTCGTGTACACCTCTTCGACGGGCGTTTACGGGGATCACGACGGCGATTTCGTCGACGAGGAGACGCCGATCGAACCCACGACCGAGAAGACCCGCGTCCTCGCGACGGCCGAACGCGTCGCGCTCGAAGAGGCGAGCGACGCCGGAATCGACGGCACAGTCGCGCGGTTCGCCGGACTCTACGGCCCGGATCGCTACCGACTCGGTCGCTACCTCGACGGACCGGTGACCGAGGGCTACCTGAATATGATCCACCGCGACGACGCCGCCGGCGCGGTCGCCTTCCTCCTCGAAGCCGACGTCGCGCGCGAGGAGGTCGTACTCGTCGCCGACGACGAGCCGGCTGACAAGTGGGCGTTCGCCGACTGGCTGGCCGAGGAGTGCGACGTTTCCTCGCCGCCGAAACGCACGATCGAAGAACGTCTCGAGGACCCCGAACTCTCGTCGGCCGCGCGGCGTCGGCTCCGGACGAGCAAACGCTGCTCGAACGATCGGCTGCGGGAACTCGGGTACGAACTGCGTTTTCCGACGTATCGGGAGGGATATCGGGCGGCAGTCGAGTTGTTCCGCTCGGGGGCCGATCCCGGCGAAATCTGAGAGCGGAGCGGTAACTGACGAACCCGATCGGGCGTTCTCGCCCAGTTCAATTGGGCCCCTGCTCTCGGTTCCTCCTCGTCCAATTCCCTCGACAGTTCGAGGGAATCTTCTTGGGGGTGCACCGTAACTCGGGACGTATGGGTCTCTCACGCTCCGGCCTCGCGCAGGTCTCCGGCCCGGAGCTCGTCGACTCGATCTCCTCGCTCATCCTCGCGCATCCAGCGCTCGCGCTGGCTCTCGTTGTCGGTCTGTTCGCCAGCGCCGTCGGGCTGTACGCGATCCGGCGGTTCAAGAGACCGATGGGAACGCGGTTCTTGGAGGCGGTCGCGGGACTCGACGAGATCGCGGTGCTGCTGCATCCCAACCCCGACCCCGACGCGATGGCGACCGGCGTCGCGCTCGCGAGTCTGGCCGAACAGGCCGGAGCCGACGCCTCGGTCCAGTATTCGGGGCAGATCCGCCACCAAGAGAACCGGGCGTTCCACAACGTGCTCGATCTCGATATCGAGCAGATCGACCACGTGAGCGACATCGCCGCCGAACACGTCGTGCTCGTCGATCACAACCACCCGCGCGGGTTCGCCGGCTCCGACAGCGTGCTCCCGTTCGCCGTCGTGGATCACCACCCCGGCGACGGCACCGGCGAGGCGTTCACCGACGTCCGAACCGACTACGGGGCGGCGTCGAGCATCGTCGCCGAGTACTTCGAGGACGTGAACGGCGAGCCGGTCCCGCCGGCCAAGCACGCCAGCGAGGTCGACGCGCCCTACACCGTCCCGTCGGGGGTCGCGACCGGACTGCTCTACGGTATCCTGACGGACACGAAGCGACTCACGTCCGGCTGTTCGGCCGCTGACTTCGACGCCGCGGGGTACCTGTACACCGGCGTCGACGAGGATCAACTGGACCGGATCGCCAACCCGGAGGTCTCGACGGAGGTCTTAGAGCTCAAAGCCCGCGCGATCGCCGGACGAGACGTCCGCGGGCCGTTCGCCGTCAGCGACGTCGGGCGGGTCTCGAACGCCGACGCGATCCCGCAGGCCGCCGACGAACTCGTCCAGTTGGAGGGCGTCACCGCGGTCGTCGTGCTCGGCGAACGAAACGGCACCGTTCATCTCTCGGGGCGCTCTCGCGACGACCGAGTCCATATGGGTCACACGCTCGAAGCGGTGCTCGAAGACCTCCGAGACGGCTCCGGTGGCGGCCACGCGCGGATGGGCGGCGGGCAGGTCTCGCTGTCGGACGGCGCGATCTACACCGAGTTCGGCGGAACGATCTCCCGGGACGGCCTCCGCGAACGGCTCTTCGAGTCGCTGTCGGGCGACGTGTGAGGGCGGCCGGGTCATCTGTTCGGCCCCCGATCCGACGCCGGTTTACCCGACGATCCCGTACGGCCCGCTATGGCGACGAGTCAGGGGACGTGGGCCTACCGCGACCGCTTCGGCGACGCCTTCGCGCGGACGTACTTCCGGCGGTTCGGCCCGGGCGTCGCCTCCAGCGTCGGCGTCGGGACGTATCTCGGCGAGCCGACCGACGCGATCGACGAGCGCTACCGTGAATGTATCACCGAGGCGCTTTCTTCGGGCGTCAACGTCGTCGATACCGCGATCAACTACCGCTGTCAGCGCAGCGAGCGCGTCGTCGGCGACGCGCTCCGACGCGCGGACGTCGACCGCGAGGAGGTGGTCGTCGCGACGAAGGGCGGATTCGTCCCCTTCGACGGCTCTCGACCGGACGATCCCGCCGAGTACGTACGCGAGCGGTTCCTCGACACCGGGATCCTCGATCCGATCGATCTCGCGCGCGGGAGCCACGCGATCGCTCCCGGCTTCCTCGATGCGATGCTCGACCGGTCGCTGTCGAACCTCGGCGTCGACGCCGTCGACTGCTACTACGTTCACAACCCCGAGACGCAACTGCTGGCGAGAGGCCGGGACGCGGTCTACGATGCACTCGAAGCGGCGTTCGAGCGCCTCGAACGACGTCGCGCCGCGGGCGACATCGACGGGTACGGCGTCGCGACGTGGGAGGCGTTCCGGGTGCCGCGCGACCACGACGCGTACCTGTCGCTCCCCGAGGTCGTCGCCCGCGCCGAGTCGGCGGCCGAAACCGTCGGCGTCGACGACGTCGGCCTCACTGCGATTCAGCTCCCGTTCAACGTTGCGATGGCCGACGCGTTCACCGTTTCCGCGCATCGTCATCCGACCGAAGACAGAGACGTCAGCGCGCTCGAATACGCGCAGGCCACTGGAATCGACGTCGTCGCGAGCGCAACGCTCGCACAGGGTGATCTCGCGTCGTCGATTCCGGAGGCCGTCGACGCCGAGTTGACGGGTGACACCGCCGCACAACGAGCGATCAATTTCGCGCGGAGCGCGCCGGGCGTCACGACGGCGCTCGTGGGCACGAGTTCCCCCCGTCACGTGCCGGAGAACGTCGCCGCCGGGACGTTCGAACCGCTCGGCGCGCGCGCGTTCGATAGCGTGTTCGAATAGCGGTGCGTGTTTACGACCGGTGCGTGTCGTCTGATCGGTGCGTGTCGTCTGATCAGTACGTGCCGTCTGAGCGGTGCCTCATCGTCTGTTTTCGGCGGCTAGCGGAGTTCTTTCCACTCCCGCTCGCAGTTGGCACAGCGTCGAACCGTGTAGACCTCGTCGGGATCGTTCTTCGTCTTCAGCGACTCGCCGCAGTCCTTGCAGTTCAACCGGCCATAGGTGTCCTTCTCCAGCTCCCCCTCTCGAAGCCCCTTCCGCGTCGTCTTCATATTCGGCCCCTAGTGCCCACGGGGTAAAAAGATCGGTATCTCCCGCACCCCGTCCGTGATCGAGACGCGCGCGACGGGCACCTGAACAGTCACGATGAAGTCCCCCGACGGCGAAGCATCCCCGTGTCCCGGCGACGGCTCTTCGGTACGCTGTGTCTGCTGATCTTCCTCGTCAATCTGGGGAGAGTCATTTTCGCGCCGCTGCTCGGGGAGTTCATCGCCGTGTTTCGGATCGGCGAGGGGACGGCGGGGCTGATCGCGACGCTCGCGTGGTTGGGCAGTGCGCTCCCGCGCGTTCCGACGGGATGGCTTCTCACCCGCGTCCCGCGTCACCGCGTGATCTTAGCCACGGGCGGCGTTCTCACGGGCGCGTCGGTGTTCATCGCCAGCGCGACGTCGGTCGCGATGGTCGCCGTCGGCGCGCTCTTGATGGGACTCGCCGCGGGCGCGTACTTCGTCGCCGCCAACCCGCTCGTCAGCGAACTCTATCCCGAGCGGGTCGGCTGGGCGATCGGAATTCACGGGATGACGAGTCAGATCGCCGCGGCCGCGGCCGCACCGCTTGTCACGCTCGTCCTCGCGCTCTTCGTCGACTGGCGGTTCGTCTTCGCCGCGATCGCGGTCGCGGCCGCGGCCGTGACGACGCTGCTGTTCTTCGTGGCCCGGTCGACGACGCTCCCCGACGCCGGGTCGGCCGACCGCGACGTGATCGCGGCAATCCGTTCGGAGTGGCGAGCCGTCCTCCTCGGCGTCGTCGTCGTCGGCACGACGGGGTTCCTCTGGCAGGGACTGTTCAACTTCTACGAACTGTATATGATCACGAAGGGGCTCTCGGAGACGACGGCGAAGAATCTCTTGACGGTGATCTTCGCTGCTGGCGTCCCCGCTTTCGTCGTCTCCGGTAAGCTCGCGGATACGCTTCCCCGCGTCCCGTACATTCTCGCGATCATCACGGCCTTCACCGCCTGTGTGCTCGCGCTGACGGTCTCCTCCGGACTCGTCGGTATCGTCGCGCTTACGGCGGTGATCGGGTACGTCCTCCACAGCCTGTTTCCGGCGGTCGACACCTACCTGCTCGATACGCTCCCCGACGAGTCGCGAGCGAGCGCGTACGCGTGGTACTCCGGCGGGATGATGGTCATCCAAGCCACGGGCTCGTCGGCCGTCGGGGCGCTCCGCGAGGCGGGACTCGCGTACGACGCCATTTTCACCCAGTTGTCACTCGGGCTCCTCGTCGTCGCCGCCGGACTCCTCGTGCTCCAGCGCGCCGGTCGACTCCCGCAGTGACGGGCCCGGCCGTCGTCCCTCGGTCGGGTTCGATCCGTTCTCGATGGCGTACAGTCGGCACCCGCAGCGGCCGCGACGTCCCGTCTCAGCGCCCCGTTTCGGTCGCCCGGACGTCTGACCGCGCTCGTCCCCGCGTCGACGTGCCGAGCCTCACCGCGTTTGCAAGGCTGCAGCCATCGGTCGCACGCTGACGTTCGATCAGATGCAACAACAGTTGCAAACGCGGTGAGACCGCGGCCCGACGCGGAGTGATCCTCACGTCACGGGGGCGTTGGCCGCGGGTTGGTACATAAACGTTCGTCGCCGGTGCGGTCGTCGCCGCTTTCGACCCGGTTCGACGTTCCGGGGGAGGCCGCCGGAACCCCCGCGCTTTTGCTCGTGCCGTCCCGAGGGGACCCCGATGGAGTACGTGCAATCGCGGGTGACGACGCTCCACGACCTCGTCGACCCGCTGCCGACCGCGCCGACCGACCGGACGGCGGTCGTCGTGCCGGTAGCCGAGCGCGAGTTCGAGACGCCCGCCGCAACCCGGGTGTTCCGCGTTCTGGAAGGTCTCGACCCCGCTCGGGTCGTCGTTCCGCTTCGTGCGACTCCCGACCGTATCGGGCCCGTCCACGAGTGGCTCTCCGGGTTCGACCTCGACCTCGATCTGCTGTGGTGTGACGGATCGCGAGTCGCGTCGCTGCTGTCTGACGTCGGTCTCGACGGCGAACGCGGCAAGGGTCGCGACGTGTGGCTCGGTCTCGGTCGCGCGGCCGACGAGGAGTTCGTGGTCGTTCACGACGCCGACACGGTGACGTACGACGAGTCGTTCGTTCGACGGCTGCTGTTTCCCCTCACGCGCGGCTACGACTTCTCGAAGGGCTACTACGCCCGGGTCGAGGACGGCCGCCTCTACGGGCGGCTCTTCCGACTCTTCTACGCCCCGCTGGTCCGAGCGCTCGTCGACGCCAACCCCGATCCGTACCTCAAATACCTCGACGCGTTCCGATACGCGCTCGCGGGGGAGTTCGCGGCGACGGCCGAGACCGCCCGCCGTCTCCGCCCGCCTCGGAAGTGGGGGCTCGAAGTCGGGACGCTCGGCGACGCGTTCGACGTTGCCGGCTTCGACGGCACCGCACAGGTCGACCTCGGCGTCTACGAACACGACCACCGCGCGGTCGGCGGGTCGACGGGGCTCTCGGATATGAGCCGCTCCGTCGGTGAAACGCTTCTACGAGGCGTCCTCGAACACGGCGTCGACGTCGACTTCGCGACGCTCCGAGAGCGCTATCGGGACGCGGCGGAGACCCTCGTCGAGCAGTACGCGCTGGACGCGGCGTTCAACGACCTCGAATTCGATCGGGAGCACGAACGCTCACAGGTGGCGGCGTACGCCGATGCGATCACGAAGCCGTCGCCGACTGACAATCGACTGCCGGCGTGGAACGAGACGCCGCTCTCGGCGGACGCGCTCGCGGCCGCGGCCGCGGCCGACGTCGACGAAGCGACGAATACGAGACACGGCGGCATCGCCGCCGCCGACGCGGGGGGCTTCGGCGAATGACGACGGAACTCCAGACCGACGAACTGGCGGGCGTCGTCGGCCTCTTCGGCACGCTCACGCCCGAGGAGACGGCGCGGGCGCTCGACGAACTGGCGTTCAAGCAGGGCGGGGGAATCGACGAGTCGGTGTCCTCGGCGGCCATCGCGGACGCGATCGACGCCTACGCGCTCGTCAGGTACGAACGCGACGGCGAGACGCTTCTCGCCCCCGGTCCGACGGCGTTCCCGACGCTGCCCGAGAACGCCGAGGACCTACCGCACATCCTCGATATCCCCGAGCGCGATGTCGACCGGGAGGCCGCGGCCGACGCGGTCGCGAAGCGACTCAGAGCGGAGGCGGCACGCGCCGTCGACGCGGGCGACGAGTCGTCGATGCGGGACCTCCTCGACGTGACGTACGACGTGGCGGTGTGGTCCGATGCGGTCGCCGTCGACGACGTGCGATCTCGGCTGGCTGACGCGCTCGAAGCGTGACTCCTCGTTCTCTCGGCGTGAACTCCCGCGCTCTCGAATCCTTCACGAACCCTCAGCACACAGTATAAGCCCCTTCAGGTCCTACGTCTCCGCGAATATGGATCTCTCGCGGGTGGCAACCCACGCACCGAACGCGGTCGACGGTGCGGGCCAGCAGGCGGCGGTTCTCGCGCCCATCCTCGAACGGGGCGGTGAGCCGTATATCCTCTTTACGCGCCGCGCCGACCACCTCGGCGAGCATCCGGGGCAGATGAGCTTTCCGGGCGGGTCGCGAGAATCCGTCGACGCCGATCTGTGCGCGACGGCGCTCCGCGAGGCCGACGAGGAGATCGGGCTGCGGGCCGATGAGGCGCGGGTCATCGGTCGCATCGATGACATCCAAACGGTCACCGATTACGCCGTTCGCCCGTACGTCGCGCGCGTCCCCGACCGCGAGTACGATCCCGACGAGCGCGAGGTCGCAGAAGTCGTCGCGCTCTCGGTGGCCGAACTCACGGACCTCGACAACTACGAGTCCGAGCGGCGCGAGCACCCGACCTACGGCGCGCGCCGGATCCACTTCTTCCACGTCGACGGCTACACCGTCTGGGGCGCGACGGGCGTGATGCTGCTGCAACTGCTCGAGCTGACGACCGACTGGGCCGTTCCCGACGAGCCGGACCGCGTGGTCGACCCCGACGCGGAACTGCCGGTGTGAAGGGGCGATCGCTGCCTACCCGTCGGCTACCTATTCGTCGTCGCCGCGCTTGGGGATCTCCACTTCGAGCGTTCCGGACTCGGTGACCGTCGCCGAAGCGTGTTCGGGGTCGACCGCGACGCCCTCCGGAAGCGGCACCGCGCCGTCTAGGGAGAGCCCGCGGCCGGGAAATCGCATCTCGAACCCCTCGTGGAACTCGCGGAAGCGATCGACTATCACGCGTACCTCGTTGTCGACGAAACGCACCTGCACGTCCTTCTGGCGCACGCCCGGCGCGTCGAAGACGACGAGGAACGCCTCGTCGCTCTCCAGTAAGTCGTACGGCAGCGGTGTCCGTTCTTGGAACCGCGCGACGCCGCGGCCGACGCGTTCGAGTGCGTTGTTCGCGATCGTCTCGCCGAGCTCCTTCAGTCGGCGCGGGGCGTCTTCGGGGGCGATGATCTGGTCGTGCTTGGTCATAGCTCGATTGCCTCCAAACTCTCCGTCCCCCGGCAGTACGGGCAGACGAAGTCCGCGACGCCGACGTCCTCGGGCATATCGTAGGTGTAGTGCAACTCGAACATATCCATCTCGCACTCGTCGTCGGTGCAGCGTACTTCGAGCGTCGTGGGCATATCCGCGGGTTGGCCCGCCACGCTCATAAGCGCGCGGGCTCGGGACAAAGAGGAGTGTTAGGCTTCGAGTCCGAGGCCCGCCGTGCCGATCGCGGCGTCGACGTCGTCGTCGTCGTGGACGATGGCGCTGACCGCGCGGGTGATCGCCTCGGGCTCTTCGTGCTGGAAGATCGATCGACCCATCGAGACGCCGGCGGCCCCGGCGTCCATCGCGCCGCGGACCATCTCGACGGTATCGCGGTCGGTGCCGCGGCTGCCGCCGGCGATGACGACCGGCAGGCGGGTCGCCGCACAGACGCGCTCGAAGGAGTCGGCGTCGCCGGAGTAGGCGGTCTTGACGACGTCCGCACCGAGTTCCTCGGCGATGCGGACGGCGTGAGCGAGGCTGTCGGCGTCGTGTTCGTCGATGCCCGGACCGCGCGCGTAGCTCATCGCGAGCACCGGAACCCCGAATTGGTGGGCGGTCTCGGTCAGATCGCCGAGCTCGGTCAACTGGTCGGGCTCGTGGTCACTGCCGACGTTGATGTGGAACGAGACGGCGTCCGCGCCCGCCCGCAGCGCCTCCTCTACTGTCCCCGTCCGCCGCTTGTCGTTCGAGTCGGGGCCGATCGAGGTCGATCCGTTGAGGTGGACGATGTAGCCCTTGTCGTTCTTGTTCGGGTGCACGCGCGGAGCGACGCCCTTCTGCGTGAGGACGGCGTCCGCGCCGCCGCGGGTGATCGAGTCGACGGTCGATTCGATGTCGACGAGCCCCGTTACGGGCCCGAGTGTGATGCCGTGGTCCATCGGGACGACGAGGTATCGCCCCCCTGTCGAGATGCGGCGGAGCCGCGCGGAGAGTCCTGCGTTCATCGTGTGTTATCCTGTGGCAATCGGTGGTTATGTGCGTTCCGCTTGGGGCACACGTTGTTCGTACCCGCGCAGCGCTCCCCCCTTCAGCTCCCGGGCCTTCGATTCGAGGCGTGAGGCGACGGTGTCCGCCGATTCGCCCGCCTCGGCTCCCTCGGCCACGATGTCGACGAGCGCGCTCCCGACGATGATCCCGTCCGCGCCGCCGGCGACGATTCGCTCGGCGTGCTCGCCCGTCTTGATCCCGAAGCCCACCGCCTTCGGCACGTCGTAGTCGGCGAGGCGGTCGAGACTCGCTTCGGTCTGCCCGGACACGTCGTCCTGTGCGCCGGTGACGCCCAAGCGCGCCTGCACGTAGACGTACCCCGACACCTGCGACATAATCCGCTCCAGCCGCTCCCCGCGCGTCGTCGGCGCGACGATGAACACGAGGTCGAGGCCGAACTCGTCGCAGGCCTCGCGGAGCGGGTCCGCCTCCTCGGCCGGGAGGTCGGGGACGACGAACCCCGAGAGGCCGACCTCGGCGGCGCGCTCGACGAACGGACGCGGGCCGGGCTCCGAGCCGAATTGGTAGATGAGGTTGTAGTAGGTCATACAGACCAGCGGCACGTCGACGTCGAGGTCCTCGACGAACTCGAAGAACCGCTCGGGCGTCATTCCGCCCTCCAGCGCCCGCACGACGGCGCTCTGGATCGTCGGCCCCTCGGCGATCGGCTCCGAGAAGGGCAGCCCGAGTTCGATCACGTCGGCACCGCCGCGTTCGAGCGCTTCGACGTATTTCAACGAGGACTCGTAGTCGGGATCGCCCGCAGCGAGGTAGGGGACGAACGCCGGACCATCGGCAAAGGCCTCGGCGAGTTCCGGGTTTGCAGCCGTCCCGTTCGCGGCCGTCTCGTTCGCGTCGCCCATCTCAGAACCCCCCCGAGAACTCCGAGAGCGACGGTGCGGCCTCGATGTCGCGCTTCTCGGTCTCCTCGATCACGGTTTCGAGGTCCTTGTCGCCGCGCCCGGAGACGTTCACGAGGACGACGTCGCCGAGGTCCTCGTAGTTGTTCTCCAAGTAGCCGAACGCGTGCGCCGACTCCAGCGCGGGGATGATTCCCTCTAACTGTGAGAGCCGGTGGAACGCTTCCAACGCGCCGTCGTCGTCGACGTTGACCGCGTTTACCCGGCCGTCGTCGACGAGCTGTGCGAGCTCGGGGCCGACGCCCGCGTAGTCGAGTCCGGCGGAGACGCTGTGGCTCTCCATAATCTGGCCGTCGGCGTCTTGGAGGATCTTGGTGCGCGCGCCGTGGAGGACGCCCTCACCCCCGGTCGACAGCGACGCCGAGTTCGGTGCGACGCCCGCCTCCTCGTCGACCGACAGGCTGGAGCCGCCCGCTTCGACGGCGTAGAGGTCGACGCCCGCGTCGTCTCGCGGCTCGCCGCCGCTCGACCCGTCCGCGGAACGAGGTTCCGCGTCGTCGACGAAGTGCGCGAACGCGCCCATCGTGTTCGAGCCGCCCCCCGCGCACGCGAGAACGGAATCGGGCAGACCGCCCGTCTTCTCGCGGAGCTGCTCGCGGGCCTCCTCGGAGATGACCGCTTGGAAGTCCCGCACCATCGCCGGGAACGGGTGCGGCCCGACGACCGAGCCGATGACGTAGTGGGTGTCCTCGACGTTCGTCGCCCAGTCGCGCATCGTCTCCGAGATCGCCTCCTTCAGCGTGCCGCGGCCGGTCGTCACCGGATTTACCTCGGAGCCGTTGAGCCGCATCCGGAAGACGTTGGGACGCTGGCGGTTGATGTCGGTCTCGCCCATGTATATCTCACAGGGCATATCGAGGTGCGCCGCCGCCATCGCGGTCGCCGTGCCGTGCTGGCCCGCGCCCGTCTCGGCGACGATCCGCTCTTTGCCCATATATTTCGCCAAGAGCACCTGCCCGAGCGCGTTGTTGAGCTTGTGCGCGCCGCCGTGGACGAGGTCTTCGCGCTTCAGGTAGACGTCCGTCCCGTACCGGTCCGAGAGTCGCTCGGCGTACTGCGTCGGGGTCGGTCGCCCGCCGAAGTCACGGAGTCGCGCCCGAAAGTCGTCCATAAAGCCGTCTTCGTTCTCCAGTACGTATCGCTCGTAGGCGTCGGTCAGCTCCTCGATCGCCGGCATCAACGCCTCGGGTACGTACTGTCCGCCGTACTCGCCGAATTTCCCGTCCGCGTATGTCTGTGTCATCGTGTTGAGTCGGTGTGTTATCGTGTTGAGTCGGTGAGTTACCGTGTTGAATCGACGTGTTCCGCCTGTGGTTTCCCGTCTGCGGCCCCCGCCGTCAGTCGTTCGGTGTTCGATTCGACGTCGCCGTCCATAATCGCAGTCCCGATCAGGAGCGCGTCCGCGCCCGCCGCGCGCATCCGCCGGACGTCCTCGACCGTCGAGACGCCGCTCTCGGCGAGGAGGGTCACGTCGTCGGGGACGCCGGGAGCGATCTCCTCGAAGGTCGCGAGATCGACCTCCAGTTTCCCTAAGTCGCGGTTGTTGACGCCGATGATTTCGGCACCAACGTCGATCGCGCGCTCCAGTTCCTCGCGCGTGTGGACCTCGACGAGCGGTTGGAAGCCCCGTTCGCGGGCGGCCTCGTACAGCGTCGCCAGCGAGTCGGTCCCCGCCTCGTCGAGAAAGCGCGCGATGAGCAGGATCAGATCGGACTCGACCGCGTCGAGTTGCGCTTCGCGGACGACGAAATCCTTCCTGAGGACGGGGACGTCGACCGCCTCTCGGACCCGCCGCAGGTTCTCCGCCGACCCGCCGAAGTGCTCGGGTTCGGTGAGCACCGACAGCGCGGTCGCGCCGCCGGCGACCATCTGTTCGGCGAGATCGACCGCGTCGTCGGTCCGCTCGCCGTCGGTCGTCGGACTCGTCGGTTTCACTTCCGCGACGACTGGCACGCGACCCGCCGCCTCGGTCGCCGCGACGGCCTCGGGGAACGAGCGCGCGTCGACGTCGACCCGCGTCTCGCCGCCGGGTCGCTCGCGCGCCGCCGCGAGGATCGATCGCACCGCGGGGGCAAGTTCCCCCTCATTAGCGTTCATCTATGTTCATTAACGGACTCTTTTGCACATAAGGCTTGCGCGTCGAGATCGGAGGCAGCGGTGACACACCGTGCGCGCTGAGAAGGTTGAAGTCCGATCCGGCGGAAGCCGGAGTATGGACGCCTCTGACGTCGGCATCTTCGCTCGCGAGTCGGAGCTGTTGGATCGAGCGGTCGAAATCGGCGTGGCGAGCGGCCGCGTCGTCGGCGTGTCGTTTCCGGCGTCGCTACCGGCCGACGCCGAGACCGACCATCCGCTGCTCGATCGCGTTTTCGCGTATCTCGACGGCGAATCGGACCACTTCGACGACGTCGAGGTGGCGCTCACGGTCCCGACCGACCAGCGCCGCGTGCTGGACGCCGTCCGCAACGTTCCCTACGGCGAGACTGTCTCGCTCGACCGGGTGGCTCGAATGGCCGGACTCGACCCGGACGAGACTGGGGACGTCGAGACGGCGCGAAGGGCCCTCGCGGAGAATCCGATCCCGCTGTTCGTCCCCGATCACCGCGTCCGCGACGCGCCCGGCGGTGCACCGGACGCTGTGGCGAGACGGTTGCGAGCGCTCGAGGCTGACTGACCCCGGCTGCGACTCGGGGAGCGCTCGGACGTGAGCGATCAGCGCTGTTGCGGCCGGGAACCGCGACGCAGGTAGAAGTACCCGACGAAGCCGACGAGGAAGAACGCTGTCGCCGCCAGTGCGGCGGTACCAAAGCCAGGGAGCAACCCGAGCACCTGCGCGACGGCAGCGATGACGAACGCGCCGGCGGTCAGACGGACGATTCGCTCGTCGTCCGACGCCGAGCGGCTCGTGTAGACGACGTACCCGAAGACCGCTGAGACGATCGCGAATCCGAAGTCAGCGGCCCGGGAGACGATCGGGTTCCCGGTGAGGATCGACGCGACGAGCAACACGAGATAGCCGATGAGTACCGACTGGAGTATCGACCGCGAGCGAAATTCCATACGCTCTCAGGTCCCCGGAGCGGCAAAAAGCATCGGTTCGGCTTCCCACCGACCTCACCACTCGACGCCGAGGCCCTCGTGGACGACGAACTCTGCGGCGTTGATGACGTAGTGGGCCACGATGACGACGAACAGGCTCTCGGTCAGGATGAACGCCGCCGCGAGGGCGAAGCCGAGCGTCGCGGTCACAAGTATACCAATCCGCCCCTGCGCGCCGTGACCGACGCCGAACGCCGCCGAGGAGCCGAGCGCGAGAAGCCACGGGGAGACGTCGTAGCCCGCCGCGAGCGCGCCGACGAGCGCGCCGCGAAAGAGCAGTTCCTCGAAGGCGGCGATTATCGGGAGGACGACGAACAACAGCGCCGCCCACCCGAGAAGCGAGTCGGGGGCGAGCGCGCTCCGGAGGCGCTCGCCGTCGCCGAGACCGAACCGCGCGCCGACGGTCGCCCCGGCCTCGTTGGCGACGTAGAGCCCGAGACCGACCCCGCCGCCGAGCAGCAGCGTTTCAAGTGTAATCGCGTCGCGAGCGACGCCGAACGCCCACGCGGGGATCTCGGCGTACCACGCTCCTGCTAGGAGCAGGAGGCCGAACAGCCCCTGCGATACGGCGACGTTCGCGAGCAGCGACGCGGTCGAGAGCTCCGGGATCGGCTCCGTCGCCGTCGAGTCTACCGGCTCCGCCGTCGCTGTCGAGTCTGCCGTCGCCGGCTCCGCCGTCGCGGTCGGTCCCGTCGGCGACACGTCGCTGCCGACCTTCCTCGACGGTTCTCTGTCGTTCGAATCCGGTTTCGGTTGCAGTCCCGGTTCCGATCCCCGTTCCAGTCTCGATTCCGGGCCCGTCTCGGCTTTCGGTCCGTCGGCGTCGCCGTCGTCGCCACTCGAATCGCGGACGCGCAGTTCGATACCGGATTTCGGGAGGACGATCGTCTCCTCGCGATCGGATCGCGTCTCGACGCCCGGACGCCCGCGGTCGTCGCTGTCGGGATTCCGTCCGTCGATGACGCCGCGCGACGCGTGCGAGAGAACAAGTAGGCCCGCGGTGACGACGATCGCGAGTCCCGCGAACGTCGCCCACTGGGGCATTCTCGATTACTGCGGGCTCGGGCTGGACGGGCCGGAGACGTTCTCGCCCTGTCCCTGTGAGAGCGCCGAGCCGGTGATGCTCTTGAGGCGGTCGACGAGCGAGTCTTTCTCGGGCTCGCCTTCGAGGGCGATGTCGAGGACCTCGCTGATGTGGCTGACGGGGATGATCTCGACCATCTCCTCGTACTCCTCTTCGATCATCACGTCCTGCATATTGGCCGCGGGGATGATGACCCGCGTGCAGCCGGACTTCGCGGCGGCCTCGATCTTGTGGGTGACGCCGCCGACCGGGAGGACGTCCCCGCGGACCGACAGCGAGCCGGTCATCGCAAGCGACTGGTCGACGCCGACGTCTTCCAGCGCGGAGATGACCGCGGTCGCGACCGTGATCGACGCGGAGTCGCCGTCGACGCCCTGCCCGCCCGTCTGGACGAACTGGATGTGGATGTCCTTCTCGGAGATGTTCTCGTCGGAGAACTTCTTGATGATCGCCGAGACGTTCGAGACGGCCTCCTGGGCCATCTCCTTTAACTGTCCGGTGGCGATGACCTCTCCGGGGCCCTGCGAGGGCGTCACCTCGGCCATCACGGGGAGCATAATCCCCGAATCCTCGCCCATCACGGCGAGGCCGTTGACGCGGCCGACTTGGTAGCCGTCGGAGACCTGCAGCTCGTAGTCCTTGCGGCGCTCGATGTAGTCGTCGGCGAGCTGCTGCTCGATCGAGCGACTGCGGCCCTTCGCCTGCAGCACGTGCTGTCTGGTGACGATGTCGACGTTCTCGTCGGCCCGCGCGATGTCGCCCGCGACGCGGACGAGTCCGCCGAGGTTGCGCAGTTTGAGGGTTAGGTGACCCTTCCGCCCGGCGCGACGCCGCGCTTCGAGGATGACTTCCTCGATGGCCTCCGCGGAGTACTCCGGCAGGCGGCCGTCCTTCGCGACCTCTTGGGCCACGAAGCGGGCGTATTTCCGGCGCATCTCGGGGGTGTCCTCGATGGTGTCGTCCATGTACACCTCGTAGCCGTAGCCCTTGATACGGGAGCGCAGCGCGGGGTGCATGTTCTCCATCGCGTCGAGGTTCCCCGCGGCGATCATGATGAAGTCCGTCGGGACGGGCTCGGTCTGGACCATCGCGCCCGAGGAGCGCTCGGACTGGCCGGTGATCGAGAACTCGCCCTCCTGGATCGCCGTCATCAGGTGCTGCTGGCTGCGGATGTCGAGCGTGTTGATCTCGTCGATGAACAGCACGCCCTTGTTCGCCTTGTGGATCGCGCCGGGTTCGACGCGGTCGTGGCTCGGCGTCTCCATTCCCCCTGATTGGAACGGGTCGTGGCGGACGTCGCCGAGCAGCGCGCCGGCGTGCGCGCCCGTCGAGTCCTCGAACGGTGCGGTCGTCGTCTCGGCGTTGTTGACGATGAGGTTCGGCACCATCGCGTCGCCGCCGCGCGAGCCGTAGCGGAACGCGAGGTAGATCACACCCGCGGCGAGGATCCCGAGGAGGACCTGCCCGGCGATGATAAAGGAGTAGCCGATGACGATCGCGATGATGATCCACATGAGGAACGAGCGCATCTGGTTGCGCTTTCTGGCCTCCTCCTTGTGGGCCTCGACGATCTGGTCGCCTTTCCCGGCCGGAACGGTCCGGACCTTCGGGTTGTTGCCGTCGTCGGGGTTGTGATAGACGAGGACGTCCTGCAACTCCTCCGGCGGGAGGAGCTCGGACATCGCCTTCGCCAGCATCGACTTGCCCGTCCCGGGCGAGCCGATCATCATCACGTGTCGCCGCTGTTTCGCGGCCTTCATCACCACGTCGCGGGCGTGTTCCTGCCCGATGACTTGGTCGACGAGTCGGTCCGGGACGTCGATCTCCTCGGTGGAATCGATCCGCAGACCGCCGAGGAGATCGTCCTCGTCGACGTCCTCGACGACTTCCGCGTCGACTTCGACGTCGCTCCCGAGATCGTCGATCGTCGGCTCGGCGGGCTCTCCGGACTGTCCGTTCTGGCTGCCGGGGGCCTCGCCGCGCTCGTCGGGTCCGACGGGTGCGTCGGACGGTTCGTCAGCGCCGTCGCGAGGGACCTCGTCACCGTCGTCTGACGGCGGCGACTCGGGGGCCTCGTCGGTGACGCCACCCCCCGTTTCGGGGGCGTTCTCGTCGGCTTCCGTGTCGTTACTCATAGAATTGTTCGCTACCGTAACGGAAGGCCGCGCGACTGATATACTTTCTCCTCGCGTGTGTTGGGGCTGCATCTACGAAATCAGGCACCTCGACCCGTTTATACTGCGTTTTCGGAAATAATTAAAACTCGGGGTATTTATAAACGAAGCGACCGATCGGTGAGGTATGCGGGGGTTCTACATCGGCCGGTTTCAGCCCTATCACAACGGGCACCACCGGATGGTCGAGGAGATCGCAGACGAGGTCGACGAGCTCGTCCTCGGGATCGGATCGGCGGGGGACTCACACAGTCCCCGGAATCCGTTCACGGCCGGCGAGCGCGTGATGATGGTGACGAAGTCCGTCGTCGATCTCGACGTCACCACCTACGCCGTGCCGATCGAGGACCTCGACCGGAACTCGGTGTGGGTGAGCCACGTTCAAAGCATGTCCCCGGCGTTCGACGTCGCGTACTCGAACAACCCGCTCGTCATCCAGCTGTTCTCGGAGGCGGGCGTCGAGGTCCGGCAGTCGCCGATGTTCAACCGCGACGTCCTCGAAGGAACCGAACTGCGGGCGCGGATGATCCACGACGACGACTGGCGGCACCTCGTTCCGGACGCCGTCGTCGACGTCGTCGAGGAGATCGACGGCATCGAGCGCATCCAGCGCGTCAGCGCGAGCGACGCCAACGGCGACGCGACAGACGAGTGAGGGTGCGACGGCGATGATCACACTCGCCTCCGACTTCGGCTCGCCCTACCCGGCCGCGATGAAGGGCGTCATCCTCCGCCGTTCCGACGCGCGCCTCGTCGACATCGCCCACGACCTCCCCCGTCAAGACGTTCGCGCGGCCGCGTTCTGGTGTCGCGAGACGCTCCCGTACTTCCCCCCTGCGACGCATCTCGTCGTGGTCGACCCCGGCGTTGGGACCGACCGCGACGCGCTCGTCGTCCGCGTCGGCGAGCACGCCCTCGTCGGCCCCGACAACGGCGTGTTGCTCCCGGCGGCCCGCCGGATCGCCGACTGGGACGACGATGAACCACAAATCGAGTGCTTCGTCTACGAGTACGACGATCCCGCGTCGTCGACGTTCCACGGCCGCGACGTGTTCGCGCCCGCGGCCGCCGCGGTCCACGAGGTCGGCGTCGACTCGCTGGAGTCGCTCGCTGCCGTCTCCTCGGTCGAGTCGTTCGCGGCGGCGGACGACCACGATTCGCTCGCGACGGGCGACGGTCCCGACTCGGTCGTCGACTGCCGGTTTCCCGAGCCCGCCGTTGATGACGACACTGCGACGGCCCGCGGCGAGGTGCTCGTCGTCGACGACTTCGGGAACGCGATCACGAACGTCCCCGGCTCGTTCCTCGACGGTCGCGAGGGCGAGACGCTCGACGTGAACGGCGTCTCAGCCCCGGTCGCGAGCGCCTTTGCGGACGTCGCGGCGGGCGAACGGCTGCTCACCGTCGGCAGTCACGGCTACGTGGAATGCGACGTCAACCGCGGCCGCGGCGACGACGCGTTCGGGCTCGCGGTCGGCGACGAGGTCGTCATCTCGGCGTAACCCGAGGCTGTAGCGGTCGGCGTACGCCGTCGAGGTACCGGGACCGAGATATTACTGACAGACGGCCGTCGCGGGGGAATAGGGCCAGTATGCTCCGATTACGGCGGGTAGGAGAACCCGACTAATACGCCTGTCCGCATACTCTACCGGTATGGTCCGCGAGCAAATCGCCGAGTTCACCGTCGACTCGATTCGGGTTCTCGCCGAGGACGGCTCCGTCGACGAAGCGCTCTTCCCGTCGCTAGACGACGAGCAACTGCTGGAACTGTACGAGTCGATGAAGCGGGCCCGTCGGTTCGACGAGCGCGCCATCGCGCTCCAACGGCGCGGCGAGATCGGGACCCACGCGCCCGCCATCGGACAGGAGGCCGCACAGGTCGGGAGTGTGCTCGCATTGGAGCCGGACGACTGGGTCGTGCCGTCGTTTCGCGAACAGGGTGCGGCACTCGCACGCGGGGTCCCGGCGTACCGCCTCCTCCAGTACCTGATGGGAATGGAGGAGGGGGCCGAAATCCCGCCCGACGGGACGATGCTGCCGCCCTCCGTTCCGGTCGGTTCACAGACGCTTCACGCCGCCGGAATCGGATGGGCGAAGGCGATTCGGAACGATCCGGCCGTGGCGCTCACCTACTTCGGCGACGGCGCGACGAGTCAGGGGGACGTGGCCGAGGCGCTCAACTTCGCGGGCGTCTACGACGCGCAGACCGTCTTCTTCTGTCAGAACAACCAGTACGCCATCTCGACGCCCCGCAGCGAGCAGACCGACGCCGAGACGCTCGCGCAGAAGGCCGTCGCCGCCGGGATCGACGGCGTGCAGGTCGACGGAAACGACGTCCTCGGCGTCTACGCCGTTACGCGAGACGCGTTGCGGAAGGCCCGCGAGGGCTCGCCCGTCCTCGTCGAGGCGCTCACGTATCGCCGGTCGATGCACACGACGTCGGACGATCCCTCGGTGTATCGAACGGATGCCGAAGAAGCGGAGTGGGAGCAGCGCGATCCGATCGCGAGATACGAGACCTATCTCGAAGACACGGGGCTCCTGACGGCTGAGCGCGTCGACGAGATCGAGGATCGGATCGAACGGGAACTCGACGAGGCGGTCGATCGGGCGACGGCGGATCGCGAGCGGATCGATCCGCTCGACGTGTTCGAGCACGCGTACGCCGAACTACCGCTGGCGCTCCGCGAACAACTGGCCGAACTCCGAGGTGAGGTCGATGACTAGCAGTAACGACCTTCGGATCGTCGGGGCCGTTCGCGAGACGCTGCGAGCCGAACTGGAACGCGACGACCGAATCATCGTCTACGGCGAGGACGTCGGCCGCGACGGCGGGGTGTTTCGGGCGACGGAGGACCTACAAGACCGGTTCCCCGAGCAAGTGTACGACGCACCGCTGGCCGAGGCGGGAATCATCGGCGTCGGTGTCGGACTCGCGGCGGCGGGGTTGGTCCCGGTCCCCGAAATCCAGTTCCAGGGCTTTATCTACCAAGCGTTCCATCAGCTCCAGCAGCACGTCTCGCGGATTCGCAGTCGGTCGCGCGGGACCGTCACCTGTCCGATGACGATCCGAACGCCCTACGGCGGCGGCATCAACGCGCTGGAGCACCACGGGGAAAGTTACGAGGCCGGGTTCGCCCACATTCCCGGGCTGAAAGTCGTGATACCCTCGTCGCCGGTGGAAACCGCGGGACTCCTGCGCGCGTCGATACGGGATCCCGACCCCGTCGTGTTTATGGAACCGACGCGGCTGTATCGCACGTTCCGCGAGTCCGTTCCGGACGAACACGTGATTCCGCTTGGGGAGGGCCGGATCGTCGAAGCCGGAAGTGATCTGACGGTCGTGAGCTGGGGTTCGATGCTCAGAGAAACGCTGGACGCGGTCGAGTCGGTCGACGCCGACGTCGAAGTGATCGATCCCCGGACGATCACACCGTTCGACACCGAACTCGTCGCCTCCTCGGTGAAGAAGACCGGCCGGTGCGTGGTCGTTCACGAGGCACCGCGGACGGGCGGGTTCGCGGCCGAAATCGCCGCTCGAATCAACGAAGAAGCCCTCCATTACCTCGAAGCCCCTGTGGGACGGGTGACCGCGTACGACGTCCCCCAGCCGTTTTTCGCCCGCGAGGACGCGTACCGTCCGGACGCGGCCCGGATCGCACGGACGATTCGAGAGACGATGCAGGACTGAGAGGCTCGGAGGCCAAGAAGGGCCTACTCGGAAGCGAAGGCGGACCCCTTACTTCGCGGCGATGACGTCGTCGATGCGGACGATCATTGTCGCCGCCTCCGTCGCCGCAGTGACGGCTTCGCGCTTCACCGCCGCGGGGTCGAAGACGCCAGCCGCTATGGGGTCACCGATCGCGCCCGCTTTGCCCTCGGAGATGATGCCCGCGATGCCCTCGCGGTCGAACGTCGCGCGGAGTTCGACGACGGCATCGATCGGGTCCATTCCAGTGTTCGTCGCGAGCGTGCGCGGGATGGCCTCGACCGCGTCGGCGAACGCCTCGACGGCGAGTTGCTTGCGCCCCTCGACACCGCCCGCATTCGAGCGGACGTACTCGGCGATGGCGACTTCGACCGCACCAGCGCCGGGCACGACGCCGCCGGAGTCGATCGCGGCGACCGTCACGTCCACCGCGTCGTTGATCGCGCGTTCGAGTTCGTCGACGACGTGCTCGGTGCCGCCGCGGAGCAGGAGCGTGACCGTCTTCGCCGCCTCCCCGCCCTCGACGAAGGTGAGTTCGTCCTCGCCGAACCGTCGGATCGAGACGCGCTCGGCGCGCCCGAAGTCGGAGGCGTCGAGATCGTTCACGTCGCCCAGCTGTTTCGCGCCGGTCGCGCGGGCGATTGCACGCGCGTCGGAGGTCTTGAGGCTCTCGAAGGCGACGATGCCGTGTTTCGCGAGGCGGTTCTGCACGCGGTCGGAGATCTTCTTCGTGCAGAAGAGCACGTCGACGCCCGCGTCAGCCAGCGCGTCGGCGTAGCGTCGGAGTTCCGAGTCCTCGGCCTCGATAGCCGCTTCGAGCTGGTCGACCGAGGAGATGGTGTATTCCGCGTCGGTCTCGCCCTCGCGGACGTCGAGCTTCGTCGTGAGGACGGCGACCGTGGCGTCCTCGACGGAGCGGGGCATCCCGTCGTTGACGCGCTCTTTGTCGATGACGACGCCCTCGACCAGTTCGGTGGCCGACGACGACGCGCCGGTGCGCGTCAGGACGCGAACGTCGTCGGGATCGAAGCGGTCACTGCCGTCGTGAACCGCGCGAACGGCGTCGACGACGTGCCGCGCCAGCGCGTCGGCGGTGACGTCGCCGGTTCCCTTCCCGGTCATCGACGACTCGGCGACCGACGCGAGTACGTCGTCGTCGAGTGCGACGTCGAGGACCTGCTCGTCGATCGCCTCCTGCGCCAGCCGCGCGGCCTCGTTGTACCCCTCGACGATGACCGTCGGGTGGAGGTCGTCGTCGAGGAGGTCCTCCGCGTGCGAGAGGAGTTCGCCGGTCAGGACCGACGCCGTCGTGGTGCCGTCGCCGACGCTGTCCTCCTGCGTCTGGGCGACCTCGACGATCATCTGCGCGGCGGGGTGCTCGATGTCCATCTCCTCGAGAATTGTCGCGCCGTCGTTGGTCACGACGACGTTGCCCGAGGAATCGACGAGCATCTTGTCCATCCCGCGCGGCCCGAGTGTCGTCCGTACGGCGCTCGCGACGGCTTTGCCCGCTCGAATGTTCGAGCGCTGGGCGTCGTCGCCGTGGGTCCGCTCGCTGCTCCCGGAAAGAACGTACAGTGGCTGCATACGTGTCGACATAGTTATGAATCCTCACGGAAAATGACGTTAGCAGTTCTATATATAGATTTCGGATATTGTGGCCTTAGATAGTCTTAGAGAACCGCTAACACGAGTACTGGCCGTCTAGTTCCTCTCTTTGCGGGAATCCGACCGATGTCGACAAGGTATATTTAGGTCGGCGCGACAGTCTTTGACGATGCTGGAGTTGAACCACGGGTTCCGGGTCGTCGACTTCCACGCCCAGTTGGAACCGAGCGACCAGGCGGAGGTCGCGAGCCGGGGGCGCGAGACGACGCCGGAGGCGCTCGAACGTGAGCTCCACCAAGCGGGCGTCGTCAGGGCCGTCGTCTCGCCGGGCGAGCGCCCCGAGGGCGAGGGCTACCTCCGCGCCAACAACGCCGTCGCTCGTCTGAGCGTCGACCGCCCGTTCCTCGCGTTCGCCCGAATCGACGGGCCGCGCGATCCGGGGTCCCGTGCCGCGTCCCGACTCCGAAACCTCACCGCGTCGCGCGCGCCGCATCACGTCAGCCCGGGAGACGTCGAGCAGTACGCCTACGACGACCGGTTCCACGGGTTCACGCTCGCGCCCGAGCGCGACGGCCTCCCGGACGCGGAGACGCTGGATCAACTCGACGACGTCGGCCTCCCGGTCGTCGTCCGCGCCGGGCGGTCGTTCCCGCCGGCGGCCGTCGCCGAGACGCTCCTCGGGCGGGACTTCCCGGTCGTCCTCGCGGGGTTCGGCGGCTACCCGCTCGACCGCGAGCTGATGTCGGCGTCGATCGATCTCCTCGACGAGCACGACCAGCTGTATCTGGACACGCGGTACGTCCGGTTCCGGAGCGTGTTAGAGCGCGCGCTCTTAGAACATCCCGACAGGGTGCTGTTCGGCAGCGGCGCGCCGGAGACGCACCCGAACGTCGGCGTGATGGAGATCCTGACGCTCGACGTGAGCGAGGACGCGATGCGCCGGGCGTTCTCGACGAACCCGGCGCGGGTGGTTCCCGCGCTCGCCCCCGGCGAGACGTCGTGACCCCGTGGCTCACCGACGTCCGACTCACCGCCAGTCGTACTTCGCGACCGCTCGGTCCGCCCGCTTCGAGCAGCCGTGCGGGTTGCGCGCTGGCGTCCGGTCTCGCGCGCGCGCCACGAGGCCATCCGACCAACCGGCCGCGACGCCCGAGACGACGTCGCGGCCGGTTCCGACCCACCCAGTCGGCGTCGCGTCGCCGGCGACGACGTCGCGGGCGGCCGAGATCGCGTCCGCGCCCGCGTGAGAGGCGATCCGACGGACGACCGTCGGTCGCAGTCCGTAGTTCTTGATCAGCCGGTACGTCAACGCGCGATACTTCCAGCCGTGGCTCCGCTCGTCGACGCCCCCATCGGCCTCGTACTCGGTCCGCACGCAGAGTCCGGATTCCCAGCCGACGTCGTGGTCGAGGGCGGCCAAGCGGTGGGCGGCGTCGCGCGCGCCGCCGGTTTCGAGGTACTCGTCGAAGCCGTCGAGGTCGTCTAACACCTCGGCCCGGAAGGCCACGTTGCCGCCGTTGAAGTACGTCACCGCTCTGTTTTGGATCCGACGCGTCTCCGGTGATGTCGTCGTCATTCCCGCGGGCAGCGTCTCGTGAACGGGGCCGGTGACGACCGGCGCGCGCTCGATGCCCGCTTCGATGGCGTCGCGCCACGTCTCTTCGACGGCGAGGTCGTGTCGAAGGAACGCGACGACGTCGCCCGAGGCCGCGCGGATTCCGGCGTTACGCGAGACGTTCAGCGTTCGGTCCGATATCTCGACGAGCACGTCGACGTCGTCGCGCTCTCGGATCATTCCGGTCGTGCCGTCCGCCGACGGGCCGTTGACGACGACGACTTCGGCGTCGGGCGCGTTCGCGGCCAACCCGTCTAGCGTGGCCGCGAGGTGGTCCCGTCCGTTCAGCGTCGGGACCACTACCGAGAGCTCCATACCGGTCGGTTGCGATACGAGAACTTAAATGTCGCACCTCGGAGCGACCGCCGCCCAGCCGCCGCGGGCGACTCCCGAAGGCGGTCGTGCGCTCGCTAACGGATCACTGGGCGTCGTCGCCGTCGACGGTCGCGGTCCAGTACGACACCGACGCCAGCGCGTCCCCGATCGACGTCGCCCCGATCGAGGTGTCGACGTCGCGGAACTCCCTCGCGATCCCGTTGGGGATCTTCCGGTAGAACCCGTACGGGAGGAGGAAGTCGTGTTCGCCGTTCACCAGTCGTAATCCGGCGTCGTCGACCAATCGTTCGACTTGCGACCCCGAGTAGAGGTGCGACCCCATCGGAAGCAGCCAGTTGTACGCGACGCGCGCGCTGCGGCCGTTGAACGTGTCGAAGAAGACGATATCGTTCGAGACGCGGGCCATCTCGGCCATAAACTTCGCCGGCGTGTCCGCGAGGTGGAAAAACCGCATCGCGAAGACGGCGTCGAAGTGGTCGTCGGGGAACGGCAATCGGGCGGCGTCGCCGCGGAGGAACTCGATGTGGTCTGCGACGCCGGCCCGCCGGGCCTTCTCGCGGCCCTGCGCCAGCATCGCGTTGGAGATGTCCAGTCCGATGATCTCCGCCCCACGCTCGGCCAACATCGCGGTGAACCGTCCCGTCCCGCAGGCGATCTCGAGGACCTCCTTGTCCTCGACCGGTCCGAGCGCCTCGAGGACCGCGCGCTTTTCGCGGTCGTCGATGAGTCTCCCGCCGCGCGAGAACCGCTTCGAGTCGTACTCCTCGGCGACCTCATCGGCCTGGTACCACTCCTTTCCTTTCACGCTATCTCCCAGTGCTCACTCGCAGACTAAAACCGTACTGGATGCGCGCCGCATTGCGTGAGCGGGAGACCGCCGGCACTTGCCAGTCGATGCGGACGCACCCGACGGCGGTTTTCGCGACTGATCTTGTGACTCTGTCGCATCCTTGTATGTGTATAAGGTCTACGGATTGTATTGACACACTTGTAGGCAACCTTTACCAAGCGCGCCCCGGTTTCGGGTGGTATGAGCACCAGTACCGCAGAGCTCGACGGTGACCACCTGCTCTCGGAGTCGGAGTACCGCGAACGGCTTCGAGAGCTTCCACCGAGCGCAAAACTCGTCGCGAAAGTCCTCGAAAGCGACGCACCGCTGTCGCAGGGCCAACTCGCCGAAGAATCGCTGCTGCCGGATCGGACGGTCCGCTACGCACTCAACCGCCTCGAAGACGCCGACCTCGTGGGGTCGCGCTACAGTTTCAAAGACGCCCGCAAGCAGGTCTACTACCTGAACACGTAGTCGGCCGGAGGACCGTCGCCGCCGTCTGACGCGACTGCGACGAGTCACGCCTCAGCGGTATCCTCTCTCCCGTCTCACCCGAGCCTGCGGCAACGTTTTCTATCCCCGAATCGAGTTCCGAATGTGACCGCTGCGTCCGCCGATCTCGTCTCGATACGCCGCATCTCCGTCCCGCTCGATAAGCCCGTTCCGACCGGCGCGACCAACGCGTATCTCGTCGGCGACGACGAGGCACTGCTCCTCGACCCGGCGGCTCGGACGTCCGAACTCGACAAAGCCGTCGCCGAGAGCGACGTCGAACACGTCGCGCTCACGCACGCGCACCCGGACCACGTCGGCGGCGTCGCCGCGTACGCCGAGGAAACGGACGCGACCGTCTGGTGTCGCCGCGGCCGCGAGGACCGCTTCGCCGAGTACACCGGCGTCGAACCCGACCGGACGTTCGCCGAGGGATCGACGCTCCCCGTCGCGGGCGGCCTCGACGTCATCGACGTCCCCGGCCACGCCCCGGACCACGTCGCCTTCGAGGCCGACTTCGGCACGATCTGCGGCGACGTCGCCATCGCGGAGGGGAGCATCGCGGTCGCCGCGCCCGACGGCGACGTGCGCGCGTACCTCGTCGCGCTTCGGCGGCTCTACGCCCGCGATCCGCCGCGATTGTTCCCGGGCCACGGCCCGGTCATCGAGGAGCCGCGGGCGGCCTGCGAGCGGCTGCTCCGACACCGACTCGCCCGCGAGCGCGACGTCCTCGCGGCCGTCGAGGCCGGCGCGCGCGATATCGACGCCGTCGTCGACGCCGTCTACGACAGGGACCTCACCGGGGTCCGCAAGTTCGCGCGGGCGACGGTCGTCGCGCACGTGGAGACGCTCGCGGCGCACCGTCGCGTGCGCTTCGACCGCGAGGCCGAGACCGTCGCGCCGGCGTAATCCGCGCCTGTTCATCCGAACCAACTCTCTCGACCGAGAGCGTTTTGTCCGCGTCGGTTCGAAAGTCGCTGTGAACGACACTCGCTCGCTCGAAACCGAGCTCGAACGCGCCCGCGAGCTGTCGGTCGCGGAGCTGGCCGACGCCATCGAGTCGATCGGCTTCGAGTGCACGCGCTGCGGCGCGTGCTGCAAGGGCCACGAGGGCGCGGACGGCGAGGGGACGGAACCGCACACGGCGACGGTCTTTCCCGACGAGATTCGGACGTTGCAGTCGGCCGAAGACGGCCACACGGGATCGGTCGGAGACGGCCACACGGAATCGGTCGGAGACGACCGCACCGGACCCGACGGAGACGCCGCGGCCTCTGAGAAGGCCTACGACTGGCGCGACGTCGCCCGGCCGATGCCGTACGGAATCGTCGAGGGCGACGACGGCCCAGAGGGCGAAACGTTCGAGTGGGCGCTCCAGACGGACGCCTGCGGTGATTGCGCGTTCTACGAGGAGCGCGAAAGCGGGGATGGTGCTGGCACCACGGGGGCGTGCCGCGTCCACGACGACCGGCCGCTGATCTGTGAGACGTATCCGTTCAGCGTCGCGCTCGGCGGGACCAGCCAGCCGATGGGCGAGGCCGTCGACGAGGCGGGGATGGTCCGCGCGCACGAGTGCGAGGGCCTCGGACGCGACATCTCCCGCGACGACGCCGAGGCGTTGGCGACGGCGCTCAAGGAACGCGCCGTCCGCGAGTTGACGGAGGCGATCGGCGTCCGCGACAACTACGGGCCGGTCGATCAGTCCGCTCAGGACGGGGTTGTCGTCTACGATTCCGAGGGGCCGAAGCGTCCGGACGGCACGGCGATTCGCGACGCGGAGTGAGGCGTTCGGGGGCCCGGCGTGGGCGCAACGGACGTCGCCAGTCGCGGACCGGTCTCCGACCCACGCGTCGGTTGCGAGCCTTCTTGACTGTCCCGACCTAACCGAGCGGCAATGACGGCTGACCTCTTCGAGCGGATCGCGAGCGCGACCGAGGGCGACGAGGTGACGATCACGCTCGCCGACGACTCCGTCACCGTCGGCGGCGTCGAATTCGAATCCCCGATCGGTACCCGCGTGGCCGCAGTCAGCGAGCAGACGGTGGACGCGCGACAGAAAGACGTCGACATCGACGGCATCGTCGACCGGCGGATCCTCCATCTCGCACCCGTCGCCGGCGACGATCGCCACGAGGCGTACGTCGTCGAGACGCGCAGCCCGGTCGTCGGCGACGAGACCGTCTGTCCGCTGCGGGCGCGCCCCAGATCGGGCTGCGGCCCCGCCGACGATCTCGGGTCGCTCCCGGTCGTCGGAGACATCGAGGCCCTCGACGTCCGATCCTAGCGTCGATCGGTCCGACTCTAGATCGACCGGTCCGACCGTTCGCGATCCCTCTCCGAGTCGAAATCACTACCCACTCCGCCGACGAGTCTCTGCTATGCGAGTCAGCGTCATCGGCGGAAGCGTCATCGACGAGGAAGAGGCGGAGACGGCGACTGCGTTGGGTCGGCTCCTCGGACAGCGCGGGCACACGGTCGTTTGCGGCGGGCTCGGCGGCGTGATGGAGGCCGTCTGTCGCGGCGCGGCCGAAGCGGGCGGGCACACCATCGGAATCCTCCCGACCGACCGCCGCGCGGACGCGAACGAGTACGTCGACGAGGCCATCGCGACCGGACTGGGCCACGCCCGCAACGCCGTGGTCGTGATGAACGGCGACGCGGTGGTCGCGGTCGACGGCGGCGGCGGGACGCTCTCGGAACTCGGCTACGCGTCGGTCTACGACCGGCCGACCGCCGGGATCGGAACGCACGACGCCGACCACGTCGAAGCGGTCGAGACGCCGGAGGCGGCGGTGAAGTACGTCGAAGAAACAGCAAACTGAGCCGTGTAGTCGACCGCGATCGTCAGTTCACCAGGTGCCGTGGAACGTGTCGAACTCCAGTGAATCGAGCGGCTCGTCGCCGACGGCGATTCGGTACTCGCCGGGCGTGAGCATCGGCTTGTGGAACCGCGGGCCGTCGTCGGTCGTGATCCGCGGACAGCCGGTGTTGACGAACGCGTCCATATCGAAGTTTCTGAGCCGGTCGGGGGTCACTTCGTCCATCGTGATGAGGTAGGCGTCGTCGTTGTCCTCGATGATCTCCTCGGCGATCTCCATCCGACCCTGCCCGATCTTCGTACAGAAGATGACGCCCCACTTCTCGGCGTCCATCGCGCGGTGGACCGCGCCATAGCGCTGCTTCAGGAATTTTTCGGTGTCGGCGACGGTCACGACGTTGTTGACCGGATCGGCGATCAGCACCTTCTTTTCGGGGTGCTCCATCGCGAGACCGAGCGGGTGGAACTTTCCGCCGCCGACGTACAGCACCTGATCGGCGTCGATGTCGGCGGAGGCGTAGTTGCAGCCGAGGACCTGCCCCTCGTAGGTGAGGCGGTCGTCGCCGCGGCGGGTGTGGACGTCGTAGCCGCGCTCTTCGAGCCACTCGACCATCTCCCCGAAGCGGTTCATGTGCTGGGCGGTCGTGACGAGCCCGACCTCCTCTTCGGGGAGGTCCTCGACGGCCTCTTCGAGGATCGGGAACGGATCGACGTTCGAGAAGAGAGGGACGTAAATGATCTTCTCGGACTCCTTCATCGGGGAGTGCCCGAAGTGGACGAACACGTCGGTTCGGCGCATCAGGTAGGTATCGAGATCGCACGCGCCGTAACAGGGTTGCCCGGAGAGCAGAAACGTCACGTCGTCGTCGCACAGCTCGCGGAGGTCGTCGGCGACGGCCGGGCCGCGGCGCTTCAGCCCCTCAGGGAACTGCAGGCCGACGCGGGTCGCGTCGCGCTCGTCGATCGCCTCGACGATCCGGTCTAACTCGTAGTCCCACTCGCGGTCGTGCTTCAGCGACATCCCGGTGTTTCGGAGGTCGCCCTCCGTGGCGGCGTCTTGGCTCATTGCACTCTCATAACTGGTCGACGCCCATAACGGCGGCGGTTCCGAGACGCCCGAAAACGAGCGTGTGAGTGTGTTTCGTGGCGGGTGGTGTCCGTCGAGCGTTCGCCCCTCTCGTGTCAACCGCCCCCGTCCGGCACCTTGAAACGCCTCGCGTCCGAACGGGCACTGATGAGCGTCCAGACAGATCGACTCGAAGCGCTCGGCCGCGAACTCGGCGAAGCGATCGCCGAGACTCCCGAGTACGAGGCGTTCGAGGAGAAGAAGGCGGCCGTCGAGGCCGACGACGACGTCCAAGAGCAGATCGCGGAGTTCCACGAGCGGCGCGATCACTTCATGCACGCCCGACAGATGGGAAACGCCACCGAGGAGAACCTCCAGCGGGTCCAAGCGGCCCAAGAGGAACTGCACTCGATGCCGAAGATGGCAGCCTACCTCGACGCCCAAGAGGAGCTCACAGAGCGCCTCGAAGCGGTCAACGAGGCGATCTCCGACCCGATCGCGGTCGACTTCGGCGGCGAGGCCGGCGGTTGCTGTCACGACTGACTACGACTGAACGACTGACTACGACTGAACGACTGACTACGACTGAACGACTGACTACGACTGAACGACTGATTCTGCGCCGTCAGCCGTCGGCGTCTGATCGTGTTTGGTTAAGCGATAGCGGGCAAAAAACCGCCACTGGGTGGGGCTTCCACGGTCTTTTCGCAACGACATCACCCGTTTCACTCCAAACTACACTGCACCCGGCGTCTCCTGCGAACGTTCAAATACCATACCGGGACCACGAGCGGTATGCTCGCGATCGCCGGCGGAAAGGGAGGCAGCGGCAAGACGACTACGACGCTCGGGGTGGCCCGCGCGATCGACGGCCCGAGCGTCGCGGTCGACGCCGACTGCGACCTTCCTAATCTCCACGCGCTCGCGGGCGTCCCTCGGGGCGCGCCGCCCGACGGGCTCGGCCATCCCGACCCGGGAGCGGACGACGACACCCGAATCGTCCCGGCCCCTCGCGACGCGCCCGATGGGATCGGGAGTCGGCTCCGTCGCCTCCGGGCTCGCGAGCGCGGCGAAGCCGACGCGTCACCGGTCACCGTAGGAGCGATCGGCCGGTGGGCAGCAACCGGACACACCGCGACGGGCAACCGCGGAGAAGAGTCCGGCCACGACACGCCGCAAGACTTCGACGCGTCACCCGACTGCGCCGCGCCGCGCGACCGCGAGACTATCGGCACCGTCCTCGTCGACTGCCCGGCGGGCGCGGGGCCGGACGCGACCGTGCCCCTGCGCGTCGCCGACGGCGTGCTCGTGGTCGCGACGCCGTGCGTCGCCGCCCTTCGCGACGCCGCGAAGACCGCGGCGATGGCGCGAGCGGTCGGAACGCCAGTCGTCGGCGGCGTGCTCACGCGAGCGCGACTCGTCCCGCCGGGCGTCGAGGAACTGCTCGGCTGTGAGGTCCTCGCGACAGTTCCGGACGCACGCGACCCGCTCGCCGATGAACGTGTCAGACGCGCGTACGACGATCTCGGCGCAGCCCTCTTCGATCGGCCGAAAGGCTAAGCCGCTCGACTCCGTACGCGTCGTCGTGGCAGGGAGACTCTCGACTGGCGTCAGCGTCCTCGATCGCCAACTCGACGGCGGGATCCCGCCGGGGAGCATCGTGCTTCTCGCCGCGGACCCCGCCAGTCAGTCTGAGTTGTTTCTCTACGAACTCACCGCGGTCCGCGCGTCGCTGTATCTCACGACGATCCGCTCGGATCAGGCGGTCCGCGACGCGATCGACCGGACGGCGGGGCACGTCGGCGAGCCGACGGTGCGCGACGTCGGCGGCAACGCGCCGCTCGACACGGCGAACCGCTTCGTCCGCGACCTCCCGGAGGGTGCGAACCTGATCATCGACGTCGTCGACGTCTTAGAGGAGACCGAGCCCGCCCGCTACAGGCAGTTCCTGAACGAACTGCAGACGCATATGGTCAACACCGGCGGACTGGCGGTGCTCCACGGGATGAAAAGCGACGGCGAGCCCCGAAACCGGGGCTACACGAAGCACATGTCCGACGCGGTGTTCGATCTCCACACGGAGATCAAGGGCTCCGACATCGAGAACCGCCTCGCGGTGCCGAAGTTCCGCGGCGCGCACCCGCCCGAAGAGACGATCAAGCTCCGACTCGGCGAGCGCGTCACGGTCGACACGAGCCGCGATATCGCGTAGTCGTCGCCCGCAGCGGTATTTCTCCTCCGTCGCTCAGACGACGAACCCGAAGTACAGAAGCGCCGCGAACGTCACCGCGACCGTCAGCAGCGACCAGTTCTGCGGCGTATCGAGCCCGCCGAGGGAGAGCCGCTTTGTGAACAACGAGAGGAAGTAGGGGCCGAGCGGCAGCAACCGCCAGACGAGAGAGACCTCTCGATCGAGGCCGTACTGCAGGAGCAGCGTGAGGCCGACCGTGCAGGCGGCGGCCACTGCGGCGACCCGCAGGTCGTCGGTCCCGGGGAGTTCGGTGTCGGGGCTGGCATTCGGATCGGGTTCGGCGTCGGTGGATCGCTCGGACATACTGATTTCTGTTCTCCGCAGTGACGGCCGTCGGCTGCCGCTCCGTGGCGAGCGGCGAAGAAGACGGAACGGTCGCCCCTCGGCGAGCCGTTCGGTGGGACAGCGACGTTACTCGTCGAGGTCGGCGTCGAGTTCGTCGGCGAGTTCGTCGGCGTCGACGTCGACGTCCTCGACGGCCTCTTCGAGGTCCGCAGCGTCGAGACCGCCGGCGTCGCCTCCCATCATTCCGCCGAGACCGCCCATCATCCCGCCCATTCCCTCGATGGTCTCCTGAACGATGACGCGATCGAGGTCGAGGCGGTCCATCACGTCTTGGGCGATCTGCTGCTTCGAGAACATCCACTGCTGGTTCATCGTCATCTGCGGGGTGGCCTCGATGTACAGCGTCTCCTTCTCGACTTCGACGGTCTCGAATTCGGGTTCCTCCTCGTCGTCTTCGTCGGCTTCGTCGGCTTCGTCGTCGTCAGCCTCGTCGTCCTCGACGAGCTGCTCCTCTTCGACGGTGTCGGTCTGGATCCAGACCTCGGGGGCCTCTTGGAGGTACATCTCCAGCATACTGCCGGCCTGCTCCTCGCGATCGTCGACGAGTTCGAGGACTTCGTACTCGTATTCGAGGTCCTCGCCGGCCAGCGGGTGGTTGAAGTCGACGCGTGCGCGACCGCTGACGATCGTCACGATCCGGCCCTGGTCGCCGTCGATCTGGACCTGTGCGCCGGGGTAGCGCTGGTCCTCTTCGATCTTGTTGGCGCTGACCGTCCGAACCTGATCGTCGTCGTACTCGCCGAAGGCCTCGTCGGCGGCGATCTCGACCGTGCCGCTGTCGCCGACCTCCGCGCCGATGAGCGCCTCGTCGACGCTCTCGAAGACGTGCCCGGCACCGACGACGATGACGCGCGGCTCGAACTCGTACTCGTCGGTGTCGATCTCGGCCTCTTCGGCCGTCTCTAGGTCGGTCGTGTCGACGACGGTGCCGTCGTCTGCGGTTCGGAGCGTGTAAGCGAGGCGGACGAAGTCGCCGTCCTGAATTCCGTCGGCGACCTCTTCCGCGTCGGCGTCTGCCTGTGATTCGGCGGCGTCCGCCTGCTGATCGTCACTCATACGCGGACAATCTCCCGTGCGACCCTTAAGAATCACGTTTCGACTCGCGGACGCGTCCGACGAGGGAGACGGGGACGACGACGGGAATGCGGTCTCTCGCCGTCGACTCGGTGCTGCGGCGAAGTTTTATCACGGACGACAGTGATGTTCACCTGTTCACATGGCACAGGCGACGCTCGTTGCGAGCTTTCTGCTCGGAATGCTCCTCGTGGGCGGTATGGTTCTGCTGCTCTCACGCGGGCGGTTCCGCTACACGCCGGGGGGCGAGACTGAGGACGGAGATCTCGTGGCTCGCCTAACCGAGATTGCACGGACGCCGCTCGCGTGGACGGTTGCGTTTCTCGCGCTGGCGCTTTTGTCAGGGCTCGCGACGGTCCTCGCAGTCGGCGGATTCGACGTCTCTCCCGGCGTGTCCGGGGGAGCCATCGCGCTGCTCGCGGGGATCGCGACCGCCGTCCTCGTGGGCTATCTCTTCTACGGAACGTTCGCGGCCGCGCGATCCCGAGGACTCCACGCTGCGCAGGCCGCCGCGTTCGGATCGTGGGCTGTCGGGTTACTCCTGCTCGTCGCCGTCGTCGCGAGCCTTCTCGGACTCGTGTGAGCGATGAGCGACGAACCGGCTGTCACCGGCCGCTCGCGGTGGGGCGCGAACCGAGGTATCCGCATCGTCGCATTCGTGCTGTTCGCGACGTTCTCGGCGGTGGTCGTGTTCGCCGACCCCGTCCTCGCGCACGCCGGGTCGTTGGGTGCCGTCTCTCGAAGCGCACCCGTACCCTCGTGGCTGGTAATCGCTTCGGGCGCGGGAGTCGTCGGCGCGTCGTTCCTGTTCACGAGCCTCCTGACGGATCGGCAGGCCATCGAGGGCTTCCCGCGTCGCGGCCGATCGCTGGCGCTGACGGCCGTCGGTTCGGGCCTCGGTCGGATCGCCCGCTGGACCGCGGTCGCGGCGGTGCCGCTCGTGGTCGCCGTGGGACTGATCGGCCCCGACGCACCCGCGGCGAACCTGCTCACGCTCGTCGTCTGGGTCGTCTGGTGGGCGGGGTACACGATGACGACGTACGCCGTCGGCGACACGTGGCCCGCGCTGAATCCGTGGCGGACCGTCGCGTCGCTGATCCCCCTCGAACGGCGGTCGCTCCCCGATTGGGTGGGCGCTTGGCCCAGCGTCGTCGCTCTCCTCGCGCTCGTCGCGATCGAAGTCCTGAGCCCGGTGGCCGCCGATCCGCGACTCCTCGCGGCCGTGGTGATCGGCTACTCTACCGTCACCGTTGCCGGCGCGGCGGCCTTCGGCGACGCGTGGTTCGATCGCATCGACCCGGTGGCACGGACGTTCGCACTCTACGGTCGCTTCGCCCCGGTCCGTCGAACGGATTCGGGGCTCGACGTCGGCCTCCCGGGCGCGGGCCTCGCGCGCGACACCACCGTCTCCGACCCCGACGACGTGGCGTTCATCGTCGGGCTGGTCTGGGTGACGACGTTCGACGGGCTCGTCTCGACGGCCGCGTGGGAGCGCGTCACGAGCGCGGTGGCGGCCCTCGGCGTCCCCGTGTGGGTGGTCACGCTCGCGGGGCTGCTCGGGGGTTTCGCCTGCTTCGTGGCCTGCTACTGGCTCGCGGCCCGCGGCGTCAGGCGAACCGCACCGACGTACGTCTCGACGCGGTACCTCGCGGGGTGGTTCGCGCCCGCGCTGGTCCCGATCGCCGCGGGCTATCACTTCGCGCACTTCGTCGGCTATCTCGTCGGCTTCGCGCCCACGATCGCGGCCGTCGTCGCCTCGCCGCTCGCACCGCCGGGGTCGCTGGTCGTCCTGTCGCCGCCGGGATGGTTCGGTGCGGTCCAAGTGATCGCGATCGTCCTCGGGCACATTCTCGCTGTCTGGGTCGCTCACGCCCGGGCGTTCGAGCTGTTCGCCGGTCGAGTCCAACCGATCAGGAGCCAGTACCCGTTCGCACTCGTCGCCGTGCTGTATACGACTGTCAGCCTCTGGATCGTCGCACAACCTATCGCGACGGGGATACGTTGAGATGCCTGAACAGTCACCCGTTCCCGAGACAACGGTGCCCGAGACAACGGTACCCGACGACGGGACGACGCCGGCCGTCTGTCCGAACTGCGGTCGATCGTTCGTCACCGACCGGCAGCGCGCGCTCCACGTCGGCGAGCGACACGACGCGACGCCCGCAGAGCGGCGCGCCTACGAGGACGCTCGCGAAGCCGAGAGCGACGAGCTGTTCCGCCTTCACCTGAAGGTCGTCTTCGCCGTCGGTCTGCTCTATGCGGCGTCCGTCGTCGCCGGCGTCGTGGCGTTCAGCCTCCCCGGGTGAGTGGGATTCCCCACATCCGAGCTGGGCGTTCAGACGCCGTGATCTCCGCTCTCGGCTGGATCCGGCATTCGAGCGACGGCGGCGGTGAGAAGCCCCACACCGGCGAGCGAGACGAACCCCCAAGCGGCGACGACGGTCGTCGACATCCCCGCGGCCTCCGCCGAGAGGAGTCCAACGAGACCCGCACCTACGAGCGCGAGCGCCGCCGCCAGCGCGAGTTGTGACGCGTCCATCGTCACGCCGTACGCCGGCAACCGTGGTAAATGTTCACATTGCGCTCTCGCGCTCACGGCTCCGGTGATCCGCCCCACCCGATCGCGACGAGGAGGACGAACACCGCGGCCGCGAGCGCCAGACTCGGGCCGAAGACGAGCGCGTCTGTCGGCCGTCCGCGAGTCACTTGGAGCAGCATCACCGCGACGCCGACGCCGACGGGGACTGAAAAGAGGAGGGCGTAACCGAGGACGGCGCGACGGGACCGCCTCCCGCCGCCAGTGTCGGCATTCTGCGGTCCGTTCGAGTCGCCGGTATCGACGCTCGCCGCTCGTCTCGGCTCGTCGGCATCGGCGTTCTCACGGGTCAATTCGTCGGCATCGACGTTCTGCGTTCGGCTCGATTCACCGGCGATCGATCGGTCGTGCTTTGCGGTTCCGTGGTCGGCGGCGTCGGTGGATGCGTCGAGGCCAGTCGCGTCGTAGCCGGTCGCTCCGAGACGGGTGGTGTCGAGCGCGCCCTCGAAGTCGGTAATCGAGTGAAGCATCGGTTTCGGGTGTCGTTGTCGGGGGTCTTTCCGGTGATGCGGCTCACAGGATGGAGTACGACGCCGCGAGCGTCAGCGCCAGCGCCGCCGCGAGTCCGATCAAGATGACGTACGTCAGCGAGCGCGGCTCGAACCGGAGGTGCTGGAAGTACGCCGCGACCAGCACCGCCTTGAACGCCGAGAGCGCGATGATGATGCCGAACGCCGTCCAGTACGCCAACTCAGCGAACTCGACGAGTACTTGGATCGTCGCCGAGACGAACAGGACCGCGAAGATCGCCGTGTACAGTTTCGTGTGTGTCATTGGTGCACCTACAGGATGTAGAACAGCGGGAAGAGGAACAGCCAGACGATGTCGACGAAGTGCCAGTAGAGCCCGAAGTACTCGACCGGCCGGTGATCCGTCAGGTACGCCCCGCCGAGCGACCGGCCGAGGAGGTACAGCGCGCCGATCAGCCCCGCGATGACGTGTGCGGCGTGCAGCCCGGTCGTCAGGAAGAACGTCGAAGTCTGGATCGTCGCGGTCGGCTCGACGCCCGTGTGGAACAGGTGCAGCCACTCGAGGGCCTTGTTGCCGAGGAAGCCGATGCCGAGCGCGATCGTCGCCGTCAGGCTGGCGACGACGCCCCACCGGTGCTCCTTCTGCGCCGCGACGAGGGCGAGGATGACCGTGAAACTGCTCGCGAGCAGGATGTACGTGTTCACGAGCCCCGGGATCGGATCCTCGGGGATCGGCTGCCAGCCGACCCAACCCGCCGCGACGCGGGTGAACACGTACGCGCCGATGAACCCGCCGAACAGCACGACGTCGGAGGCGAGAAAAACCCACATCCCGACCTTGCCGTTCTCGACCCCGGCGAACGGCCACGCCTCGCCGAAGCCGCCTTCGGGGGCCTCGAACGGTTCGATCGCCCACGCCACCAGCGAGCCGAAGACGACGAGCCCGCCGGCGAGCGCGGCGAAGAGATAGAACGATCCGGCGATCCCCTCCACGAGCGATCCCTCGCGGATCCCCGAGAGTCCGAGGAACAGCAAGAAGCCGCCGACGCCGACTGCGAACGGCCAGATACTGGCGTGGTCGCCGTGGTCGTGCTCCTCTGCGTGGACGTCGGCGTCGACCGCGACGCCACCGTCGGGCTGCGTGGAAGCGGTGGAGCCGCTGTCTGCCGCCTCTCGCGACCGGAACGAGAGGTTCCCGTCGCTGTAAGAGGGAATCCCGGGGAAGTTCTCCGTCGGCGGGGGCGACGGAATGGCCCACTCGGCGGTCCGGGAGAACTCCCACGGCGTGTTGCCGACGCGTTCGCCGTCGAAGGCGCTCTTCGTCAGGTTGTAGAACATCAAGACAAAGGACAGCCCCAAGATGAACGCCCCGAGGGTGGCGAGCCTGTGCCAGGGCGTCATCCACGGATCGTACTGGAAGACACGCCGCGGCGTCTCCCAAGCCACGAACATCGGGAAGTACAACAGGTTGAACCCGACGAAATACGCGACGAAATGCGCCTTCCCGAGGAACTCGTCGTACATCCGTCCGGTGATCTTCGGGAACCAGTAGTAGAGCCCTCCGACGAGCGCGGTCACGCCGCCGACCATCACGTAGTGGAAGTGCGCGACCACCCAGTAGGTGCCGCGGAACTCGTAATCGAGCACGATGGCACCGAGGAAGACGCCGGTGATGCCGCCGAGGATGAACAACAGTAGCCCGCCGAAGGCGAAGAGAAACGGCGTCGTGAACTTCACGCGTCCCTTGATCAGCGTGTAAATCAACGCGAACACCATCAGATCGAAGGGAAGCGATATCCCGATCGTCGTCACCATAAACAGCGTCTTGATCTCGAGGTTGATGCCGGTCAGGAACATGTGGTGCATCCAGACGACGAAGCTCTGGAGCGCGACGAGCACCATCGCGGCGATGAACCACTTCCGGCCGACGATGCGTCGACCGGTGAACGTCTGGAACACCTCGGCCATAATCCCCAGCGCCGGGAAGAAGACGATGTACACCTCCGGGTGACCGAAGAACCAGAACAGGTGTGTCCAAAGCAGCGTCCCGCCCGCGGTCTCTTGGATGAAGTAGGCGGTTCCGAGGATGCGGTCCGACGAGAGGATGAGAAGCGCCGCGAGCAGCGCGGCGAACGCGAAGAGCATCATCCACACGGTCAGGAGGATTGACCACGAGAAGATCGGGAGGCGTCGGAGCGTCAGCCCCTCCGCCCGCATTCGATGCATCGTCGTCAGGAAGTTCACCGACGAGACCGTGACCGAAACGACGAAGAGGACGAGCGCGAGGATCGCCGTGTTCGCGCCCACGTCCGGCGTGAACGTCGGGAGGTTCAACGGCGCGTACATCGTCCACCCGCCCGCGAAAGTGCCGCCTTGGAAGAACGAGGCGACGAACAGCAGTCCCGAGGCGAGATACAGCCAGAAGCTGAGCGCGTTGAGACGCGGGAACGCGAGGTCGTCAGCCCCCAACTGCAGGGGTACGACGTAGTTCGCGAAGCCGAACGCGAACGGCGAGAGGAACCAGAACACCATCACCAGCCCGTGCGCGGAGACGGCCTGATTGTAGGCCATCGCGCCGAGGACCCCCTCGCCGACGGCTCTGGGCTCCCACAACTGGATCCGCATCAGCCACGCGAGCAGGCCGCCGAGGAGCAAGAAGAACAGCGACGCGATGATGTAGAGGATGCCGACGTCCTTGTGGTTCGTCGTCGTCAGCCAGTGCCGGATGGTCGATCGAGAGGGGTGCGCCGCCGCGGTCAGCGCGTCGGAGACGGCCCCTTCGACCGGAATCTCTTCTTCCGTGACAGTGCCGCCGTCGGCCGTTCGATCACGGGTCGTCCCGCCGTCAGCCGTTCGGTTACGGGTCGACTCCTCGTCGGCCCCCTCTCGGTCTGTCGGATCTTCCTCGCTCATGAGTCAGGTGGTGTCGTGTTGGCGTACCACTCTTGATACTCGTCGGGTTCCATCACGACGACGGTCGCCGACATATACGAGTGGCCGCTCCCGCAGAGTTCGTAACACTGTGCCGTGTAGTTCCCCGTCTCGTTAGCCTGGAACCACGTGGTCGTGGTCTGGCCGGGAACGGCGTCCGTCTTGACGCGTAACTCCGAGACGCCGAAGTTGTGGAACACGTCGCGGGAGGTGACGCGGAGTTGGATCACCTCATTGCTCGGCACGCGGAGGACGTCGCTCTCGTGGCCGTTCGGATAGGTGAAGTCCCAGCCGAACTGATAGCCCTCGACCTCGACTTCCATTTCGGGCTCCGGTGGGTCCTCGACGTACAGCAGCGTGAAGTACGTCCACGTGACGAGCGAGACGACGATGACGGTGCTGAGCGCGAACGACGTGAACAGCTTTCGACCGCCGCCGCCTCCCGTGGGCAGTTCGCCGAGCACCGGCGGATCGAAGTCGCCCTCGCGGCCCGGTCCGTCGCGGTACTTGTACGCGTTGTAGACCATATACGCGACGACGACGACGCCGACGAGCGTTCCGAGGACGAGGAACACCTCGAAGATACTCTCGAAAACGTTCGTTCGCGTCCCTCGCGGGACCAGTTCCGGCTGTAGGGGAAGCTGGTTCACCGGCCCCGCCGTGTGTGCGTGTATCTCTACCACGCCTATTGAAACAATTAGGAACGATTGTTATAAATCATACGCAGGTCCGGCGCTATTCACGACGCCCGGAGAATCCGACGAGGCGACGAGGTTTTCACAGCGCCACGTTCGACCGTCTCACACCTCGTGCTGGGGTAATCCGGCGGTTCGCGTCAGCACGATACCGAGAGTCAGCCCGTAAACCCAGTGTCCCGCGAGCGAGAACGCGACGTAGGCGGCGGTGGTGAGCAGCCCGGCACCCGGCCAGAACGCCGGGAGGAACCCGAACCAGAACGCCGTGGCGAAGGTCGCACCGCGGAGGTACCGCGGCGTCTCCGGCGGGAGAAACGCCCCGACGACGAGGAACGTCAGCGGCAGCACGACGGTTCCACCGAAGCCGAAGAGCGCGATTCCGAGCGTCACGGTCGGTTCGAGGCCGAAGAACTCCGCGAACCCGGCGAACCGCGTCACCGGCTCGGTCTGGAACAGTCCCAACAGACCGGGGAGGCCGACGAGCACGGGGAGCATCGCCACCGTTCCGAGGAGGCCACCGCTCATCGCGGCGAGAACCACTCGCCCGGTGATCGGGGCGGTGACAGACTCGATCAGTTCCTCGTCGACTGCAGGCGTCGGTGTTTCGGATGTCTCGCCGCTCATTGCCCTATCTGGACTAACACAATTATTAACAATAAATTCATAGGGTCGTCGCGATCGACCGCATCGGTTTTTTCCGCCCCGGTCGATCGGGCGTCTATGTACGAAGTTGAGGTCAAAGTGCCCGCGTCGCACGATGACGTCAGGCGGCGGCTCCGGGACGCCGGCGCTGAGCGCCTCGAACGCGTCGCACAGACCGACACGTACTACGACGCCCCGCACCGGGACTTCGCCGAGACCGACGAGGCGCTTCGCCTCCGACGGGAAAGTCGCGGGACAGATTCCGCGTCTCCGGTCGGAGAGGGCGAGGACACGATCAAAGTCACCTACAAGGGGCCGTTGATCGACGACGCGTCGAAAACGCGTGAGGAACACGAGACGGTCGTCGGCGACGGCGACACCGCAGAAGCGATATTCGACGGCCTCGGGTTCGAGCCGGCGGCCGTCGTCGAGAAGGAGCGGGAGTTCTTCGATCTCGACGGGTACACCGTCACGCTCGACCGCGTGGCGGGACTCGGCGAGTTCATCGAGGTCGAAGCCGAGGCGGACGACAGCGCGGACGTCGAACGCCTGCGGGAGGGCGTCTTCGACGTCATTCGACGGCTGGGTCTCGATCCCGACGATCAGATTCGAACGTCCTATCTGGGGCTGTTGCTCGTGGACGAGGAGTGACTGGCGAGGGCGGACGAATTGATGTCTATTTGGCGAGAGCCGGCGAATTAATATCTATTAGTAATATTAGTGTGAACAATCTTTTCCGCAAGTTATAGAACCGCCCGGACAGAACGCTCCCGCAATGACCGAACGGAACATCGCTATCGAGGCTGCAGACCGGAGCGCAGTCGAGGATCAGGGGGTCGAGATCGTCGAACGGAAGGGAATCGGACATCCGGATTCGATCTGCGACGGGATCGCCGAAGCCGTCTCGCGGGCGCTCTCGCAGCTCTATCTCGACCGCGTCGGCAAGGTGCTTCACTACAACACCGACGAGACGCAGCTCGTCGCCGGCGAGTCCGCGCCGACGTACGGCGGCGGCGAGATCGTCGAGCCGATCTACGTCCTCATCGTCGGCCGCGCGACGCGGGAGTACGACGGGAAGCGACTGCCCGTCGACGCCACGGCGATCGCGGCCGCCCGCGAGTACCTCAACGAGCACATCCCGGAACTGGTAGTCGGCACCGACATCGTCGTCGACACGCGGATCGGCGAGGGCTCCGGCGACCTCCAAGACGTCTTCGGCGAGGACGACGTCGAGGTTCCGATGTCGAACGACACCTCCTACGGCGTCGGCCACGCGCCGCTGACGGAGACCGAGGAGATCGTCCTGACGGTCGAACGGCGGCTCAACGGCCCCTACGCGGCCGATAATCCGGAACTGGGCCCCGACGTGAAGGTGATGGGCAAGCGCGAGGGCGACGCGATCGACATCACCGTCGCCGCCGCGATGGTCGACGCCTACATCGACGACCTCGACGACTACGACGACGCGGTCGACCGAGTCCGCGAGTACGTGACCGACGTCGCCCGCGGCCTCACCGATCGCGACGTCCACGTCGAAGTCAACACCGCAGACGACTACGACGCGGGATCGATCTACCTGACTGTCACCGGAACCAGCGCCGAGATGGGCGACGACGGCTCCGTCGGCCGCGGCAACCGCGCCAACGGCCTCATCACGCCGAACCGCCCGATGAGTATGGAGGCGACCTCCGGGAAGAACCCGGTCAACCACATCGGCAAGATCTACAACCTCCTGTCGACCGACATCGCCGAGAGCGTCGTCGCCGACGTCGACGGCATCCGCGACCTCCAGATCCGGCTACTCTCGCAGATCGGCCGTCCGATCGACCGGCCGCACGTCGCCGACGCGAAGGTCGTCACCGAAGAGGGCGTCGCCCTCTCAGACATCGAGCCCGAGGTGCGCGCGCTGATCGATGAGCGACTGGCGAACGTCACCGACATCACCCGGCGCGTCATCGAGGGCGAGCTTTCGACGTTCTGAAGCCGCCCGCCCCGAAACGAGTGGTGTGAACGCGACGAACGCTTCGGACTCTGACGACCCCGCGGATCCGACGAACGCGGTCCTCGCGGGCCACGGCGACTTCGGCACGAAGAGCAGCGGCGTCCGCTCGAAGATGGCGGCGGGGCTCGCTCGCGACGTCGAGGCCGCGCTCGCCGCCGCCGACGTCACGGCGACCGTCGAACGACCGTGGTCGCGGCTCGTGATCCGAACCGATCGCCCGACGGCGGCCGCGCGCGTCGTCGCGACACTGCCGGGAATCGCCTTCGCTCGGCCCGTCGTCGCGGTCGATCCCCGGATGGAAGACATCTTGGAAGCGACCCGTCGACTCGCCGAGGCCAGCGCGCACGTCGGGAGCACCGCCCATACCGAAGCGGATACCTACGCAGTCGACGGGGACCGCGTCGGCCCGCGGGACGCCCACGATTTCTCGACGCCGGACCTGAACGTCGAGGGCGGACGGGTCGTCGGCGAGGTCACGGGCGCGGCCGTCGACCTCGACGACCCGGACCGGACGTACCGGATCGAGGCGCGCGAGGACGAGGCCTACGTCTCCGTGTGCCGCTTCGACGGACCGGGGGGACTCCCGGTCGGCACGCAGGGGCGGGTGGCGGTCCTCGTCAGCGGCGGCCTCGACTCGCCGGTCGCGATGTGGCGGCTCCTCTGTCGCGGCTGCGTGACGATCCCCGTCTACGTCGACCTCGGCGAGTACGGCGGCGCGGACCACCGCGCTCGCGCCCTCGAAGTGTGTCGAACGGTCGCCGAGCGCGCGCCTCGCGGGGATCTCCGTCCCCGCGTCGTCGACGGTGGGGAGTTCGTCGGGCGCGTCGTCGAGCGGACCGACAACACGCGGATGCTGTCGCTCCGGCGCGCGATGCTCGCAGCGGCCGAGGGCGTCGCCGAGGAGGTCGGCGCGCACAGCATCGCGACCGGCGAGGCGCTCGGACAGAAGTCGAGCCAGACCGGCGCGAACCTCGCGGTGACCGATGCCGCGGTCTCGCGCCCGGTCCACCGTCCGCTCCTCACTGTCGACAAGCCCGACATCGTCGCGGCCGCTCGGGAACTCGGGACGTATACGGACGCGACGCTGCCCGTCGGCTGCGACCGCGTTGCGCCGGCCCATCCGGAGACGAACGCGACGCTGGGCGACGTGCGTGCGCGAGAACCCGGTGGGCTGCTCGAACTGGCACGGGAGGCCGGGCGTGCGGCCGACGTCGCGTCCGGGGAGTGAGGGGGCGTTGGCTACGAAAGGCGAGTCGACGGGAAACGCGTCGGGGATTTCGTTCGCCGTGTGAACGCACGGCGCGAAATTGTGAGAATGTGTGCCAGTGTCGGAATATCGTTCACTATCGTTCGGTTTTATGTGTGATAATCCGGGCAAAAATGGGTTTACATACCCGGAGCACGTACGATCTGTCAATGTCTAAATCGTGCAGTCCCTCCCCCTCGACGTCGGACGCGGAGTGGACCGTGAGACAGGTCGCGCAGGTCAGTGACTGGGATTCGACTACCGACACGTGCCCGGCGTGCGGTGGTCGCGTCGACCTCTCGGAGGCGCACTATCAGGTGCAACTGGACCGCGAACGGACGCCCGCCAGCGGCGAGAAACTGACCCACGAGCGCCGCTTACTGGCGTTCTGTGACGCCGACTGCGCCGATACGTGGTTGGACAGCGACGCGAACCGCTGATTGGGACGCACCGCAACCGATTTATTGTCTCCTCGGCAACCGCCGGACAGCCCCGCGCCACCGCGCGGTCGACACACTATGATCGTTCCCCCGCCGCGCACCGCGTCCGCACCGAACCGTAACCGACGCCGCGGCCGCGCGCCGCTGTACTCGTGACCCGCGTCTGTTTCGTGGGATCGGCGGACGTGGACGTCCAGTACGAGCTGCTTTCGCGTGAAACGTCGCGTGAGGCGCTGTCGACGTACGACCGCTACGCCCCCTTCGAGAACTCGCTGGCGGTCGACACGGTGAGCCTCGGCGCGGCCGTCTCGCTGTGTAACGACTTGAACTGGTATCTCGTCCGGTTCGTCGACGCCGCCCTCGTTCGAGAGCCGAGCGTCGCGGGCGACGAGTGGTTGAGTCGATCGCTCGCGGCCGCGATCCGCGACGGCGACGTCCGACCGCAGGAGACCGGCGAGCGCCTCGCGGTCTACGGTCTCGACGACGGCCGATTGGTCGAGCCGATGTACGTCACTCGCCGCCCCGACGGGACGATCCCGACGTACGACCTCCGTCCGGTCGAGGAGACGGTCGTCGTCCGCGTGACCGCCGAGGAGTTCGACGCGGCGTAGGTCGCAGTTGCGTCCTACGAACAATTAAGACGGACGCTCACAATGACCGGAGTATGGACGACACTCCCCAGAAGATCACGACGCTCGTGGGCCGCGAGGTGTACTCGAACGAGGGCGTCTTCGTCGGCGAAGTCGCCGACCTCAGAGTGGATCTCACCGAGCGACAGGCCGTGACCGGACTCGCACTCACGCAACTCAACGACGAGCTCTTTTCGGACATCGTCGGCGGGAAGCGAGGCGTCATTCTGCCGTACCGCTGGGTCCGTTCGGTCGGCGACGTCATCCTCGTGAACGACGTCACCCTCCACGACGTTATCGAGCAGATGACCCGCCCCAACGGCGAAGACGAAGACTCCGTCTTGGCGTAGCGCGACGGGGCGCATTCGGTCGTCCGACGACCAACAGTCATTTGCGGGCCGAGCCAGTACCGGGAGGTATGTCTGAGGAACCAGATGACGTCGCCGAGAACGACGCCGACGAATCGCCGGCCGACGACGCCGAGAGCGAGGAGAAATCGTTCCGCGAGCGCGTCGAGGAGATCCGCGAGCGACGCGCCGAGGAACGAGAGGAGGGCGAACGCCCCGAACCCGAGGAGATGATGGGCGGTGGCGGCGGCCCCGGCGGAATGGGCGGCGGCGGCAATCCCTTCGCGCAGATGATGAGCGGGATGATGGGCGGAGGCGGCCCCGGCGGGATGGGCGGCGGCCCGCCCGGAATGGGCGGCGGTCCCGGCGGCCCCGGCGGCCGAGGCGGTCCCGAAGAAGAGGGTTCGGCGGGCAACGAGGAACTCGTCCGCGAGGTCCGACAGCTCCGCGACGAGGTCCGCGACGCGACCCGTCAGCTTCAGCGCATCGCGCAGGCCGTCGAAGACCTCGACGACTGAAGGCGAAATTCGCCGCTGGAATCGACCGCGCCTCGAATCCGCACCGCGATCGGGTGCTGACTACTCCGTTCCGTTTTCGTCGATGACCCGCCCGTAGAGTCCGGCGAGTTGATCGACCGCGTGCTCGACGCTCAGGTCCTCGCGGCGGTCGAGACAGGACCGCGAGAGCGAGTCGCGTTCGTCGAGGACGCGCTCGACGGCGGCCCGGCAGCCGGCGATATCTCCGTGAGCGTAGTGATAGCCGGTGACGCCGTCTTCGACCGTGTCTGAGAGCGCTCCCGCGTCGACTCCCACGACGGGCGTCCCGCACGCGTTGGCTTCGAGCGCGACGAGGCCCTGCGTCTCGACCGGGCTGGAGAAGACGAAGACATCGAGAAGCGAGTAGAAGGCGGGCAGTTCCTCGCGCGGGAGAAAGCCGAGAAAGCGCGCGTCGACGTCGAGGTCGGCGGCGAGCGATTCGAGGTCCTCGCGGGCGGGTCCGTCGCCCCCGATAACGACCGTCGCGTCCAGTCCGGCGGCCGCGCGCAGGAACTCGGGGAGGTTCTTCTCGTAGCCGTGGCGGCCGGTGTAGCCGACGAGCGGACCGTCCGGGAGGTCGTACCGCTCGCGGAACGGTTCCGGGTCGGTCGGCGCGAAGAAGTCGACGTCGACGCCGTTCGAGAGCACCACCGCGGGCGTGTCGCTGTCGACGGTGTCGCGGACGCGGTCTCTGGCGTCCTCACTGGGACAGATCACCGCGTCCGAGTGGGAGAGGAACCACCGCTCGTATCGCTTGGCCAGCCGTTCGATGCTGTGTTCGACCCGCGGGAGCGACGTGAGGTAGTCGGCGTACTCCGCGGTCGGGGTGTGATAGGAGGTAACGAGCGGGAGGTCCTTCCGGCGGGCGAGCCGGACGCCGCCGAGGCCGACCGCGAAAGGCGTGTGCGCGTGGACGATCTCGACGTTCTCGGCGGCCGCGGGGATCCGCGGCGTCCCGAGCCGGAATCCCTCGTACATCGGGAACGGGAGGCTCCTGACGGGGTACTCTTCGAGCTCCGGTTCGTACTCGTCGCACCCGGGATAGACGACGCGCATCGTCCCGCCGCGGTCGCGCCAGCGGTCGCGCCACGTCTGGATCGTGTAGGAGACGCCGTTGACCGTCGGCAGATAGGTGTCGGTGAACGCGGCGACCGAGACTGGTGCCATCGACGACGATTCACGCAGACGGGGTTAAATCGTTGCGAATCCCTCGTCGACTCCGACGCGCGGTCCCTCCGCTGCCGACTCCGACGCGCCGTCTCTCTGCCTTCGCCTCACTCACTCCTCGAACTCGACCGACCGCCCCTCGCGCTTGGCGTCCCGGACCTCCCGGTAGGTCGCGGCGAGGCGCTCGCCGACGCGGTCGAGGCTGTGCTCCATCGCGGTCTCGCGGGCGTTCTCGCCGAGTCGTTCGCAGAGCGCGTCGTCCTCAGCGAGTCGCTCGACGGCCGCGCGGAACTCCTCGTCGGTCTCGCACTTCAGACAGTCGTGGCCATCGGTGTAGAACTCCTCGAACACGGGAATATCCCGGAGCACGACGGCCTTTCCGCAGGCCATCGCTTCGAGAACGGCGATGCCTTGGTTCTCGTTTTTCGTCGGAAAGAGGTAGACGTCGCCCGCGCCGTACGCGCCGCGTATGTCGTCGATCCAGCCGGTGAACGTGACGTTCTCCGGCGGGTCCGACGTCCACTTGCGAACGGTTTTCGAGGCGTGCGGGCCGGTGTCGTACGGGCCGAACCACGCGAAGTCGTAGGACGTTTCCTCGGCGACGCGACAGAACGTCGAGAGGCCCTTCCGCTCGAAGACGTTGCCGACGAGGAAGACGACCGTCCCGGACAGGTCGTAGCGCTCGCGGTACTCCTCGCGAAGCGCTTCGAACCCGTCGAGAGCGTCGACGTCGACGCCGTTCGTCATCGGGCGGATCGGGGCGTCGACGGGGTACGATTCGAGCACGCGCTTCGTGTACTCGGAGGGACAGAGCACCAGATCCGCTTGGGAGTAGAACCACTTGAGATAGCGACCCAGCGCGGGCGCGACCGTCGTCGACCCGCGGAACGATTCGGCGAAGTCCTCGCGGGTGACGTGCGTGTGGAGGATGAGCGGGATATCGTTGCGCCGGGCGTGTCGGGCAACGGCGAGCGATCCCGGTCCCACGAGGTTGCAGTGCGCGACGTCGTACTCGCCGAAGAGGCCGTCGCCCGTCGTGGCCGCGCGGACGCCGGAGAGCGGGCTCCCGCCGCGCCACGGCGAGGTCACGACCTCGACGTTGGTCCGGGCGAGGGCGGCCCGCTGTTGGTCGGTCGCGGTCCCGATGCCGCTTCGCTCCAGTTGGGATTCGAGTTCGAGGTAGTTGAGCGCGCGCAGAGCCACAGTCGTCTCCGGTTCGCGGCGACGGATGTAGAGTGTACCGTTTCGGATCGTCCGCTTTCGCTCGGTCCGCCCGCTTCGGAACGACTTTACTCACCCGTGCCCGTGCCTCGGTATGGGCATCCCGGCAGAGCGAATCGAGCGACTGCACGATCTCGCTCGGGAGGCGACCGCCGGGGACGACGTCGACCTCGCACGCGAGTACGTCCGCCTCGCGCGCCGGATCGCAGAGCGCAACCGCGTTCGGCTGCCGCGTCGCTTCCGACGGTTCACCTGCGACGACTGCGACGCGTATCTGCGTCCGGGCTCGACCGCGCGGGTTCGCCTCCAGTCGGGACACGTCGTCGTCAGGTGTCGCTGCTGTGGCGCGACGAAGCGGTATCCGTACGCGGACTGACGGAGCGCCCCGCTGACTGATAAGGAGTATAGTAGCGTTTGCAACTGATTGCTCATCAGATCGAACGACAGCGTTCGATCGAGTGAGTGAAGACTTGCAAACGCTACTATATCAGTGAGAAGCCGGCTCAGTCGTAGAAGCGTTCGGCGGGGACCCACTCGCGCTCGAACTCGTACTCCTCGACGAGCGACTCCCAGTTGTCGGGGAAGGTGATCTTCTCCGTGACCGGGCCGCCGATCGACATCCCGACGATGGCGTTGAACCGACCGGGGCCGCCGACTGTCGCGAGTTTGACCGATTCCGGTTCGGAGTACTGCGGGACCTGCCGGCGGGGGACGTCGGTGTCTCCGTACGTCCCGGAACTCTCGAGCAGGGCTGGGTGTGAGTCGGTGCTCATATTCGAGTTCTCGACGAGGTACCCCTTGATGTCGTCCTTGCTCAGTCCCGCTTCGGCCAGTTCCTCGGCGTTGTAGGGGTTGATCGCGTGGGTGATCGTCGCGTTGAGGTTCTCGCCGGTCTTCGAGCGCATCGACTGTGGGGTGTTCCGGATCATCCCGTCGAGGATCTTCTCGGCGGTGTTCTCGCTGGGAAGCCACTGCGTCCAGCCGTTCGGTCCGGAAAGCGTGATCGTGCTCTCGCCCTCGTCGTACCCGTTCGTGACGTGGAACGGCTCCCACGGGCTGGCCTCTTCGTTCTCGCCCGCGAGCAGGTAGAACTTCGCGGGGTTTCCCATCACCCCCATATCCTTCTCGCCGGGGTAGATCTTCGCCGTGTTGCGGTAGGCGATGCCGAGCGCGCGCGAGATGGTCTGGTTGGCGTGGTAGTTCGGGCCGAGCGCCCCCGTCCCGCTCTCGATGTCGAGTTTGTTCCGAACGGGCCCGTTGACTATCCACTGGTACGCCCACGAACCCGTGCTCACCGACGACTGAATCGAGTTCGAGTCGGGATCCGCGAACGCCCGAGCACCCGCTTCGAGCACCGGCATATACGGCGGGATACAGCCCGCCATCACGGCGTTGGCCGCGAGGTCTCCGACCGTGATCGGGTTGTCCGCGTTGCCGATGCGGCCGAGGACGTGCTCGGGCGGTAGGTCGGTTCCGCGGAGCATCTCCTCGACTCGCTCCTCGGTGGGCGGGACGACGGGAAGGCCGTCTGTCAATCCCTGCTCGTAGAGTGATCGGTACGTCTCGTCGAACGAATCGTGTGCGTCGGACATAGTGAACTGTCGGTGATCGCGTGCGGGTTGTCCGCTCGGTGTATCGACCTCCGTCGCGCGCGGTCGGCAGCAACCCGCGACAGCATCGCGGGCGACTCACCCGTCCCACGGGCGAAACCGGGTCCCGGTGATGTGATGGGTCCCACGAGCGGCATATCGTAGCATTTGCAACTGATCTGTCATCCGATGGCACGCGGTCGTGCGATCGAGTGGGTGAAGACTTGCAAATGCTACTATAATCAATAATTATATATCCGTTACATAAGTGTTGATCTCTCGTCAACGGACCGATCTGTCGGAGTCGCATCTCCGTTTCTTGGAGTATTAACGTTCAAACCATCTGCCTTCCAAACGAAGTCGTATGTCGGAGCACGAGCTGCGGAAAGCAGCCCACGATCTGGACGTCACCGTCTGGGTCGGGAAGGAGGGGATAGACCCGGTCGTCGAGGAGGCGTCCGACCAATTGAAAGAGCGCGACCTGATCAAAGTCAAGTTCCTTCGCGCCGCGCGCGGCGGCACGACCGTCGAAGAACTCGCCGACGAGCTCGCTGAGCGGACCAACGCGACGGTCATCGAAACGCGGGGTAACACGGGAGTCCTGCACCGATGAGCGTAGGGGTGTCGCTGCAGGCCGGTATCGGACTGAACGACACGATCGCCCGCTTTCTGAACGGGTTCGGACTCCCGGACGCGGCCGCCAGCCTCCTCGGACAGGCGATCGCGTTCCTCATCGTGTTCGCGGTCGTGTTCGTTCTCGGTCGGAGCCTGCTGCTCCCGATCGCGACGCGGACGATGGACTCCCGCGGAATCGAGTCGCACGCGCAGAAGCCGCTCCGCCGACTCCTCGTCGTCGTCGTCGGCTTCGCCGGAGTCACGGCCGCGTTCGGCGCGGCGGGCTACCCCAACTTCCTACAGTCGCTGGCGACGATCGCCGCCGCGGCCACGCTGGCGATCGGCTTCGCTATGCAGAACGTGTTACAGAACTTCGTCGCCGGGATCTTCATTTACACCGACAAGCCGTTCAAGATCGGCGATTGGATCCAATGGGACGGCAACTCCGGGATCGTCGAAGACATCAGTTTCCGCGTCACCCGCGTCCGGACGTTCGACAACGAACTGCTGACGGTTCCGAACTCGGCGCTGACCGACGGCGTCATCAAGAACCCCGTCGCGAAGGACAAACTCCGCCTGCAGGTGCCCTTCGGAATCGGCTACGACGACGACGTCGAGCGGGCGACCGAGATCATCGTCGAGGAGGCCGAGGCCCGCGAGGACATCCTCGATGACCCCGCGCCGTCGGTGCGGCTCACCGAACTGGGCGACTCCTCGGTGACGCTCACTTCCCGCATCTGGATCGACGATCCCAACCGCTCGGACTTCGTGAAGACCCGCGGCGAGTACGTCACGACCGTCAAGCGCCGCTTCGACGAGGAGGGCATCGACATCCCGTACCCGAACCGCACGCTCGGCGGCGAACTCACCGTCGCCGGTCTCGAAGAGGTCTCGCCCGCCGACGACTGAGACCGCTGGTTCTCCGTTCGATCGCCTACGTCGGCGGCCGCGCCGGCGAAGAGATCATTTCCTAGCGTTCGCCCGTCGCCACTCACTCGATCGCACGACTGCGTGCCATCGGACGAACAATGGGTCGCAAACGCTACAGCTCGATCCGCTCGACCAGTTGATCCTCGGACCTCGTGTTGACGGCGACGATGCGAACGTGCTCTTCGAGTCCCGAATCCTCTAATTTCTCCTTGAGGAGGTTGTCGACCTGATAGACGCCCGCGGCGTTCACCATCTCGATCTCGACGAGCACCGGCTTTCCGTCTCCCGTTCGGAGCGAGACGTTCTCGATCGCCTGACTGGAGAGCGTGTTGATCCCGCGGCCGCCCTTCTCGTAGGGGATGCGCGACCGCCCGCGTTCCATATCGAGCGCGTCGGCGACGCGGATGATCCCCGCCTCGGTCGTCAGTGGATCCTCTTCGGTATGGTGACAGAGGATCGCGTGCAACACCTCGGCCTTCAGCCGCACGGTCGACTCGGTGTCGTAGAAGCCCAACTGCGGGATGAGCCGGTCGAGGAGGTCGGCCGCGAGCGGGATCGAGTAGTAGACGTGGCCGTCGCGGTGAACCACGTGCCCGATGTCGTGTAGCGTCGCGGCCAGCGCGATGATCACCGGTTCGTCGGCCTCTTCGAGGCCTTGGTCTGCCGCGCCGTTGCACGCGACGTCGCCACCTTTCAGGAGATCGTACAGGCAGAGCGCGCGGTTGCGGACGATCTCGATGTGTTTCGGCCCGTGATCGTTGTACCCCTTTCGCGCCACTGCGTTGACGTTCTGCGCCTCGAGATAAGTCGAGATTTCCGGATCCGTCGTGATCTCTTCGAGGACGGCGTTGAGTCGGTTATCGGGGAAGTTGTGCTCGGTGTCGGGGTCGTACTCGCGACCCCCGTTGCCGGTCGAGTCAGTCATCACTCCCGGTACTTCAGCGACGGCAAAGAATCTGCGGACGTGCGGTTCACACCGACGTAGCGCGCGCCGCTTCCGCTGCCGCCGCAACTTCGTCGTAGTCGGGTTCGACGCCGGGATCGTCGCTCACCCACGCGTACGTGACCTCGCCGTCGTCGTCGACGACGAACACCGCGCGCTTCGCGAGGTTGTAGACGCCGAGGTCGGCGAAATCCATCGAGACGCCGTACGCGTCGATGATCTCGCGGTTGCTGTCGCTGAGGAGGCCGAAGTTGAGATCGTTCTGCTCGCGGAACTCGTTGAGCGTGAACGGCGTGTCGATGCTGACGCCGTAGACCTCCGCGCCGACGTCCTCGAAGTTCGCCAGCCGGTCGCGAAAGGTGCACATCTCGGTCGTGCACGTGCCCGTGAAGGCGGCGGGGAAGAACGCGAGCACGACCGGCTCGTCGCCGAGGGTCTCCGAGAGCGTGAACGATTCGACGTCGCCGTTCGCGAGCGGTGCGGTAAAATCAGGAGCATCGTCGCCGACTGAGACCATATTCTGTGTTCGGGAGACCTCGCGGTTGAATCTTCCTGTCTTTGCTTGCGGTTTCTGTGACGACTGGCGGGTTTTACCGGGCTGGCCGAGCAAAAAGCCTATAATTACCACTGGGTTAGAATCTGGTAGCGATGTACGGAACTATCACCCCATTGTTCCCGGGGCTGCCGGGTGGACCGGAAGTGCTCGTCGTCCTGCTCATACTGGTGCTGCTGTTCGGCGCTAACAAGATCCCGAAACTCGCCCGCTCGACGGGGCAAGCGATGGGCGAATTCCGACGCGGCCGCGAGGAGATCGAAGAGGAACTGAAGGGGATGGACGACGACGACGAAGAGGACGAAGAAACGACGTCGACGGAATCGACCTCGACCGAGAAGTCGACCGAGACGAACTAACGCGCTTTCCACCCGGATCTTTTCGCGAAACCGAGTCTGTTTAAGCCACCGCTACGCTACTCGTCGGTGGGACGTGTGGCCTAGTGGACCAGGGCGAGGGGTTCCTAACCCCTAGATCGCGGGTTCGAATCCCGTCACGTCCGTTTTCCGCCGAGCGATAGCGAGGCGTGAAAACGACACTGCGGGATTCGAATCAGGGAGGTCGCGTGGATCACCCGACCTTTCGTCGTCGCCGGCTCTCCGACCCGATTACCCGATATTCTGGGTGAGGAGCGTCTCTCTCGTCACCTGTCCGTTGTTGATTCGCTTTTCGACGACGCGAAGTTTCATCTTGACCGTGGATTCGTCGAGGTCGAGGAGATCGGCGATGGTGTCTAACGAGCGCTCGGTGAGCTGGCGGACGGCTTTGACTTCAGCTTCCTCTTCTACGAGGGGAGTGTGGTCCGCCAGCTCGGTTGCGCGGCAGCGATTGCACACTGCTTGGTCCCAGTGATCGAACTGCCCGACGATACGTCCGTTCTCGACGTCTTCGCTCTCCCCGCAACGACTGCATTCCGTCATTGATGTATCACTGTCATACCGTCTGTTAATTGTTGGTGCCTATCGTCTATCACAGGCGAAACGGACCGAGGAATCGACCCACCTCCCGAGAGACGCACGCGATCAGTCTGGAAATGCCCCTATAGGTCCACGCGGTCGCCGATCTCGGCGATTTCCAGCGACTGCGGGTACTCGTAACTTCGCGCGTGGTGGTGCAGCACCTTCGGATCGGCGGTCATTCCCTTCCACATATCCCAGTGGCTCGGGAGGAAGCGGTCCAGTTGGAGATCCGACGCCGACTTGACCGCCTCGTTCTCCGTGGAGTACCAGCGGGTGCGAACCGGCTCTCGGGTCTGCTTGTCCGGGATGTTGCCGATCGCGCCGAAGGCGAGCACGCCGAGGTCGATGTCGTAGCGCTCACCCAGTTCGTCGAAGTCGTCGTGCGGTTTCGTGTCGCCGCCGTGGAAGAACGTCCCCGAGTCGTGCTCGAAGACGTACGAGACCGGATGCGTCGAGTCGGGATCGTGGGAGAATTCGACGTGGACGGTGAACTCGCCGACGTCGAGGGTGTCGCCCTCCGCGATTTCCGTGAACTGTGACTCCGAGAGGTCGTACTCGTCGAGCCACGCCTCGTCGTCGACGGCGACCGACAGCGAGTCGTCGGGGGCGTAGAAATCCGCGCCCGTGTTCTCTAAGATTGGTGCCTGACTCGGCCCGTGGGTGTGGTCCGTGTGCTCGTGGGTGGCGAAGACGGCGTCCATCTCCGCGACGTCCTCGGGATCGAAGGGAACGGGGATCATCCGGACCGTCCGCGGCGGATCGCCGGTACCGAGATACGGGTCGATCGCGACGGTCGTACCCTCGCTGCCTTTCAGAATGAAACCGTTGCAGCCGAGGTACCAGACGGCGACGGTGTCGGGATCCGCTGCTTCGACGGCGCGCGGGAGCCAGTCTCCCCAGTCGCTTCGAGTCATACGTGTCGCTGTGGCAGGCGTCGGGCTAAGTGTTCCGGACCGGGACGCGCGCGATCGCCGGCGATGGATCGCCACCAACGCCCCGATTCGGCCACTCCCGTAACGTGGATGTAGTCCGTGTCACGACAATACGTAACCGAATTGGCTGTCAAGTCAGATCAGAGTGTATATGTGTCCACTATTCGTTGAAGGTGCTCTAAGTACTTCAAACAATATCGACAGAAGACACTTATTACATACCGCCGACATTCCTGCTATGACAGCTACTCACAGGGAGACGGCACACTTTTCGCAGATGGACACGACGATGCGGCGACTGGGGTCGTGGACACCGCCTCGGCCGGACGAAGGTGGCTAATCGTCGCAGTTCCGTTCGATCGTCGTCGATCGATCAAACGGTTACTCCGCGCCTATAGGAGCGTTTGCAAGTATTCATTCACGCGATCGCACGCTGTCGTGCGATCTGATGAACAATCAGTCGCAACCGCTGCTATAGGTTGCCGAACGCCTCGTCGACGAGTTCGCCGGTATCCGCGATGATGTCTGCCATCTCCTCGCTGTCGGGTGCCATCCCGACGAGTCGCGCGATGCGCATAATGCTCACGTGATAGACCGTCTGGACGCCCGGCTCCTCCTGCCAGATCACGACGTTGCACGGGAACAGCCCGCCCATCTTCTTGTCGCTCGCGTCGAGGGAGCGGTCCGCCATCGTCGGGTTACACGCGCCGAGTACGTAGTACGGGTCGCGGTCGGCGTCGACCTTCTCGTTGAGCATCTCCGAGGGGGAGAACTCCGTCGCGACGCCGAAGCCCGCGTCGGTGAACGCCTCGCGCACGTGTTCGATCGCGTCCTCGTGCTCCATTCGGAGGGTCGCCCGTTCTTGCCCGATGTCGCCCGCGGCGATCGCGCTCGGATCGATAGGTAGCGTCATTGGATCGACGTACGTCGCGCGAGAATGAAAAAGTACGGACTTGTCTGTATTGTGCACACCCGAGACCGATTCACTCGATCGCGCTTGCTCTTGATCCGGTCGATCGCATACCCCCGAGCCGGGATCACAACGGAATCGGGAGCCACCGAAGCGCCGCCAGCACGTCCTCCGGTGGGATGAGGGGGTCGTGGAGGATCAGCCAGTCGAGCAGGGTCAAGCCGAGTCCGTGGGCGACGATGGAGGGCAGAAGCGACTGGCTGTGGTAGTCGACCGCACCGAAGAGGACGTCAGTGGGTCCCGAAAGGAGGAGTTCGATCGGGGGTTTCCCGACGTGATGCAGCGCGTAGACGACCGGGCTGATGAAGACGCTCTTGAACCCGAACTCGTCGCTGACGCCGACGCAGAGCAGCCCGCGGTAGTAGGTCTCGGCGGCGATGACGACGAGCAGTTGCTGGACCGTGTGCGGGAGGAACTGTCCGAGCGCGGTGGTCGTCTCCCACATCGGGTAGTACGTGCGGATGCTCGGCAGCGACGAGCCGACGAGATAGAACGGCAGCACGAAGGCCGCGAGGAGGAGCGTGTCGCGGACGGCGGTGCGGTCGACGCGAAACCCGAGCCGCCGCCCGTGCGAGAGGGCCAGACTGACCGGGATCAGGAAAAACAAGATCACGTCGCGGACGACCCGCGCCGTGAGGCTCGACGGCGGGACCGACCACGTGCTCCACAGCACCGAGAGGACCAATCCGACCAACAGCGACCGCTGGAGCCAACTCAGTTCGCCGACGGCGGTCCGGATGCGGGCGTTTACGGACACCGTCGCACGCGTCGTTACTCGGTGGCGACTGGTTCGTCGCCGACGACGTCCTTCACGAGTGAGACGAACGTCTGCCGAGAGTCGACGTACGTCTCGTCGACCTCTTCGAGCACGTCCGAGAGCGTCTGCGGCCCCGAGGGCGTTCGGATGACGCTGTCGCCTTCCTGTGCGATGATTCGGCTCATCTCGTGGGGCCACGTGAGGCGCGCGGCGACGCGCGCGAGGGGCTGACCCTCCACAGGCGTCTCCTCGCCCAACTCGACGACGGGGCCCGCTGATTCCTCCTCGTCTGCCATACGCGTCGATTTGCCATCACTGACAATAATCCCTTCGACACGCTCTGCGATTCCCGAGAGTCGGCGTTACAGGCGGTCGATTCGTCCGCCGATATCGCCGTCCACCGCCGCTTCCAGCGCCGAATCGTCGACGTCGCGCGCCGCCGATACCGACGTCGACGTTCGTCGTGCGCCCGTCTGACGCATCGTTTTGTGTGGTGACTACGAAGAGGGGCTATGCCCAGTCTCTCGGAGGTCTACAGGGGAAAGCAAACGGGGGCGAGCCTCCGCCGACTGCTCTTCGGATTGGGGCTGTTTCTCGCGGGGGGCCTCCTCGTCGTCTCGGGGATCGTCGTCGCGACCACCGATCTCCTGTACGGATCGGACGTGGCGGCGCTGACGGCCAAACGACAGCTCGGAGCCGTCCTCGCCGGCGTCGGCATCCCGTCGGTGTTCCTCGGAATCTTCGCCGTGCTCCCGTCGGGGCGGCTCACCAAGGCCGCGGCGGTCGTCGGTGCCGGGGTCGCCGTCGTCGGCGTCGCGCTGTTCACGTACGCGTACCCCTGCCACTGGTCGGGGTCGCTCTGCGCCGACAGCACCCCGGATCTGACGCTTCTGACCGTCGGTATCTACTTTCTCGGCGCGATGCTCACCTTCTGGTGTCTGTTCGTCGGCGTCGCGAACTTCAAGACGCGAAACGACCCCGGCGGCACCGCGATGGTCAGCGTGACGCGCCGGCACGAGACGACGTACGTCCCCGTCGAACGCCCCCGCAGTGGGTTCGGCGGCATCGGCTTCTTCGGCGGCACGCCCGACGGCGAGGTCGAAACCCAGACCGGCAGCGCGGGACCGGGGCCCGCTTCCGACGGCGGGAGCGACGCCGAGGTTATCTCCTCGCCGCTGGACGACTCGTCGGCGACGCCGTCGAACCCCGCCACACCGACGTCGCCCTCGCGGTCGGCCTCGTCCACCCCCTCGGAACCGGCATCGCCCTCGACACGCGCCCCCTCGCAGCCGAGCGCGGGCCCGTCCGGAAATCGAAACTTCGACGCCGCCGACAGCTACTGCGGCAACTGCGCGCACTTCGAGTACGTCCGAACCGAATCGGGGATTGAACCCTACTGCGGTGCCCACGAGGAACTGATGGACGACATGGACCCCTGCGAGGAGTGGACGCCGCGGCCGGATCGGTGAGATCGATCAACCCGCTGCGAGTTATTTTCTGACGCCCGCGAGCGTCGCTCGCACGTCGTCCCAGTGACTCCCCTTCCAGAACACCTGCCCGCAGTCGCGACACCGCCAGCAGGCCGTCTCCGCGGGATCGGGCATCCCACTCGAAAGCGACTCGTCGGCGTCGACGCGTCCGAGTTCGCCGTTGCACGCGCCGCAGCGACGCGGCGGATCCGCGAGCGACAGGTCGAAGCCCGCCTCGTAGAGCGCGTCGAGCTGTTCGACCACGTCGCGGCTCGTCAGCAACACCGCGTCGTCGACGCGCGCCGCGAGGTCGACGTCCCGCGTGACGAGCGTTCGACCCGACCGCTCGGCCCACGCGGCGATGTCGGCGTCCGACGGGCTCTCGGTCGTCGAGGCGGACTCGGAGGTGCGTTCAGTCCCGGCCCCGTCCTCCGGATCGAGCACGTACGCCGCGTCGTAGCCGCACATCCGCAGGTACGTCGCCAGTTTGCCGCACATCGCGTCGACGAGGAGTCGTTCGCTCATCGCTCTCACACCGGCTCGACGTCCGTCAGTGCAGGAACGTCTCGAGGTCGTCGACGTCCCACGCGTTCAGCACGTCGTCGCGCTCGCACCATCCTCGCCGGGCCGTGTGCACCCCATACCGGACGTAGTCGAGCGCCCCGGGCGCGTGGGCGTCGGTGTCGATCGCGATCGTCGCGCCCTGTTCGACGGCGACGCGGACGAGTTCGCCCCAGAGATCCAAGCGGGCCGGGTCCGCGTTGATCTCCAGTGCCGTCCCGGCGTCGGCCGCCGCCTCGACGAGCCGTGCGATGTCGAGGTCGAGGCCCTCGCGCTCGTTGATGAGCCGGCCGGTCGGATGGCCCAAGATGTCGACGCTCGGATGTTCGACGGCGCGGACGAGTCGCTCAGTGGCGGTCTCGCGGTCCTGCCCGAGTGCCGCGTGCGGCGAGGCGACGACGACGTCGAGGTCGGCGAGCAGGTCGTCGCCGGTCGAGAGCCCCCCCTCGGCGTCGATGTTGGTCTCGACGCCGTGGAAGAGTTTCAGGTCCGCATCCAGCGTCTCTCCGAGCGCCTCTCGGACCGAGTCGACCGCGTCCGTCTGCTCGCGAAGTTCCGCGTCCGAGAGCCCCACGCCGCCGACCATCCCGGGGCCGGTCGCGTGGTCCGTCACGGCGTAGTAGTCGTAGCCGCGCTCGGCGGCGGCCTCGACCATCTCCTCGATCGACGCGCGGCCGTCGGACCAGTCAGTGTGGGTGTGCAGGTCGCCGCGGACGTCGCTCTCCTCGAGGAGGGCTGGAAGCGTCCCCTCGTGCGCGGCGTCGATCTCGCCGGTCCCCTCGCGGATCTCCGGCGGGATGAGCGGCAGATCGAGCGCCGCGTACATCGATTCCTCGGTCTCGCCCGCGACGCGCTCGCCGATCCGCTGGTCCGCGTCGGGCTCGTCGACCTCCGAGACGTCGAAGACGCCGTACTCGTTCATCTTCAGCCCACGGCCGATCGCGAGGTTCCGGAGTTCGACGTTGTGCTCTTTGCTTCCGGTGAAGTACTGCAGCGCCGCGCCGAACTCCTCGGGGACGACCACCCGCAGATCCACGCGGATGCCGTCGACGCGGACGCCCGCCTTGTGCTCGCCCGCCTCGATGACGTCGTTCGCGGCGGGCCACTCGACGAACGCGTCGACGACCCGCGCGCCCGACTCGGCGGCGACGAGGACGTCGACGTCGCCGATCGTGTCGCGCCACCGTCGGAGCGAGCCGGCGACGTCGGCCCGTTCGACGGCGTCGACGTCGCGCAGGTACGCGAGCGCGTCCTCCCCGAGGGGCAGCGCGTCCCCGAGCCGCTCGCGCTCTCTCGCCTGCCGCGCGAACGCGATGTTCTCGCGGATGTTCTCCTCGGTCTTCGCGCCGAATCCCTTCACCTCTCGAATCTGCCCGCTCTCGGCCGCCGCTTCGAGTTCGTCGAGCGTCGTGATTTCGAGGGCATCATAGAGTGCACCGACGGTTTTGGGGCCGACGCCCTCGACGCGCGTGAGCGCCTCCATCTCGACCGGGAGCTTCTCGCGCAGCTCCGCCAGTTCTCCGATCTCGCCGGTCTCGACGTACTCGACGACCTTCGAGGAGATGGCGTCGCCGACGCCGTCGATCTCCTCGACGGCCGCTTCGCCCTCCGCGGCCAGCGCCTCGATCGCCTCGGGGTGCTCGCGGATGTTCTCGGCGGCCCGGCGGTAGACGTTCGGCTTGTACTCGACGCCGTCGGCCTCGAGGAGGTCGGCGAACAGTTCGAGCTGTCGCGCGACCTCGGCGTTTCGGCTCACCGACGCCCGCCTCCCGATCCCCCTGTTCCGCCGCGTCCGCCTCCCGACCCCCGTCCGCCGGCGGGACTGCTACTGACGTCCTCGTGGCCGAGCGCCTGCTTCAGGAAGCGCACCCAGCGCTTCTGGTCGGCGGTCGCCTGTACCGACGACTCCTCTTCGAGATCGACGGGGCGGAGCTGTTCGAGCGCGTTCAGCGCGCGGTCGATGCCGACGATGCTCTCGGCGAGGCGTTCCCCTTTCTCGTAGGAGATCTCTCCGTCCTTGATCTTCCGGAGTCGCTGGCGACGCTCCCGGCGGAGGTTCCGCTTCGCCTCGTCGACGCGGTCGCGCTCGCCCGACGGAATCGTGTCGCGGCGCTTGATCTCGAAGACGAACTCGCGGAGGTCGATCTCCTCGCCCTGCACGTCGATCGCGTCGGGGATCTCGACGCCGACGGTCGCGGCCTCGCGGTTGACGCGCTCCAACAGCTGCTTTCGCTGGAACTCCTTCACGGCTCTTACGTGCCTTTGTCGCGGCGCGTACTTCGCTCCTTCGCCGCGGGCGGTCGAGATCGACGCGTCGCAGACAGCGGCAGACGTTCGCGCGGAGACGAAAGTTCTTATGACTCACGGGGGAATACGACCGATATGGGATTGTTCGACCGGCTGCGCGGGGAAGATCACCCGCGCGTCGCTTTCATCGGTATCGACGGCGTACCCTTCAGTCTCCTCGCCGACAGCTCTGAGCTCTTTCCGAACTTCGCCGCGCTCGCCGAGGAGGGCAGCGCCGGCGCGATCGAGAGCATCGTGCCGCCGGAGTCCTCCGCCTGCTGGCCCTCGCTCACGACTGGCGTGAATCCGGGGGAAACGGGTGTTTATGGCTTTCAAGACCGCGAAAACGGCTCCTACGACACCTACGTCCCGATGGGGCGTGACGTACAGGCGACGCGCCTGTGGGACCGCGTCACCGACGACGGGCGACAGGCCAGCGTGATGAACGTCCCCGTGACGTTCCCGCCGCAGCGCAACGTCCAGCGGATGGTCTCGGGCTTCCTCTCGCCGGGCGTCAAAAAGGCCGCCCACCCCGAGGAGTTCCGCGACGAACTCGATTCGATGAACTACCGCATCGACGTCAACGCCAAACTCGGCCACGACGACGACAAGTCGGACTTCGTCGAGAACGCTCACGAGACGCTCGACCGACGGTACGAGGCCTTTACCTCGGTCCTCGATCGCGACGACTGGGACCTCTTCTTCGGCGTCTTCATGACGACCGACCGGGTGAATCACTTCCTCTTCGAGGACTACGAGCGCGACGGCGAGAACAAGGGGGCCTTCATCGAGTTCTACGAGAAGGTCGACGAGTACGTCGGGAAGATCCGCGAGGCGCTGCCGGAGGACGTGACGCTCGTCGTCGCCTCGGATCACGGGTTCACCTCGCTGGACTATGAGGTCCACTGCAACGCGTGGCTCGAAGAGGCGGGCTGGCTCTCCTACGAGGACGACGACCACGACGAACTCGGCGACATCGCCGACGACGCGCGCGCGTACTCGCTCATTCCCGGCCGGTTCTACATCAACCTCGAAGGCCGCGAGCCGCGGGGGAGCGTCCCCGAGGACGAGTACGAGGCGGTTCGATCGGAACTCAAAGCCGAACTCGAAGCGCTCGAAGGCCCCGACGGTCGAAAGGTCGCAGACCGCGTCGTCGAGAAGGAAGACGCCTTCCGCGGCGACCACGACGACATCGCCCCGGACCTCGTCGTCGTTCCGAACCACGGCTTCGATCTGAAATCCGGGTTCACGGGCCACGAGGACGTGTTCGGGAAGGGTCCCCGAAACGGGATGCACAGCTTCGACAACGCGTCGCTGTTCGTCGACGACCCCGACGTGGAAATCACCGACGCGGACCTCTACGACATCGCGCCGACGGTCCTCGATCTGATGGAAGTCGACTACGCTCGCGCTGAGTTCGACGGTGCGAGTCTGTTGCAGCAGTAAGGACGCACGGACCGCCGACGCGAACGCGGCTACAACAGGTTGTCGAGGTCGTCGTTGGCCCACATATCGCCGGGGTTATCGGGTTTCGCTTCCGCGGCGGTCTCCTCTTCCTGCGCCTCCTTCGCGCGCTGCATAAACGCCTCCAACCGCTCGGAGCGTTCGATTCCGCCGAGGAGGATCAATGTCGCGATCCGATCGCTCGACAGCGGGAAGTCGCCGCCGCGAACCTGCAGGCTCCCCGTCTCCTCTTCGACCCAGCGTCGGGCGCGCTCGACGCCCTTCCGCGGGACGGCGTCCTGTCTGCCGGCGACGACGACGAGCGCGGCGTCGGCGTCGGTCGCGTCCGGCAGGCTCGACCCCGTGAGCAGCGCGCGGCGGGTCGTGCTCATCACGGTGTTGATGTTCTCCTCGGCCTCGGGGGCCGCCTCAGCGGAGGCGTAGCCGAGCGCGGCGATCGAGCCGTTCCGGAGCGTGTTGATGATCTCCGAGGAGTCGACGACGCTCTCGGCGACGCCCTCGACGGACTCGCCGGACGCGAGCAGTAGACCGACCCGCTTTGCGATCTCGCGGTTGATCGAGTCGAACCCCTCGGTGACGCTCTCGCCGGCCGACCGGAACGCGTCGTTGTCGACGAGGAGCAGCGAATCGGACTCGCGCGCGAACGTTTTCAGCGATCGGCCGGCGTTGACTTGGTACATCGATCCCTCGTCGCGCCCCGGGAGGATACCGAGCCCGTAGACCGGGACGTCGTAGATGCGTTTGAGCTCCTTCGCGACGACGGGCGCGCCGCCGCTGCCGGTGCCGCCGCCCAGCCCGGCGACGACGAAGATCGCCTCGGCTTCGGCCGTGATCGACCCGTCGAGCGCGGAGAGCACCTCTTGGATATCTGCCTGCATCACCTCCGCACCGAGTTCGTTGTCGCCGCCGACACCTTGGCCTTTCACGCGGTCTTGGCCGACGAGGACGGTCTCGAAGGGGAGGGAGCTGAGATCTGCCTGCGCGGTGTTGACCGCGACAGCGCCGCGGACGGCACCGAACCCCATCCGCTCGTCGAAATCGACCAGTTCGCGGGCGAGTTTCCCGCCGGCTTGGCCGACACCAATCAGGACGGACTTCATACCCGTATCTCTCCGAGGTGGACCTTCAACCTTGGTGCCTGAGTTTATAAGGGAGAACGGGGCCACTCGCGATATGACGACCGCACCCGAGCGAGACGATCTGCGGGCGTGCGAATCCGACGAATTCGACGCTCACCCGACAAATGCCGGGACGATCGAGGCCGGGACCGGCGATCGGGTCCCCGACACCGACGCGGATGTCGCCTCGCTCGAACGGCGGCTGGCGTCGGTGGAGGCCGAACTCGACGCCGTCCGCGGGCTCCTCGGCGGCGTCGACGCTGTCGACGAGGCGGTCGAGCGGCGCGCGTCGATCGCGCTCGCGAAGGTCGAATCGCTGGAAGAGCGGCTGAAATCGTCGGACGGCGGGCTGGTTCGGGAGCGACTTCCCGAGACGGGCGCGCGCAAGGAGATCTCTCGGTCGAGGACAGCTCACAGCACAGCCACGGCCGACGACGGATCACAGTCGCCCGACGCAAGCGGCGAACGGGAACTCGGCGCTGGGACGGTCGAGCCTCGCCGATCCGACGATGAACGCGAGTCGTTGGCGACGCGCCTTCGCGACGCGTTCCAGTGATCCGGCTGGTCGTCGCCGCCGTGCTGACAGTGGCGACGCTCGCGGCCGCACTGCCCGCTATCGACGACGCGAGGGCGACCGGGACCGACCGGGAACTGGCGGGAACCGTCGACCGGATCGAACGCGCCGGGGCGGCACTGGCCGCGACCGAAGACGCGACGCCGAGGCGGTCACAGGCAGCAGTCCGACGTGTGGCGGTCCGGCTTCCGAAAGCGTCGCTGGCGACCGCGCGACCCGCGTTCGTCGCGATCGGGGGGAAGCCGGATGGAGCGGGGAACCGCTCGCTCGTCGCCTACGGATCGTCCTCGGGGTCGACTCGGCTTCGGGGGCTCTCGCTTCCCGTGCCGGTTCGAACGCCGAACGGTCCCGTCGTCTTCGAGGCGACCGGTCGGCACGCCGTCTCGCTCGCGCTCGTCGTCGACGGCGGCCGGCCGGTGATCGTCGTCACGCGCGGGTGAGTGGTGCGGGATCGACCGTCGATGTTCGCGCCACCCGGTCCAACGGTTTATATACGGAGACGCGGCCACCGGCGCTATGACTTCGATCCGCGACGATGAACCGGCGGCCGGTTCCGACTCGACGCTCGCTGACGTCACTACCGCCATCGACCGGTTCGCTGCGACTCTTGGCCTCGCGACTGACGGCGGCGATCGCAGTGGGCCTGCGGGGGATGCAAAGACCTCAGAAACTGCCGAAGCGTGTCGCTGTCGGCCGTCCTTCGAACATCCCTCGGGAACGGGGATCACGGACCGGCGAGCGCTCATCGTCGACGCGTCGACGTGTCCCGGCGATGGCGATCTGGCGTTGAGCCCCGGCTGTCGGGCGACCGTCGTCGCCGCGCTCGAAGAACGCGACGTCGACGTGGTCCGGACGCGCTCGGACGGCATCGAACGCACGTATGCGGACGCCGCGGTCGGACTGTTGCTCGCCGCCGGTCGATTCGCGGAACGGGCGCGCGCCCACGACGACTCACTGGCCGAGCGCGCACGCGTCGACCCGCTCGGGGCCGCCCACCGAGCGACGGGTCGCGCGGGGGCGCTCTCACGGATCGCAGCGGAGTCGGGGCTCGCGGCGGGTGTCGATCACGTTGCGGGCCGACGCGGTGGATCGGCGGTCGATCCGGAATCGAACCGCTACCGGGAGGCGCTTCGAGCGTTCGTCGGACCGACGGTCGCTCGGGCCCGCGTTTCGACGCGGCCGCCGTCCGCCGCGCTCCGCGAGTCGCGGACGCTCCCGACTGACGCTGAGGTGCGGCGGTACGACACGTGTGACGGCCCGCTGTATCACCTGACGCCGACGGCTCACGACCTCGCTGCCGACGCGACCGCGACGCTCGCTGCGGCGTATCGCGTCCTCGCGAACGGTTCCGTCGCGGGAGGTTCCCGCGCGGCCGGCAGAGCGGTCCGGCGAGTCGCCGACGCCGACGAGCCGATCGAGACGATCGCAGCGGTTCTGGATCGGTACACCCGCGGCCTCGGCGTGTTCGAGCATTTCTTCGCCGACGAGCGCGTCTCCGACGTCGTTGTCTCCGCACCCGTGACGGACGCGCCCGTTCGGGTCGTCGTCGACGGCGAGCGTCGCCCGACGAACGTCCGCCTGACGCCCGACGGAGCCGCGTCGCTCGCATCGCGCTTCCGACGCGAGAGCGGCCGCGCGTTCTCCCGGAGCGCGCCGACCCTCGACGCCTCGGTCGTCGCCGAGACGGGGCGTCGAATCCGCGTCGCGGGCGTGACCGCGCCGGCCAGCGACGGACTGGGGTTCGCGTTCCGCGCCCGCGACGACGACGCGTGGACGCTCCCGCGACTCGTCGGGGCGGGATCACTGCCCGCGGACGCCGCGGCGTTTCTCTCGCTCGCGGTCGCGGGCGGCGCGGCGACGATCGTCGCCGGAACGCGCGGAGCGGGCAAGACGACGCTTCTCGGCGCGCTCCTCTGGGAGCTTCCGGCGACGACGCGGCTCGTGAGCATCGAGGACACGCCGGAGCTTCCGATCGAAGCGCTCCGGGAGCGCGGCCGCGACGTGCAGGCGTTACACACCGACGTCGGCGCGGGAGCAGCCGGGGATTCCGGCGGGGGCAGTACCCGACGGGACGGCGGCAGCGGTCGAAGCGGCTTCTCGCCGACCGACGCGCTGCGGACGGCGCTCAGACTCGGCGACGGCGCGCTCGTCGTCGGCGAGGTCAGAGGCGGCGAGGCGCGGTCGCTGTACGAGGCGATGCGCGTCGGCGCGCACGGGCACGCCGTCCTCGGCACGATCCACGGCGACTCGGCCGCGGCGGTCCGCGAGCGCGTCGTCTCCGACCTCGGCGTGCCGCCCTCCTCGTTCGGGGCGACTGATCTAGTCGTCACCTGCGTGCGCGACGGCGACGAACGATACGTGTCCGCCGTCGAGGGGGTGCGGACGACGGGCGACGAATCGACGTTCGTCCCGCTGTTCCAGCGCCGCGACGGCTCGCTGCAGTCGACGGGGGCCGTCGAACGGGGCGACAGCGCGGTCTTCGAGCGGCTCTGCGGCGACTGCGAGTCCTACAGTGACCTCCTGTCTCGGCTCAATCGGACGGCCGAACGGTTCGACCGCCTCGCGTCGGCGTCGCTGACGACGCCCGAGGCGTGCGACCGGAGCCGTCGCGGAGGGCTGTGATGGCGGGTGCGGCCCGAGTCCGCCGAGCGATTCGCCTCCAGCGGATCGCTCGAACGCTCGCCGAGTGGTACCCGGGCGACGTCGAGCCGACCGACGACCTCCACCGCTCGCTGGCGTTCCTCGGCAGCGACCTCCGCGCCGACACCGTCGTTCGCGCCGGGTACGTCGCCGCCGTCCCCGTCGCCGTGCTCGCGCTCTGCGCGCTCGTCGCGTTGCTCCCAGTGCTCCCGGTCGCGGCGTCGGTGCCCGCGGCGGCGGGAATCGGCCTCGGAGCGACGCACGTCGTCCATCGACTGCCGGTCGCGGCGGCAACGCTCCGCCGGGCCCGCGCGCTCGGCGATGCGCCCAGTCTCGTCGCGCGCGCGGCACTCCGGCTTCGACTCGACTCGACGCCCGAGCGGGCCGCGATATTCGCCGCGCGGACGGGCACGGGACCGCTCGCTCGCAGCCTCGCGGCGCACGCCGAACGGACGCGATCGGGGCCGTCGGCCGGCCTCGACGCCTTCGCCGCGGAGTGGCGCTCGTGGTTCCCGGCGCTCGAACGGTCGATCGCGCTGCTCTCGGCCGCGGTGGAGGCACCGCCGGACGAGCGCGAACAGGCGCTCGAACGGGCCTTAGAGACGGTCCTCGACGGCGCGCGAACGGAGATGGCCGAGTTCGCCGGCGACGTCCGCGGCCCGGCCAGCGGGATCTACGCCTTCGGCGTCCTGCTCCCGCTCGCGCTGGTCGGCGTGCTGCCCGCCGCCCGCGCCGGTGGCGTGACGATTCCCGCCTCGGTCTTCGTCGTCCTCTACGACGTCCTGCTTCCGGTCGGACTCGTCGGCGCGGGCGCGTGGCTACTCCTCCGACGCCCGATCGCGATCGCGCCGCCGCGCGTGACTGCGGCGCACCCGGACGTGCCCTCGGAACCGACGCGCGGCGTCGTCGCGGGCGTTCTCGGCGTCGCATTCGGATTCGTCTGCGGCTCGGCCGTCGCTTCGTGGGCCGCGCCCGTCGCTGCCGTGGGAACCGGGGTCGGCGCGGCGCTCGTCGTTCACTACCGACCGATGGCCGCGGTCCGTCGTGACGTCAGCGCTGTCGAGGCCGGACTGGCAGACGCGACGGCGGTCGTCGGTCGGCGGGTCGGTGCCGGCGAGGCGGTCGAGACGGCGATCGAGTCGGCCGCGGGGGCGACGACCGGGCGGACGAGCGACCTCTTCGAGGCGGCTTCCGGCGTGCAACGTCGGCTGCGAGTCGGCGTCAGAGCGGCGTTTCTGGGCGAACACGGCGCGCTGCGCGATATCCCGAGCCGACGCGCGCGAGCGACGGCGTCGCTCCTCGCGGTCGCCGCGGCGGAGGGTCGGCCCGCCGGCGGAACGCTCGTCCGACTGGCCGATCACCTCACCGAGCTCCGTCGCGTCGAGGAGGAGGCGCGACGAGAGCTCGCGGCGATCACCGGAACGCTGGGTCACACCGCGGCGCTGTTCGCCCCGCTCGTCGGCGGCGCGACCGTGGCGATGGCGACGCAGATGGCGGCGTCGGAGGCGACAACGGGATCGAGCGCGTCGACAGCGGGTGCGAGTGCATCGACCGCAGGTGCATCGACGACGGGAGCGACGACATCGCTCGCCGCGACGGGTGTGCCGGGCGTCGCCACGCTCGATCCGTCGACGCTCGGTGCGGCCGTCGGCGTCTACGTGCTCGCGCTCGCGGCGGTCCTCACCGTCGTCGCGACCGGGCTCGACCGCGGCCTCGACCGCTCGCTCGTGGGGTATCGAACCGGCCTCGCGCTGCTCGCTGCGACCGCGACCTATCTCGTCGCGTATCAGGGTGCGGCGATGCTGTTCTGAGGCGGTCAGAAAACCGTTTCCGATCCCGCGAACCCAGCCGAGCGTTTATATACGGAGACGCGGCCAACGGCGCTATGTTCGACCTGACGCTGGACGCGTGGTACGGCTGGATCGGCCTGTCGCTGGCGGGAGTCGCGCTCGTGGGCGCGGCGACCGGACTCCCGACGGCTCCGCCGCCGGACGCGGGCGCGGTCGGCGCGACGGTGGACCGCGTCGCCGCCGCCGAGTACGCCGCCACCGGCGAACACCCGCTCGACGCCGACGAGATCCGACTCCGCACGCGCCGGATCGGCCTCAGGTCCGACGGCGGAACGGCGCACGCGACGCTTTCGTTCGGTCCGGTCACGCCCGTTCCGGCCGACGAGTCGCCGCTGCGCGACGTCCTCTACGGGACGCCGCCAGAGCGGGCCTTCGACTCGCCGGAGGCGTTCAGACAGGCGGTCGTCGAGGCCCGCGCCGACGCGGGCGACGCCCCGTGGCGACCCGTCGATCGCACGCTGATCGTCCGCCGACTGTCTTGGGAGGGAGTGGATGTCGTCCTCGTCGACGCGTGAGAGCGCCGCCCGCGGGCCGCGAGCGCTGTCTCCCGGCGCGTCGCGGGCGCAAACGACGCCGCTCGTCGCCCTGATCGCGCTGTTCGCGGTCTGCACCGGTCTCTCGCTGTACGCGACGACGCTGGGCGCGGTGACGCCGGACGAGACGGCCAACGCGCTCGCCGAACCGACGCTCGAACGGGTCTACGACGACGTGAGCGAGGGCGGCGTCGTCTCACCGGTCGGGCTCCCGCGCGACGGCCCGGCCACGCCCGACGGGTACCTCGTCGCCGTCGTGGTGACGACCCCGAAAGGGACGTGGACCAACGGTCGTCGACCGCCCGAAGCCGCCGGACGAGTGGCGACCGTCGGTTCTGCCGGCGTCGATTCTGCCGGCACCGATACCGACGGCGTCGATTCCGCCGAGCGACCAGTGTCCGTCGCGACGGTCGACGGCGATGTCGTCTGGGGGACGCTCCGCGTCTGGGTGTGGCGATGATCCGAGCGCTTCGCGGGGGTGCGCGGCGATGAACGCCGCCATCGATGCCGTCGTCTGTCTGTTGCTCGTTTCGGCGGCCGTCGTCGGCCTCGTCACCGTCGAGCAGTCGCCGCCGCCGCCGCCCGGCCGCGCCGACGCCGTGGCGGACACGCTCGCGACGACGACCGCGCAAGTCGACTACTCGCTCGCCCCCGGCGTGCGCGAGGTCGCCGCGAGTGAGGAGGGTCCAGACGTGTCGGACGTCCCGCTCGACTCGCCCGAACTCGATCGCACGGCGCACGGCAGCCTCGCCGAGTTGCTCGCGCGGGCGACGACGTCGACGAGCGGCGTCGATTTCGTGTCGACCGCGAGCGCGGGGAGGAACGCGACGCCGGCCCCTGCGTCGGAGATTCCGCCGCTCACCCGAACGCGGGCGACGTTCCGGCGCGGCGTCGCCGACGCGGTCCGCGCGCGGACCGGCGCGACGGTTCGGGTCGACGCCACGTGGCGACCGTACCCCGGCGCGCCCGTCGGCGGGGCGGTCGGCGTCGGGACGAAGCCGCCGCGCGACGGCGTCCACGCGGCGACACTCGTCGTCCCGACCGGCGTCGAGCCGATCCCCCGATCGGCGACGTGGGACTTCGAGTCCCTCGGAGACGCGGTCGCCGAGCGGACTGTCGCGGTGCTGGTGCCCGCCGGCCCCGCGAAGACGACGCTCCGCGGGAACGACCCGTCCGCCGCGTTGCTCCGGCACCGCTACGCGCGCCTCGAAACGGAGATAGACGGAGCGGATTCAGCGGAGAACGCGTCGCTCGCGGAACCGCTCGCGACCGAGGACACCGCGGCGGCGAACGAACGGCTCGCGGCCGCGATCGCCCCGCGGGTTACTGCGGATCTGCGCGCCCGCTACGATTCGCCGGTCGCCGCGGCCGACGCGGTGTCCGTCTCGTCGGTCCGGATCGTCGTGCGGACGTGGTCGGCCTCCGCGGAGGTCCGCTGATGCGGCTCGCCGAGGACGACCGCGGTCGCGTTCCCTTCGCGCTGCTCGGCGTGTTGCTACTCGTCGCGAGCTCGGCGTTCGCGGCGTCGCTCGCGACGCCCGGCCCCGCGCCGGTCGATCGGTCCGCGGACGTCGCAGCCGACCGCGTGGACGCGGAAGCGACTGCCGCGCTCAGGATCGCCGTGCGGAACGCGGCGCAGGCCGCAGCGCGCGAGCCGGTCACGGTCGCCGCCGACACCGACGTCGGGTCCGCACTCGACGGACCGGAGACGTTCCGGAAGTATCTCCGGCTTCGGATCTTCCTCGCCGTTCGCGACGCGATGGATCCGGTCGAACACCGCCGCGGCGGCAGCGCCGCCCGCGCGTCGTTCGGCGAGTCGGTTGAATCGGCAGACGCGGCGATCGAGCGCGTCTCGATCGCGGGCGTCGACAGCGGGACCGAGCTCCGAGTGACGGTTCGCGGACTGAAGCTGACAGTCGAGGCGGACGGCCGCGTCGTCGACACCCGTCGCGTGGATCGCACGGTCACCGCGGGCGTTCCGGTCTTGGCGCTCCACGACCGGACGGGCGAGTTTCAGGAGCGCCTCGACGCCGGCCCGCTCGAGGGACCGGGGCTCGCTCGCCGCACGACGGTCGGCGTCACCGCGATGGCACAGGCCCGCGGGCTGGGGCAGTACGGCGGCCTGCCGATCTCGAACGTCGTCGCCAACCGCCACGTCGCGCTCTCGACGAACGCCGGACTGCTCGACGCCCAGCGCGCCGCGTTCGGCCGGAGCGACCCCGACGCGGCCGCCGGCGTTCGCGCGGCGACGCTGCAGACGGGTGCGGCAGACATCTCTGAGATCTCCCCGAACTCACGCGTCGCGTCCGCGGCCACGGGCCAACTTCCCGATCCGAACGACGCCGAGCGGGTGAGCGCGCGCGACGAGTCGGGCGCACTCCCGGCCACCCGAACCGTCTCCGTCGGCGTCAACGGAACGGCCGACGAGGCGTTCTTGGAGCTGCTTCGAGGGACAAACGGCGCGTCGAGTCTCGATTCGATCCTGCGCGACGGCTACCGAGCGGGAGCCTCGGTGAGCGCCAGCACTCGGACAATCAGCAACGAGCGACGTCCGCGTCCGCGCTCGCCCGGTGAAAACTGGACGCTCGTTCGGTCGGACACGTCGAAATCTGTCGACGTCAGCGGCGACGGTAGCGCCCGATCCGGTTCGCGGATCGGCCTCGGCGAGCGTCGGCTCTACGCGGCCACCCGGCGCGTCACCGAACGCTGGCGGGTCGAGCGGACGTGGGCCAAGGTCAACGAGACGCCGCGGACGACGTCGGCGTCGTGGGAGCACGTCCACCGCGTTCGGGTGACCGGCGAAGCTCGAATCCGCGGGAGCGCGGCACCGACTCGCTCGGTCCGACCGCTGTTCGAGTCCGGCGGCGCGCTCGACGGGCCGAACCTGCGCGAGGGACGTGCGGCGACTGCCGCCCTCGTTTCGGATCTCGGCGGCCCCGACGAGATCGCCCGCAGTGCCGTCACCGGCGGCCGGACTCGCGCGTCGCGGTCACTCACCGGCGACCGTCCCGCCAACCTCGAATCGTGGGTCTACGCCGACGTGGCCGACCTCCGAGACCGGGTCCGCGATCTCTCCGTCGAGGTGGACGCCAGCGACGCCGGAACCGGGCAGTCGAACGGAGCCGCGAGGCTCGCCGCGCTCGTGCGCGACCGCCGCGCGGAACTCGTCGACGCCCCGGACGAGTACGACGGCGTCGCCGACCGGACCCGCGTGGCCGCCCGCGAAGTGTACCTCGATCAGGTACTAGCCGGACTCGACGAGCGCGCCGGCGACACCCGATCGCAGAACGCCGGAATCGCACGCGCGCTGAACGCGAAGGGGCTGGCCGCCGATCGGGTGAGCGAACTCGCCGCGCTCACCCCCGACCCGCCCGCCCCGCGAACGGACGTCGGCAGCGACGGGGGCGCTCGCGGCGAGGCGGTCCTCGTGCCCGACGGCGACCCGGCCTACCTCGCGCCGGATCCGGTCGAGGGGACGCTCGTCGACGGCGTCGCCGACGACGAGCAGTACGTCGGGCTCGCGGTCAGGAACGTCAACGTGTTCAGCGTCCCCTACGGCGACGCCGCCGACATCGTCACGCGGACGCTGTTCGGCGATCCCGGGCGCGTGTCGCTGCACACGGCCGGACAGGCGCTCCTCGCGGCGGAGGAGACCCTGCAATCGCACCCGGACCCGACGCTCCGACACCGCCGGGACGTCCTCGAATCGAAGGTCGAGGGGTCGATGACGGACGTTCGAGCGACGGCGACGCGGACGCTCGCGAGAGAGACATCGCTGACGCGCGCGGAACGAGAGCGCGTGACTCGACGCTCGTTCGCCCGCTTCGACGGCCCCGGCGAGCGTGCTGTCGCGGCCACGGACGGCTCGCTGGCCCGCGAGCTGGCGTCGGTCGCGAGCGCGACGGATACGAGCGCACGCGGTGATTCCCCCGCGATCGCCGAGGACCGCGTCCGGACCGCGCTGCGAGTCGACCTCCGGCGCGTCGCCACGTCAGAGCGGGTTCGCGTTCCCGAGTCAGCCGTCGACGACGCCGTCTCCTCGGTGCGCGCGGAGATCGAGCGAGAGGCGAACGACGCCGCCGAGCGCGCGACGGAACGGGCGATCACCCGTGCGACGAACGACACCGTCGGCGGCATTCCGGCCGGACTGCCGATTTCGCCGACGCTCAGTCCGTGGGTCGCTACGGCGAACCTCTGGATCGTCGAGTCCCGCGGCGCGTACGGCCGCTTCGCCGTCGGCGTCGACGGCGAGGAGACCACCTACGTCCGCGACGGCTCCACCGTCTCCCTCGACGTCGACGACGACGGCGGGAGGGAGACGCTGGGTCGGAGTGAACGAGTCGACTTCCGGATCAAAACGGTCGCGCTCGCCGTCGTCCCGCCCGGAAAACTCGGCGTCGGCGACACCGACGGGAATACGGACGAGCGGTCGGTCGCGTGGAGCGATCCGTCGCCCGGACCGCGATGTATCACGTCGACCGGGCAGTGCCCGCGGGAAAATTCGGAATAAGACGACGGGAGAACGAAGGAGCTGGAGCGCGGACAGAACGCGAAGACCGCGTTACCGAAGCCGTTCGTCGATCAGCGATTCGAGGTCCTCGCGGAACTCGTCGACTTCGATCTCGTCGAGGACGGGCACGAAGAAGCCCTCGACGAGCATATTGCGCGCCTTCTCGGGCTGGATCGCTCGCGAGGTCATGTAGAACAGGTCCTCTTGGTCGACCTGTCCGACCGTCGCCGAGTGCGACGCCTCGGTGTCGTGGTTGTGGATGATCAGCTTCGGAGACGCGTCGGCCTCACTCTCGTCGGAGAGCATCAGCGTGTTCTCGCGCTGGTACGAGGAGGTGTTCCACGCGTCGCGGCCGACGTCTTGGACGCCCTCGTACACCGAGCGAGCGGCGTCGTCGAGGACGCCGCGGGTGACGAGGTCGGCGGTCGTGTTCTCCGCTTGGTGCCAGACGCGGGCGTTGACGTCGAAGTGCTGCTCCTCGTGGCCGAAGAACGCGCCGACGATCTTCGTCTCCGCGGAGTCGCCGTTGAGTTCGGACTCGACGTCCGAACGGGTGAGCCGGGAGCCGAGGTTGCCCTCGATCCAGTTGACCGTGGCGTAGGTGTCGACATCGGCGCGCTTGAGCGTGTAGTTGTAGGTATCCTCGTCGAGATTCTGCAGCGAGCCGTACTGAACGTAGGAGTTCTCGCCCGCCGCAATTTCGACGAGGTTCGAGAAGTACCGCGCGTCGGCGTCGACGCCTGCGTCGGACTCGATGCTCTCGAGGATCGTCACCGACGACGACTCCTCGGTGATGACGAGCGTGTGACTGAACAGCGAGCGGGAGTTCATCTCCGCGCGGATCGTCACGTCCTCGGCGTCGACGCCCTCGGGGACGTAGACGACGGTCCCGGTCGTGAAGAGCGCGGCCGACAGCGCCGTGAGGTAGTTCTCTCGGGGCTCGATCGTCGAGCCGAACGCGGACTCGACGAGGTCCGGGTGGGAATCGAGCGCCTCGGTGAACGTGAGCACCTCGACGCCCTCGTCGGCCGTCCGCTCGGTCTCGTCGGCTTGGTCGAGCGGGTCGACGAGCGACTCGAAATCGAGCGCTTCGAGGTTCGTCCAGCGGCGGCCGGGCGTCTGGATGACGTCCGGCAGGTCGAGGGTGTCGAGCGCGGAAAGGGCGTCGAGCCGCGACTCAAGCAGCCACTCGGGCTCGTCGCGGCGCTCGGAGATCTCACGAACCGTCTCTTCGGAGAGGTTCGCGGGGAGTTGTGCGCTGCTCATGTTATCCGAGGCTGCCCTCCATTTCGAGCTCGACGAGGCGGTTCAGCTCGACCGCGTACTCGATCGGGAGCTCTTCGGTGATCGGCTCGATGAAGCCCGAGACGATCATCTGCTTTGCGTCGTCGTCGTCGAGACCGCGCGACTGGAGGTAGAAGATGTCCTCGTCGCCGATCTTTCCCACGGTCGCCTCGTGGGCGACGTCGACCTTCGACTCGTTGATCTCCATATACGGCATCGTGTCCGACGTCGACTCGTTGTCGAACATCAGCGCGTCGCACTCGACCGCAGTCGAAGAGTTCTCCGCGCCATCGGCGATGTGGACGAGCCCTCTGTAGTTGGTGCGGCCGCCGTCCTTCGAGATCGACTTCGACTCGATCGTCGACTTTGTGTTCGGCGCGTTGTGGTAGACCTTCGCGCCGGTGTCGATGTTCTGGCCCTCGCCCGCGAAGGCGATGGTGATGTGGTTGTCGGACGCGCCCGGTCCCTTGAGCACGGAGGAGGGATACAGCATCGTCGCCTTCGAGCCCATCGAGCCGGAGATCCACTCCATCCGGCCGCCGGCCTCGACGAGGGCGCGCTTCGTGTTCAGGTTGTAGGTGTTCTTCGACCAGTTCTGGACGGTCGAGTACTGGACGTGGGCGTCCTCGCCCACGAAGACTTCGACGCCGCCGGAGTGGAGGTTGAACGCGGAGTACTTCGGGGCCGAACAGCCCTCGATGTAGTGGACCTCCGAGCCCTCTTCGGCGACGATGAGCGTGTGCTCGAACTGGCCCATCCCTTCCGAGTTCATCCGGAAGTACGCCTGTACCGGCATCTCGACGGTGACGTCCTCGGGGACGTACACGAACGAGCCGCCGGACCAGACCGCGCCGTGCAGCGCGGCGAACTTGTTGTCTGACGGGGGCACGCACTTCGTCATGAAGTGCTCTTTGACGATCTCTTCGTGCTCTCGGACGGCCTCGTCCATGTTGCAGAAGATGACGCCCTTCTCCTCCCAGCGTTCCTGCATGTTCTGGTAGACGACCTCCGATTCGTACTGCGCGCCGACGCCGGAGAGCGCGTTCTTTTCGGCCTCGGGAATGCCCAGTTTGTCGAAGGTGTCTTTGATCTCGTCGGGGAGTTCCGTCCAGTCGTCGACGCCCGCGCGGACGTCGACGTCGGGGCGGATGTACGGGACGATCTCCGCGACGTCGACTTCCGAGAGGTCCGGCTGGCCGGGCCAGTCGGTCGGCATCGGCATCTCTTGGAACTGCTTGAGCGCGCGGAGCCGACGGTTCAGCATCCACTCGGGCTCGCCTTTGTCCTCGGAGATGACCCGGACGGTCTCCTCCGTCAGGCCCTTCTCGGTCTCGAACGCCGAGGACTCCTCCTTCTTGAAGTCGAAGCGGGCCTCGGTGTCCGTGTCTTTGAGGTGGTCTTGTTCGGAGCTCATGATTGTAGTTGTGTGTTCACTGTGTCTTTGTCCGTGTTAGGCTGCCTCGTAGACTTCCTCGCGAACCCAGTCGTAGCCCTTGTCTTCGAGCTGTTCGGCCAGCGACGCGTCGCCGCTCTTGACGACTCTCCCGTCCAGCATAATGTGGACGTGATCGGGCTCGACGTACTCGAGGATCCGCTGGTAGTGTGTGATCTGGAGGATGCCCGTGCCCTGCTCGTCGCGCAGCGCGTTGATCCCGTTGGAGACGTCCTGCAGGCGGTCGATGTCCAGCCCGGAGTCGATCTCGTCGAGAACCGCGATCGACGGTTCGAGGATGGCGGCCTGCAGCACTTCGTTCTGCTTTTTCTCGCCGCCGGAGAAGCCGGCGTTGAGGTAGCGCTGCATGAACTTCTCGTCCATATCGAGCAGCTCCATCTTCTCTTTGAGGAGCTTCTGGAACTCGGCGACGCCGACCTCGCCCTCGTCGGCGGGGCCTTCCATCGGCGACGTCTCGTAGCCTTCCTCGTCCTCGTCGCCATCGTCTGCGTCGGCCTCCTCGGCTTCGTCATCGTCCTCGAAGAGCTCCTCGCGCTCTTCGAGCTTGGCGTTGAGCGCCGTCCGCAGGAAGTTCGTCATCGTGACGCCCTCGATCTCGGCGGGGTACTGGAAGCCGAGGAAGATGCCGAGCGCAGCGCGCTCGTTCGGCTCCAGTTCGAGAAGGTCCCACGTCAGTTTCTCTTCGGGGACGTCGTCGTCTACTTCGTCCTCGTCGAGTCGGAGGAGGATCTGTCCGTCGGTCACCTCGTAGGCGGGGTGTCCGGCGATGATCTTCGCCGTCGTCGACTTCCCCGACCCGTTCGGCCCCATCAGGGCGTGGATTTCCCCGGAGTTGACCTCCAGGTCGACGCCGCGAAGAATCTGTTCGCCGCCTTCCTCCGCCACGCTCGCGTGGAGGTTCTTGATTTCGAGTGTAGCCATCGTTGTTTCGTTGCCTCGTAACTGTGAAATGGGCTCTAACGCCCATAATGGTTACGCATTCGCCCCTCCAATCTTCACTGTCTAGAAAATTTATTTGTGTTTCACGAAACCGAAATCGGCTACGTCGGTGTTGGTTACCGAGAGCCGTTACGCGAGACGTCGGACGAAACTACCGAGCAGCGTCAGACGAAACTACCGAGCCCGGTCTGTTCCTGACCGGATTTCACCTCGTCCCACGACATCCCCAGCGCCTCGATGATGCGCGCGATCGGCCCCTTCAGAGTCTTCTCCAACATCTTGTCCCAGTCGACCTCGAACTCCTCGGGGAGTTGGTCGTCGTACTCGATGCAGATCACGTCGGGATCGCGTTTGAACTCCCCGTAGAGCGGATCTCGCTGCGGATCGAAGCCTTCCTCCGCCTCCATCTTCCGGAACCACGAGGGGTGGACCTTCCGCAGATAGAGCCGCTTCGGCTTCGATCCGCGGCCGAAGTTCGTCCCCAGAAACTCGTTGGCGTACTTCGCGCCGCGGACCTGTGCGGTCGCGGTGTCGTAGGCGTCGAGTCGCTTGCCGATGCCGCCGGGGATGCCGATCTCTTCGACCGGGACCTCGCCGGTCTCGAAGTCCTCGATGATCCCGCGGACGTACTCGGTGATTTCTTCTGTGTCCTCGCCGTGGACGATCATCTCGATCACGCGCTTTTGAACCTCCTTGGTGATCGGGGCGATGTCCGAGCGCTTGTACTCGAAGCCGGTGATATCGATGTCGTCGACGTCCTTTCCTTCCTTCCAGATGATGTGGCCCGCGTAGCGCTTCTTCTTGCCCGCTTGGAAGAACCGTCGGTAGAGCTTCTCGAACTCGATCTGGAAGCGGTGGTACGCGGCGTCGAGTTCCTCCAAGGCGAACTCGTCGTAGGAGTCGTTGATGTGTTCTTCCAACTCGAAGGACTGCTCGATGGCTTCCCCCTTGGAGACGTCGCCGCCGAGTTCGAGCATCACACTGTCCGTATCCCCGTAGATCACTTCTTTGTCGAGTTCGTTGGCGGATTCGGCAGTGTGTTCGATTACGTCACGGCCGGTTGCAGTGACGGCAGCGCCCATCTCCTTGTCGTATAGCCGGAAGCGGTCCCAACCCAAGACTCCGTAGAGCGATTGCCCGACGAACTGGAACTTCCCGTTTCGACCCGCCAACAGCGTGTGATTGTCCGCGACCGTGACGCAGTAGGCACCCTCGTCCGCGGTGCTTCGCCCGCCGCTGCGGTGCATCCGGAACGAGTTCTTCGCGCCCTCGGTGCAGTAGATCCGCCACGATCCGCTGTTGCGGTTGTAACTCGCCGTCTCGCCGAGGTGTGCACAAAGCCGAAGCACGTCGTCGCGGAGCCGCTCGCTCGATGTCGTGTACCGCCACGAGTTAACCTGTCGATCGCCGTCGCCCGCGACGAGCGTGTCGAGGAACCGGCGCTTCTGGTCTTCGGCGGCCTCGAACACGAGGTCAGGGATCCGCTTCTCGAAGCTGTCCGCCCCGCAGAGCCGTTCGAGTAACTCCCCGAGGAGTTTCGAGGTGAACTGGTACGATCGGTCGTCGACGTAGCAGTCGAATCCCATCCGATCGAGCAGTTCACCGATACGCGTGTGATCGTCTCGTTCCGGCTCTCCGCCGTCTGCGTGCTCCACCTCTCCGCCGTCCGCAACCGCGTTCTGCGCGATCTTGACCGTCGTCGCGGATCCGCGGAACTGCTCGCCGAACTGCTTGTCTTCGGAAGTGTAGACGTTCCCTTCGGTGACGTACCACGCCAGCAGTTCGAGGAAGTCGTCGCCGTCGTAGGTCCGCGGGATCCACTTTCTCCCCGATTCGCGGTGGATGAAACTGATCTCACACACGGATTCGACGTACTCGCGGTGCTCTTCGAACTCCTCAGCGGTGAACACGTAGCCGGTCTGCCCGATATCCGCCTTCGGAACGCGTCGAGGCGTCCATCCCAACTCCGCCGTGAACGTGTGACCGTGAACGGAGGGGCGGACCCACACTTCGTACTCGTCGTCTTCGGCATCAAGCAGTTCTGTGAGGTCGATGTCGCCGATTCGATCTCCGTGATCGCCGGTCCACCCGTGCGGGAGTTCGTAGTGGGAGTACTCGTCGAGCTCGCCCGCTTCAACGAATCGGAAGTCGTCCCACGACGCCCCGTTCTTCGAGTTCTTCCGGACCAGCATTCGGTGGTTCGGCGTCACGCTGAAGTCGGCCTTGCTGGTCTGGATGTCGACGAGGTCGCCCCGGTAGTCGGGATACTCGTGCGTCTCTTCGACCGGCTTTACTTCCATCCGCATCGTCTCCGGATCGAGCGAGTAGACCTCGTCGCCGACGTCGAGGTCGCGAATGTTCCGAATGCCATCCGGTGTAAGTACGTCCGTGTCCGGCGTGAAGCAGTTCATAATAACCTTGACAGCTCCCTGCTGTCGGTCGTACTGCTCGTAGGCGGCCGAGCCCGGATCGTTCTCGTTTCTGAGCGACTTCTTCTCCTCGCGCTCTGCGAGGAGGTCGTCGATCATCTCGCGGATGACGCCGTCGGGTTCGCGGCGGAAGTGCGTCCCGTTGGGGGCGTGGAACGTCTCGCCGTCGTACGCGTCGGGATCGACTTTCGTCTCCGGCGACGCGTTGATCGTCACCATACACATCGGATAGAGTGATTTTAAGTCCAGTACGGTGACATTTTCTTTGACCCCCGTGATCGGATCGAAGACCGCGCCGCCCTCGTAGTCCTCGGCGTCGGCTTGGCCCTTCGAGGGCAGCGCGAAGCGGCCGTGGGCCTCGTGGAGGATGTAGACGTCGACGGTGTCGCCCGGGGTCGTCGCGTCCTCCAGTTTGCAGCCGACGAACGTGCGAACCTCGTCCCAGAAGGCGATGACGTCCTGTTTTCTGTCTATTTCGACGCAGAGCTCCACGTCGCGGACGTTGTATTCGAGGAGTCGCTCGGGCTCTTGCTCCCAGAGGTCGCCGATGTCGCCCGCGTAGCGCTCTTTTCCGACATCCAGTTCGAGCTCGCCGACGGCGTCGAGGCGGTACGATTCCAGTTCGGAGAACTGCGTGCGCTTGTAGGCGTACAGGAGGTCGAAGACGACTCGTCCCTTCACGTTGGGCCCGCCCCAGCCGCTGCGCCAGACCTCGTCGATCCGGGAGAAGCGGTCGGGGTCGAGGTTGCACTCGGCGGTCGGATCGATCCGCTCCATCCGGTCGAGGAGGTAGGGCATGTCGAAGTCCTCGAAGTTCCAACCGGTCAGGACGTCCGGGTCCGTCGATTCGATGTAGGAGACGAACGCGTCGAGCATCTCGTCCTCGCGTTCGAAGGTGCGGACGTCGATCTCGGTGTCCTCGCGGAGCGGTTCGTACGTCGCGAGCGACTCGGGAGATTCGACGCCAGTTCCGGCCTCAGGGGCGTCGTAGAGCCACGCGATGTACTCGTCGTCGTAGGAGTCGTGACTGGTGAGACAGACGATCGGCTCTTCGCCCTCCTCCGGAAAGCCCGAGCGGTCGTCGACCTCGATGTCGAACGTGTTCACCCGGAGGTCGGCGTCGACCTCGACGGGTTCGATCTCGTCGTGGGGGATCTGGATCGGGGGGTTCGCGCCCCCGTCTGCGTCCGCGTCCGCCGCTCCACTGTCGGCTTCGCCGACTTCGAGTCGTCGGGCAGGGACCCGAATCCCGCTTTTGATGTCCTTGTCGATCAGGAGTCGGTTCGGGAAAAGGATGTCCGCCTCGTAGTGCTCGAACTCGTCGCGGATCTGGCCGACGTCCCGCGGGGTCCGCGTACAGATCTTCGTCAGGTCGTCGCCGCGGATGCTCTCGAAGCCCTCCTCGGTGCGCGTGATGACCTCCTTATCGAGTTTCTCGTCGTCGAGCGTCTCCGTCGGTACGTAGAAGTACGGCTCGAAGCCGAGGACGCGGACGTGTTCGACCTCGTTCTCGCGGGTCCGGCCGAACACGTGGACGACGGGGTACTCGCTGTCGCCGCTCCCCTCGATCGAGTAGTTCACCTGCGTCACCATCAGCTCGACCGTTCCGTCGGCGTCGGGAAAGCGGATCTCCTCGGCGTCGACGACTTCCGAGACGTGCTGGGTGCCGTTTCCGGCGACGGCGACGGCCTCTTCGTCGGGCCGGGAGCCGTCGGCGGCGTCCCCCGCACCGCCGCCCCAGTTGTCCGTGAGCCCTGCCTGTTTCATAGGGACGCCTTCGACACTGCCGAGTAAAAACCTCGGCATTGCCTCCGGCCCTCGCTGCGTCCGCGGCGCGCCGCGACCGACGATCGCCCGCAAGACCTATAATATGGTAACACTTACCACGATTCACGATGGTCGACCCTGTAGACTCCGAGCGGACGGATCGGTCGCCAGCCGCGCCTGCGCGGGTGGACGAAGCGAACGGACTCGACGACGTCGAGTCCTACGAGGTCGACGGCGGAGTCGTCTTCTACGATCCGCAGAACCCGCTCGCGTGGGTGGAGACGTCGCGGACGGTGACGCTCACCGAGCACTGCTGAACGCGGCCCGCGCCCACAGCGCGCGGCGTACCGGCGGAGCGAATTACTTTTGCGGGAACCGACCTTCCTCTCGAGCGTGCCGAAGGAGTTCGACGAGTGGCCCGACGAACCCGACGAGCCCGACCCCGAGGGCCGGTGGGGCGATCCCGAGAGCGACCTCGCGGCGATTCCCTCTGTCGAGGTCCCCGGTGAGAGCGTCGACGACGAGGGCGCTGGCATCGAGGTCGACGGCGACCTCGCGAAGTTCTTCTGGGCGACGGTCATTTACGCCAACGTCGCGCTCGCGGGGATCAGCCTCGGTCTCCTGCTCGTCGGGTTCCGGGGGCAGTGGGGGTGGGGCGGCGGCGCGCTCGCGGTCGGCCTCTTCGCGCTCTACCGAACGTACGACCTCTATCGGACGTATCAGGAGCGGGAGTTCGGCGACGACGACCCCGCGGACGCCTGATACCGAACAAACGCCGTCGCGCCGCGCAGCGCAGCGCCGACGCGACGTAACCGATAAGCCGCTCTCGCGCCTGTCGACGACTATGCAGACCGTCCGCGACGTCAAGGGAGTCCGCTACCTGCTCGTCAAGCGCTCCGCGGAGTCGAGCCGCGTGCGCGACCCGGCAACCGGCGAAGAGCGGTATCTCCCCAACGACGAGTTGCGGTTCGAGGGGAACGACGCCGCGCCGCTGGCAGTCGCTGCCGCGGGAGTTCCCGAGGCGGTCCGACGCGTCGTCACCGCCGCGCACGACGAGCAGTCGCTGGGGTTGCTCATCGAACTCGCCGATCGAGGCCCGCTCTCGGTCGTCGAACTGCTCGACGCCTACGCGCTGTGCGAGTCGGACCTCCACGGTCGCCTGACGGAGTTCCGAGCCGCGCGGCTCATCGAGGAGACGACGGTGCACGGCGAGCGCGGCTACGACGCGACCGACGCGACGCGCAGCGCAGTCGCGTCGCTGCGCTCGGGCAGTGAAAACGACTCGATCGGAGAATAGAACAGCGCGCGGCCCGCGCGGTCAGGCGAACGCGCGGCTCGCGGTCCCCTCGTCGACGGCGTCGGCCTGAATCTTCTCCCACGCCTCGACGAAGTCCGCCATCGCGATCTCGGTTCTGTCGTCGCGGATGGCGAACATCCCCGCCTCCGTGCAGATCGCTTTGATGTCCGCACCGGAGGCGTCGTCGGCCATCTCGGCCAGTTTCTCGAAGTCGACGTCGTCGGCGACGTTCATGTCCCGCGTGTGGATCTGGAAGATGAGCGCGCGGCCCTCCTCGGTCGGCTTCGGTACCTCGATGAGGCGGTCGAAGCGGCCGGGGCGGAGGATCGCCTCGTCGAGCATATCGAAGCGGTTGGTCGCGGCGATGATGCGGATGTCGCCGCGCTCGTCGAAGCCGTCCATTTCGGACAAGAGTTGCATCATCGTCCGCTGGACCTCCGCGTCGCCGGAGGTCTTCGAGTCCGTCCGTTTCGAGGCGATCGCGTCGATCTCGTCGATGAAGAGGACGGCGGGCTCGTTCTCGCGGGCCACCTCGAAGAGGTCCCGGACCAGCTTCGCGCCCTCGCCGATGAACTTGTGGACGAGTTCGGAGCCGGCCATCTTGATGAACGTCGCGTCCGTCTGGTTCGCGACGGCCTTCGCGAGCATCGTCTTTCCGGTTCCCGGCGGGCCGTAGAGCAGCACGCCCGACGGCGGCTGGATTCCCACCTGCTCGAACATTTCGGGGCTCTCGAGCGGCATCTCGACGGTCTCGCGCACTTCCTGCATCTGCTCGTCGAGACCGCCGATGTCCGCGTAGGTGATGTCAGGGCTGTGGTCGACCTGCATCACCCGGGCGCGGACATCGGTCTCGTTGTCGAGGCGCTTGACGACCGAGAGGGAGTTGTTGACGGCGACGCGCGAGTCGGGTTCGAGCTCCTCGCGCATCTCGTCTGTGACTTCGGTGAGCGCCTCCTGATTGTTTCCGTGCTGTTTGATCACGACGCCGTCGTCGGTGAGTTCTTGGACCGTCGCGACGAACAGCGGCGACTGCTTGAGCTTCTTGTTCTCGTGCGTCAGTCGTTCGAGTTTCTGCTGGTACTTGTTGTTCTCCGCGTTCGCATCCAGAAGTTTGTCCCGCATCTCTTCGTTTTGGGACTCGAGAATGTCCAAGCGCTCTCTGAGCGCTTGGATCTTCTCCTGCTGCGACGTCGCGTCCTCGTCGTAAGGAAGCTCGACGTCGTCCACAGTGTCAGTCATCACCCTCCGTAGGTCGTGGTTTCATAAGAGACTTCGGGTGGATGAAACGCTAACAGGAGTCGTCCGATCCGACTAAGGCTCACCGACGTCCGAGCACTACTAAATTCCTTATAGTAATAAAACAATACAGTAAATATTATCAAGCTACATCCCAGAGGAAGAGACACGAATGAGCACTACCGAGGCACTCGCCCCCGAAGAGTCGTCCGCTGACCGCTGGGAACCGGTGCGCGAGATGCCGCCGAGTGCGAAGCTCGTCGCGAAGGTACTCGACTACAACGAGACGATGACGCAGAGCCAACTCGCCGAGGAGACGCTCCTGCCGCCGCGGACGGTGCGCTACGCGCTCGCCCGGCTCGAAGACGCCGGCGCGGTCGACTCGCGGTTTTCCTTCACCGACGCGCGAAAGCGGCTCTACACCCTCTCGCTGTGATTCCGTAGTTTTGCTCTGACTCGGCCGCAACGTCTCGCTCTGATTCCGTCGACGAGCCTTCTTTCGACTGTCACGCGCCCCTCTCCGAGCGTGCGTTCCGAGCGTTCATATACGAGGGCGGGACCACACTGTCCGTGGTCGAACGCACCGCCCCGATAACGGACTCGTCTCCCGAATCGGTTCGACGGTCGCTTCGCGCGCTTGCGGACGGCTCCGCGCCGTCCGAGCGGCCGTCGACCTCGCACGTGACCGACGACCGCGAACGGGTGACTGCGGTCGTCCGAGACGGGGACGAGGCTACTTCGTGCGCGAGAGCGGCGGTGGCGTTTCTGCTCGACGGCCGACTCGACGAGTTGGACGCGGCGGTCGCTGCGGCCGAACGCGAGCGCTGGGTCGAGATCGCCCGACGCGGACGTAGAGCACGTGCTACACTCCGTGCGCTCGATTTGGCTCTCCACGATATTTCGGACGCGAAGCAGGCAGCGAACGGGCAGCAAGCAGCAAACAAGCAGCAGGCACCGAACGAGCCGCACGGAGCGCGGGCCGGTCGCGACGACGACCACTTCCGCCCCGCTCGCGGAACGGTTTTAGGACGCAGCGATCAATCAGGGGACAGATGACACGGGTGATCCACACCGGCGACACCCACCTCGGGTACCAGCAGTACCACTCGTCGGCGCGACGCGAGGACTTCCTCGACGCGTTCGAGCAGGTGATCGACGACGCGGTCGAGTCCGACGTCGACGCCGTCGTCCACGCGGGCGACCTGTTCCACGACCGGCGACCGGAGCTGCGCGACCTCCTCGGGACGATCCGCGTGCTCCGGCGGCTCCGGGACGCCGACATCCCGTTTCTCGCGGTCGTCGGCAACCACGAATCAACGCGCGGGGGCCAGTGGCTCGATCTCTTCGAGAACCTCGGCCTCGGCGAACGGTTGGGCGCGGAGCCGCGAATCGTCGGCGAGACGGCCTTTTACGGCCTCGATCACGTCCCGAAATCCCGGCGGGACGACCTCGAATACGACTTCGAGCCGCACGACGCCGCCCACGCCGCGCTCGTGACTCACGGACTGTTCACGCCGTTCGCGTACGCCGACTGGGAGACCGAGACCGTCCTCGAACGCTCGAACGTCGACTTCGACGCGGTGCTCCTCGGCGACAACCACGCCCCCGGGATCGAGACCGTCGCCGACACGTGGGTCACCTACTGCGGGTCGACCGAGCGCGCCAGCGCCGCCGAGGAGGAAGCGCGCGGCTACAACCTCGTCAGGTTCGGCGCGGCGGCGGGCGACGCCGACGATGCCGAGAACTCCGACGACGTCACCGACGATGCCGCCAACGCGGACGCTGCCGACGCCGACGACACCGGTGAGCGCGAGCGCGCGGTCGACATCCGACGGCGGACGCTCGACACGCGTCCGTTCGTCTTCGAATCCGTGAAGTTGGCCGCGAGCGAGGGGACAGCGCGCGTCCACGAGCAGCTCCGCCAACACGACGTCGACGACGCGGTCGTCGTCGTCGAGATCCTCGGCGACGGCGACCCCGTAACGCCCGCCTCCGTCGAGGAGTCGCTCGCCGAGCGCGGCGCGCTCGTCGCCCGCGTCACCGACCGCCGCGAGCGGGACGTCGAGTCCTCCCTCGACGTGTCCTTCGCCGACCCCGACGACGCCGTCGAGGAGCGCGTCCGCGAGTTGGGTCTTTCATCGGCCGCCCTCGACGTCGACGAGACGATCCGCGCGAGCAAAACGGCAGACTCGAACGTGCGCGAGGTCGTCGAGAACCGCGTCTCCGACCTCATTGACGACGACCGAGGCGCGTTCGATCCCGCGCCCGAGTCGGCTGAGTCGGACGAACCGGATTCGCCCGTCGGTGGCGAGTCATCCGATGTCGACGACGTTGATAACGGAGATCACGCAGACGCCGATGGCGACGATAACGCAGACGAGGTCGACGGCGAACTCGCAGAAGCCGCGGGCGAAATCGGTGGAGAGGACTCGGAGTCGGCCGACGGAGGAGACCCAGAATCGGTGGACAGCGAGGACTCGGAGTCGGCCGACGAACAGGTTTCGCGCCCGACCGACGGACAGGTCACGATGGAGGACTTCTAGATGCGCTTCGAACGAATCCGCTTGCGGAACTTCAAACCGTACGCGGACGCGGAGCTCGACCTCCGCGACGGCGTCACCGTCATCCACGGGTTGAACGGCAGCGGCAAATCATCGCTGTTGGAGGCGTGCTTCTTCGCGCTGTACGGTGCGAACGCGCTCGATGAGACCCTTGACGACATCGTGACGACGGGCGAGGACGAGGCCGAGGTCGACCTGCAGTTCGCCCACGAGGGCGAGACGTTCAACATCCGACGGGAACTTCGGCGCTCCGGGGACCGCATCGGGACGACGATCTGCACGCTCGAAGGCCCCGACGTCGCGGTCGACGGCGCGACTGACGTCCGCGCGTTCGTCACCGACCTCCTGCGGATGGACGCCGAGGCGTTCGTCAACTGCGCGTACGTCCGCCAGGGAGAGGTGAACAAGCTCATCAACGCCACGCCGGCCCAGCGGCAGGACACCATCGACGACCTCCTTCAATTGGGGAAGTTAGAGGAGTACCGCGAACGGGCCGGGCAGGCGCGACTCGGCGTCGAAGACGTCCGATCGGAGAGGAAGGGCGCGCTCGCGAAGCTCGACTCCCAGATCGAGGCCAAGGAGGACGCCGACCTCCACGCGCGGCTGAACGAACTCGAAACGAAGTTGGCCGACGTCGATTCCGATATCGAACGCTTCGAGGAGCAAAAGGCGCGCGCGGAGGAGACGCTCGCGGAGGCCGAGGAAGTCCTCGACTCCCACGAGGAGACGAAGGCGACGCTCGACGACCTCGACGGCGACATCGCCGACCTCCGAGAGACGATCGAATCAGACGAGAAAGAGCGCGACGAGCTCCGCTCGGAGATCGTCGACCGTCGCGATCGGATCGACGAGCTCGAACGTGAGCTCGAATCCGCGGCGGAGAAGACCGATCTCGAGGGAGCAACCGGCGCTGACGACGCGGTCGACGCGGCGGCGGTCGACGCCGACGTGCTCGACGCGCGCCGCGAATCGCTGAACGAGCGGGAGGAAGCGGTCCGCGAGGAACTCACCGACGCGCGCCGACGCGAGACGATGCTGTCGAACCAAGCCGAGAAGTTGGCCGAGCGCGCCGACGAGTTGGAGACGCGCGCGGAGGAACTCCGAGAGCGCGCCTCGGAGGCGGAATCGACCGCGAACGACGCCGAGAGCCGGGCCGAAGAGCGGAGCGCGGAACTGGCGGAACTCGACGACGAGATCGACGCCCTGCGCGAGCGCTTCGACGACCCGCCGGTCGCGGTCGGCGAGGCCACGGCCCATCGCGAGTCGGTGCAGGCCTCGCTCCGAGAGACGCGCGAGTCGCTCGCGACGAAGCGCGCGGAGTTGGAGTCGGCCCGAGAGCGCCTCGAAGAAGCCGAAGCGCTCCGCGCGGCGGGGAAGTGCCCCGAGTGCGGCCAGCCGGTCGATGGATCGCCGCACGTCGACGCCATCGGCGAACACGAGGCGGAGATCGCCGACCTCGAAGCCGACATCGATGATCTCGAAGCGGAAGTGGACGAGCGTGAAGCGGCGCTGGAGACCGCGGAATCCCTCGTCGACGCCGAGTCGCGCTTGGGGAACCTCCGCGAGAAGCGCACGCTGATCGAGAGCAGCATCGAGGACGCCCGCGAGACCCTCCGAGAGCGACGCGAGGAGGCCGAATCCGCTCGCGAGGAGGCGGACGAACTCGACGCGCAGGCCGAAGAAAAGCGCGAGGCGGCGGAGACCCAGTCGGCGGCCGCCGAGGACGCCGAAGCGGACGTCCAATCCCTCGAAGGCGATCTCGACGAGATCGAAACCGAACGCGAGCGGTTGGATCGAGTCGAGGCCCTCCGCTCTGCGATCGACGAGGCGGATTCGGAGATCGATCGGCTTCGGGAGCGCCGACAGACCATCGCCGAGCAGAACGACGAGCGGCGGGAGTACCTCCAAGAGAAGCGTGAGCGACGCGAAGAACTGGCCGACGCGGTCGACGAGGAGCGCGTCGAGACGGCCAAGGCAAACAAAGCGGACGCCGAGGAGTATCTCGCGAACGTCCCCGAGAAACTCGACGAACTCCGCGGACAGCGCGACGCACTGCAGAACGACATCGGCGGCGTGAAGACGTCGCTCACAGAGCTCGAATCGCTCCGCGAGGACAGGGCGGAGATCGCCGCGAAGGTCGAGGCGCTGGACTCGGTTCACGAGGAGATATCCACGCTGGAATCGACCTACAGCGACCTCCGGGCCGAACTCCGACGACGGAACGTCGAGACGCTCGAACGGATGCTCAACGAGACGTTCGACCTCGTCTACGCCAACGACGCGTATTCGCGGATCCGCCTCGACGACGAGTACGAACTGACGGTCTTCCAGAAGGACGGAACGGCGCTCGACCCCGAACAGCTCTCCGGCGGCGAGCGCGCGCTGTTCAACCTCTCGCTGCGCTGTGCGATCTATCGGCTGCTCGCGGAGGGGATCGAGGGCTCGGCACCGATGCCACCGCTCATCCTCGACGAGCCGACCGTCTTCCTCGATTCGGGGCACGTCTCCCGGCTGGTCGACCTCGTCGAGGAGATGCGGCGGCTGGGCGTCGCGCAGATCCTGATCGTGAGCCACGACGACGACCTCGTCGCGGCCGCGGACGACCTCGTCACCGTCGAGAAGGACCCGACGAGCAACCGCTCCTCCGTCGACCGCGTCGCCGACGCGTCGCTCGCGGCGATCGAACCGAGCGCGGACGACTGATCGGTGATGGTCTCGGCGGTAGATCGGTGATCGGTTTCGGCGGTAGATCGGTGATCGGTTTCGGCGGTCGGACCGAACGCTGGCGTGTTCTCACACGATAGGGGCGAGTTCGGGGACGGTCTCCCGCGTCGACACCGTTCCCGAGGCTACAATCCACACGCGGCCCTGCTACTTGTGAGCGCCGAGCGAGATACTCTTCACGCCGTATTTCTGACACGCGTTCGCCGCTTGGTCCGAAATGAACTCGTATTGGGTGTTTTCCCGGACGTCCGTCACCTCGAACCCGGAGTCTTCGATGATGGACGTGTAGCGGTCGACCTGTTCGGCCCCACCGATGCAGGCCGCCCACAGGTCTTCGTTGTTCTTGATGCTCTCGGGCATCAGTTTCTCGCTGATGATGTCCGAGATAGCGAGCCGTCCGTCCGACGCGAGGACTCGGTTCGCCTCCGCGAACACTCGCCGTTTGTCCGGCGAGAGGTTGATGACTCCGTTCGAGATCACGACGTCGAACGCGCCGTCATCGAAGGGAATGTCCTCGATGTATCCCCGTTCGAAGGAGACGTTGTCCATCCCCGCCTCGTCGCGTAGCTGCCGTGCCTTCGCGAGCTGTTGGTCGGTCATATCCAATCCGGTCACGCTCCCCGTCTCTGCGACCTGTACCGCCGCGACGAACGCGTCCGTCCCGGAACCGCTCCCGAGGTCGAGGACGTCGTCGCCTTCTCGAAGGTCCGCGAGGTCGAAGTGATACCCCACGCCAGCGAAGGACGCTACGGCCTGTGCGGGAATCCGATCGAGATCGCTCGTCGGATAGCCGAGCCGCTTCGCCAGCCCGCGGCCCATCTCGAAGTGATACTCCTCGTCCGGCGCTTCGGCGACGTCTCGATAGACGCTCTTGACCGCCCGTTCGAGACGTTCGACGTCGAGTGACTCTGCCATTCGTATCACTTCGTTAGTCGTCGGCCCTCACTTCCGCCGGTGTATTCACCGTAAGTTGGATGTCCTGATCGAGGGAGACGAGCGTGTAGACCGGTGCGCGCCGCGCCCACTCGTCGATCTGATCTTTGTCGAGATCCGGACTCTCGATTTCGATTTCGGCCGTCAGGTTCTCGAAGACGGCGTCCGCTTCTTCGAGGTCCTTGAGGCTGAAGAGGACTCTCGGATCGAAATCCGTTCGGACCCGGGTCTGGAGGTGGTCGATGTCGACGCCGTTGGCGACGGCGTTGATGGTGATCCCAACGTTGATGCAGGAGGCGAGCGCGGAGAGCGCGGCCTCGATCGGTTCCAGCCGGTCGGTTCCGCCGACCCAGCCGCCCGCATCCAACACTTCCTTCCACGCCCCGTAGGGGATCGTGTACTCGCGGGTCTCGCGCGCGATGGTCTCGCCGCCGAGTTCGTAACTGTCCACCTTCGCGAGGCTGTGCGCGCACGTCCCTTCGTAGGTGGATCGCGCGCCGAGTCCAAGACGTACGTCGTCCGGATTTTCGGCCGCGAACTCGGCGAACCCTTCGAGTGTCTCGAGGTCCACACCTTGGTGAACCTGCTGGTCAGCCGCCATAGTTACACGACCTGCAGGTAGTCCGTCCGAAGTTCGTCGTCCGAGAAGTCCTGCCCGTGCACCTTTTTCATGTGATTCCTTGCCAGTTCGACCGCTTCGGCTTCGTTCTCCGATTGGACGATGAACCGGCAGTCGTTCGCCGCCGATTCACAGTCGAGTTTGTGTGCTCGTGCCATAGTGGTTCAGTTGCCTTTCGGCAACCGTCGATTCGCTTCCAAGCGTTACGTAGCTAACTCGTGACACACCTGCGGTTGCTGACTCCGTATCCACGCGTTGACCACCCGGCAGCGACTGACGGTTGCGCAGACGATGACCGGTCGTCATCATTTGGAAACGGAAATCGCCACCCACCGGACGGACGCGCCTCCGTACGTGGCCGGCGAACACGTCGACCGTCGCCGACGACGGAAGAGCCAGTGTGTTGCTCGTCGGACCCGATTGACTGCGTCGTCGGACGAACTGTTGTCGCTCACCGATCGCGAGCGGCGAGCACAGGCAAACAGTTCCAACAACCGGCTCACTCAGTGACCGTTTCGAGCGGGACTGTCGGCGTCTTGCGCCGGAAAAACGAGAACTTCGATTCCGCCCACTCGCGTGCTTCCGGCGAGTCGGTGTCGAGTAACACCCGGATCGTTTGCGTGTCGGGGTCGTGGCCGCACACCGCGATCCGGTGGTCGAAGATACCCACCCCATACGACGGGAGATCGTCGTGCAGTCGGATGGTGAGATTACCGCTCGCCAGCGTCTCGGAGAACAGTTCCGGATAGGTCGAACGGATGTACCTGACGACGCCCGGCGGGTCGATGACCTCGGTTTGCATACCGTCGATGACTCGCTGACAGAACTCGTCACGACACGGCTCGAGGAGGGCGAGGTCGGACCCGACGAAGCGGAACCGCTCGGTCTCTCTAATCAGCGTGAGAAACCGGTTTACCGGGGCGTACGGGTTGTCGGCTCCGGCGACCGTCACGACGGCGTCCGAGCACATCTCGAGGGTGACCCCAGTTTCTTCGCCCGGGAGCCACTGCCAGACGTCCCGGACCTTCCGCTCGATTTCGACCCGTTCGATCAGCTCCGCCATCGCGAGCGCGATGAACGAACCCAGCTGCGTCGATTCGTACTGGTACCCGTTTCTGCGGACCCAGTTGCGGTCTTCGAACTCCCGTAGCGTCCGTCGGATCGTGGACGAAGAGACACCCGTCATCTCCCAGAGTTCGGATCGGCTACGGGGACGGGCAGCTAGCGCGACGAGCGTCGGCGTGCGGTGTTCGGACCGCGCGAGGTACGCGATATCGTCGATCGGTGATCCCGTGCTCGGCCCCATGGTATTAGTACACACGGTTTCCTAATAACCGTTCTCGTCCGTGGAACGAACCCGAACCGATACGGTGGACTGGCGCGAGTAATCGGTGCTCTCAACACCGCCGCATTCGATGCTCGCGTATGGGCACGCCGCGTTCAACCCGCGAAGAGCAGGCCGCGGAGGTTCTCGACCGACTCTACGAGGAGTATCCGGATTCGACGATCTCGCTTAACTACTCGAACCGGTTGGAATTGCTCGTCGCCGTCGTCCTCTCCGCACAGTGCACCGACGAGCGGGTCAATCAGGTGACCGAGGAGCTGTTCGAGAAGTATCGGAGCGCGGCCGACTACGCCGACGCCGACGAGGCGGAACTCGCCGACGACATCTACGGGATCACGTTTCACAACAACAAGGCCGGCTATCTGAAATCGATCGGCGAGGCGTTGGTGGCCGAGCACGACGGCGAGGTCCCGGACACGATGGCCGAACTCACTGACCTGTCCGGCGTCGGTCGAAAGACCGCGAACGTCGTTCTGCAGCACGGCCACGATGTCGTGGAGGGAATCGTCGTCGACACGCACGTCCAGCGCATCTCTCGACGACTCGGTATCGCCGAGGAGGAGACGCCGACGAAGATCGAGCGCGAACTGATGGAGTTGGTTCCGGAATCCGACTGGCAGCAGTTCACGCACCTCTTCATCAGCCACGGCCGCGCGGTCTGCACCGCTCGCAACCCCGACTGCGAGGCGTGCGTCCTCGAAGACCGCTGCCCGTCGTCGAAGCTCGACGGCGGCGTCGACCTTGCGTCGGGCGAAGCGTGGAGCTAGTTCAGTGGGCGGCGTCCAGCGGCTGTAAATCAAGCGACGGCGGCTATCCGAGCACGTACCGTCCGAGATACTGCGACATCCCGAGGAGCCACGCGAGGAACCAGAAGATCACGTAGCCGAAGACGCCGACCCGGAGTCGTCCGCGCCACGCGCTCATATCCGGGTGCAGCTCGTCGAGGTCCACGTCCTGCTCTGGGTTCTCATAGAGGTCGGCGTCGCGTTTCACCTGCAGGATCCGCACGATCCCGGTCAGCGCGAGGACCAAGAGCGCGTACGCCTGCAGCCCCAAAATCGCGTGGATGACGGTCACGCCGCCGAGTTGATCAAGGAGTCGGGGGAGCATCCACGTCACGACCGGGATCGTCGTGAGAATCAACCCGGGGACGATGAACTTCAGGTGGTAGATGAGGACGCTCCAGCTGACCGTGTCGGCATCGATCATGATCCACGCGCCGTAGAGGTAGAAGGGGAGGCTGACCGTGACCATCAACGCGGCGACCGTCGCGATGGCCGACTCGGATACCATTGCCCGGGGTTGGACTCGCCGTCGTGTAAAGTGTCCGGCTTCTCGCGCTTGTGAAAGAACCGTTACCCTAAGGAGTCTGCCAGACTAACGGTCGGGTAATGACGGAGTCTTCCGAGGAGTCGGACACGGCTGAGCGTCGGTCCGACGCACGCCCGCCCGACGACCCGACGGACGCCGCAGGGTCGTCGGCGTCGACTACGGACGACGACTCACCATCGACTGCGGACGACTCATCGTCGACCGGAACGGACGAGCCGCGGTCGCCCGTCGACGACGAATCCGCGGCGGCCGAGGAACCGCCCGCCGAGCCGACAGATCTCGACGAGCTCCGTCGAGAGGTCGAGGAGACCTACGACTTCGACAACTTCGGCCCGGCGGACATGGCCGAGATGAGCCTCGAAGAGTGGGAGGCGGCGTTCGATCCCGACACGTGGATCGTCGGCGAGGAACTCTTAGATCGAGTCGAACAGGAACTGAACGCACGGGTCGCGATTCGAGAGATCTTCGCCGTCGTCGAGCGGATCCACGCGGGCGAGGACCGCGTCGTCGCCTACTCTGACGAGGGGTACGCGATCGTGCACGCAGACGGGAGCGTCGAGGGCGAGGGGACCGTCCTGCGCGACGTCAAACCGACCGTCGCGCTCTGTTCGATGGAGAGCTACGAGCTGATGGACGCCCCGGAGGACGCGTCGCTTCCGGACCCCGAGGAGGTCGTCGAGGGCAGCGGTGAGTTCGGGAACCTGATGCTGCAGATCGTCGCCGCCGCACAGATCGTCGTCGGACTCGGTCTGCTCGTCGCGTGGATCGCGCTCCCGTCGCTCTCGACGATTGTCGCCCCGATCGCCGCGATCGGGTTTCTCGTCATCGGCTTTTTCCTCTTTCTCGTCGTCGCGAACGCGCGCTTATCGGACCGGTTCCGCACCGAGGAGTTTCGGAACCGACTCCGCGCGCTTCGAGCCGTCGAAGACGAACGCCCGGAGTTCCTGCCGGAATCGGAACCCGCTGACCCCGACCGCTCCAGTGGGTTCGACCAGGGGGACGACAGCGCGGATTCTCACGACGATTCGGAATCCGCTATCGGTGCGGAAGCCGCCGACGACACGGATTCGAGAAGCGAGTCGTAACACCCGTCGTGAGGGGGGAGTCGGTGGGTTTAAGCGCGCTGCATCCTGACGTCGAAGTGTATGAAGAGGCGGGACTTTCTGCGAGCAGCGAGCGTCCCTGCTGCTGCCACGACGGCCTCTGCCACCGCCGGACTCGGTGCCGCCCAGGAGACCGAGACCGAGGGCGGAACAGCCACCGGCACGGCAACCGGAACTGGGACGGGAACGGGGACCGAAAGCGGCTCCGGCGGCGGAGCCGGGACCGAAGAGGTCCTCGTCGGCCCCGACGCGTCGCTCGTGTTCACGCCCGGAACGGACGAACCGCTACAGATCGCTCCCGGAACGACCGTCGAGTTCGTCTGGGAGTCGGACAACCACAACATCGTCGTCGACAGCCAGCCGGAGGATGCCAACTGGGAAGGCCACGAGACTCTCGAAAACACCGGGTTCACTTACGAGTACACGTTCGAGACGCTCGGCACCTACGAGTACTACTGTGAGCCTCACCGGGTGTCCGGTATGGAAGCCACCATCGAAGTCGTCGAGAACCCCAACGCCGGCGGCGGTGGCGGCGAGAAGGAACTGCACGACCTCGGCGTTCCGATTCACGCCCACTGGGTCGGCGCGGCGACGATCCTCGGGATCCTCGTGACGGTGATCTTCACGTTCTACATCCTGAAATACGGTGAGTCCCCGCACACGGGGACCGGGAGGAACTGATAATGTCGTCGAGTGGCAGTACCTACGGCGACATCCACCGGTACGAACCGGCGCGCGAGAGCACTGCCGCGGCAATCGCGATCGTTCTGCTGACGATCATCGAGGTCGTCTTCGTGTTCCTGTTCACGTACGGTCTCCTGTCCGGATGGGGACTGACAGACATCGGGAATATGTACCTCGGTGCCGTGCTCGCCGTCATTTTCATCGATCTGGCGTTCATCCTCGCGATGTACCGCAAGGAGTTCCTGCCGGACGTCGTGATCGTCAAGAAACGGCGTCGCAAGTGGGAGGATCTCTACGTGCGCGAGGAGGAGGTCGACGGAGTTCCGTTCGCTGACGGCGCGTGGGACCACGTCAAACGCGCGATCTACCCCTACTACAAGCGATAACAATGAGTCTCGAAAAGAAAGACGACTACGACCACAAGGGCTGGATGAAAGAGAAGGACCTGACTCCCGTCGAGTCAGTCTTCCTCACGTCGCTCATCTGGCTCGATAAGCGGCTCCGAATCGTCGACTACATGGAACTACTGGAGACCCTGTATTACCGGGTCAACCTCCAGATGCCGAAGAGCCACACCGAACAGTACAACCTCGACAACAAGTTCTGGTACTGGTACCCGCTGTACACGCTGGGGCTGTTCTCCACGCTCGCGTACGTCGTCGCCGCGATCAGCGGCGCGCTTCTCGGGTTCTACTACTCCCCGGCGACGACCGGCGATCCCTCGACCGCCTACAACTCCATCGCGTTCATTATGCGGGACCTGCAGTTCGGATTTATGCTGCGGTCGATTCACCGGTGGTCGGCGCAGGTGATGGTCGCGGCGGTGTTCCTGCATATGCTCCGCGTGTACTTCACCGGCGCGTACAAGGAACCGCGGGAGTTGAACTGGCTGCTCGGCATCGTCCTGATCAGCCTGACGATGGTGTTCGGGTACACCGGATACCTGCTCCCGTGGGACCAACTCGCCTATTGGGCTGGGCAGATCGGCGTCGAGATGGCGCTTTCGGTCCCGCTCGTCGGCGAGTGGGCCGCACAGTTGCTGTTCGGCGGCTTCTCGTTGAGTCAAGCAACGCTGCAACGTATGTACATCATCCACGTGTTCCTGCTCCCGTTCGTGGTGACGGCGCTCATCGCCATCCACATCGGGATCGTCTGGGTGCAGGGCATCGCGGAACCCCACTGATACAATGACCGACGAAGAATCCACCACCGACGACGTCCGTGCCGACGGCAGCGGTATCGTCGCCCCCGACGACGAAACGCCGACGTGGCGCGAGCGCAAGGAACGGACACAGGGCCTCTCACAGCTCACCTACGAGTACTTCGAGCGCGCCCGTCGAGAAGACCAAGACCTCCGACAGGAGTCCGATTACGTCGAACGCGACGTGCTCGCGTTCCCGACGTGGCCCCACGAGATCATCCGAAACTTGGCGATCGCCAGTTTCTTTGTGGGAATGCTGCTGTTCCTGTCGGCGACGCTTCCGCCGCACATCGGCGATCCGGCGAACCCCTCGAGTACCCCTGCGATCATCCTGCCCGACTGGTATCTCTACTGGTCGTTCGGCCTGCTCAAGCTCGGCCCGCTGAACCCCGAACTGTCGATTCTCGGCGGGCAGAAGCTGATGTCCGACCGGATGTACGGCGTCCTCGCGAACGTCGTCGTCGTCGGCTTCATCGCCGTCGTTCCCTTCCTCAACAAGGGAAGCGCGCGACGACCCGTCGAACAGCCGCTCTGGGCCGCCATCGGCGTCGGCGGCGTCATCTTCGCGCTCACGATCAGCGTCTACTCGGCGAAGAACCTCCTGCCGATGAACGTCAACCTCGCGTTCGACCTGACGTTCCTGCTGCCGATCGTCGGCGGGTTCATCACGTGGGCCGTGTTGAAGACGATGCGTGAGGGGTATATGTACGACCTCAACCGTCGGTACTACCGGCTGCGTCCGCCGAAATAAGGCGGCGCGCTTTGAGGGTGTACGCGCGCTTTTCGGCGGTTTGCTGTTTCGTTACCGACGTTCGGTGCAATTTCGCTTCTGCGACTCGCTGCCGACGTTCACCTTCGGTTTTCGCTGTCGATATCCGCTTCAGACGTTCGTTGCGTATCACGCTCGAAGGCCCTCGGTCCGACGACCACACACGGAAAGGGCCTTTTCCGGGCAGTGCAAAGGGCCGACAATGAGCGACGGAGATTCGTCGACGACGTCCGAGGAGTCAGCGGGCAGTCCGCGAGACGGGGGAGACGGACCCGAGGCGCGCCGCGGCCGCGACGTCGTCGTGCCGATGCGTATTTACAAGACTGTAACGGTGTTTTCGACGCTCATCGCCGTCGTGAGCGTCGTGTTCGGGTTTATGCTCCTCGACGCCGCCACGCTGAACGTCAGCTTCTTGGGAAACATCGTCCGCGGCGCGCTCGCGGCCTTCGGCCTCGCGATCGGCGGCGGACTGTTGAGCACCGTCTTCGCGGCTCTCGGGCTGGCGATCATCGCGTTCGGGGCCGGGGTGTACGTGATCGGCACGCGCTTTCGCGCCCGCGGAATGGGAAAGTCTCAAGAGGACTCCGGCGAAGATTCGAACACCAATGGCTGACGAGTTCATCAAAGGGCTGGGAATATTCACGGCTGCGGGTCTCGGGTGGATGGTACTGGCGGGTTGGTACCGGACGCCGAGTTTCGAGAGTGAACAACAGCTCGTCTCTCCGGTGGAGCTCAGCGATTCCGCGACGATGTTCGACACGCTTGGCGTGGTGCTTATGGACGCGTTCTTCTGGTTCACCATCATCGGCGCGCTGACGTTTTGGGTCGTCATCCCGGCGATCCGACAGACTCGAGAAGCGCTCGAAGAGCGCGCACAGTAGCGACGCGGCCGTTCGTCGTTGAATTCCCGCTGAACGCCCGTTGTCGGTCTGCGGTCGGTCGTCCCTCCTCCACACCTGACGCTCGCGTCTTCTCTCGCGCCGGATTGGAAAAACTCTAATGAGTCCTGTACCCAACGTCGGGTATGCAACCGCTACAGTTCCTCGTCCCACTCGATGCGTTGGACGCACTCGGGCCCGTCATCCCGTTCGTCGTCTTCGGTCTCGTCGTCCTCAACATTCTCACGAGATTCCTGCAGCACCGTCGGCACCTCACGCAGGCGGATTCGGACGACGACGACGGATCCCTCGACCGCTGGCTGCCGCACACGGCGACGAACGTGGCGCTCGTGCTCGCTTCTTTCGTCTTCCTGATCGTCGAGCCGCACGGGGGGATGGTGATGTCGATCCTCGCACTGTCGGTGTTCATCTCGGACTTCTTCGAGTACGAGTCCCGTCTCGTCGAGGCGCGCTCGAAGTCGAAGGCGCTCGAACGGCCGACCGCGGCGATCGGCGCGTCGGTCTTCGCGCTGCTGTACGCGGGCTACCAGGGCTTCTTTTACCTCATCGAACCGCTCTGGAACGCGATCGTCTGAACGGCGATCGGCGGCCCGCTACGATCGACGGCTCGCTACGGTCGGACGCTGAGGAGCGATAGCGTCCGATCGACGGTGACGTCGACGGGAACGTTCGCCGGGACCGATCGAACGATGTCGTCGTCGAGGTGCAGCGACACGTCCGCCTCGTCGCGTTCGACGGAGAGCGTAATCGGTGCTCGTAGGACCCACACGTCGGGGTTCATCGCGTAGGGCGACACCGGCACCGTCACGAGTCCCGTTTCGGGTGCGAGTGTCGGTCCGCCGCCGGCGCGGGCGTACCCGGTGCTTCCCAGCGGCGTGGCCACGACGACCCCGTCCGAGCGGACGGTCTCGTTCCAGCCGTCCGCCGTCTCGATCGCGTACTCGGAGATTTTGGCCGGAGCCGACGTCATCAGCGCCACGTCGGCGACGGCGGTTCTCACTCGCTCGCCGTCGACAGCGACGCCGAGCACCGGGTGCGGGGCGGTCTCGAATTCACCCGCGAGCAGCGCCTCGGCGATCGCGGGCAGGTCCTCGGGGCCGTTATCGTAGCGACGGACGCCGGCGCTGACGGGGACGACCGGACAGTCGAGTTCGACTCCCGAGAGCGCACCGAGCGCGTCCCCGCCGACGGCGAAGACGGCGTCGATGTCACCGAAGCCGACGTCGATATGGTCACAGTCGGCGTCGATGTCGGGCGCGGCGACGGAGTCGCTGGTGAGGCCCGCACGCCCGTCGAGCGCGGCTGCGACGGCTTCGTGTGGCGTGACCGCCTCGCCGTTCGGCCTCCCGGCGAGTGCGGTCCCGTCAGCAGTCAAGTCGTGACCGCGTACGGTGAGACAGCGCAGGCTCACGACGTCTCACCGCTCCGGCACCGCTTCGGCTCCTCGGACTCGACTGCGTGCATACGCCACGGTACACCGGTGGAGGAAAAAGACCCAGCGGTTCGGCGCAAACTTCGAGACGTCACCGTCGAATGGCGTCGCGGGCGACGTGGCCGAGTCGTTACCGCTCGATGGCGTCGCGGACGACGTCGACGAACGCTTCCGGGAACTCGACGTGCGGGAGCAGTTTCGCGTCGTCGATCACGACGAGGCGGCAGTCCGCGGCGTCGGCCAGCGTTCGCCCACGCTGCAGCGGCGTGATATCGGCCTCGCGGCCCCAGACGAGCGTTACCGTCGCATCGATCGACGAGAGCGCCGCTTCGAGGTCGACGTCGCTGTTCAGAAAGCCGCTGACGAACGACGCCGGGGCGTAGCGCGCGTTCGGCTGGTGGGCGGTCCGCCACTCGTAGTCGATCCACGACTCGCTCACCAGATCGGCGTCGTAGTAGCCGTGGTCGGCGTTGAAATACCGGATCGACGGTTTCGACGCGAGCAGATTGAAGAGGGCCTCGCCCACCAGCGGGGACCGAAGCAGCTCTCTGGCGAGGTGGTTGCGGTCGGGGCCCCCGCGTTCGGTCGGACAGACGAGCACCACCGACGAGAGGTCGAGGTGGGCGGCTGCGAGGTACGCGCCGGTCAGCGACGAGGCGACGACCGCGGGGCGATCGAACTCGGCGACGAAGTCGCGGACGAACTCCTCGTACAGGGTCGCGGAGTACCGAAGCGCCGGCCGATCCGAGGTGCCGAACCCGGGGAGATCGGGGGCGATCACGTGGTAGTCCTCGGCGAGTTCGGCGAAGACGGCGCGGAACTCGCCGCTGGACGCGGCGGCGTTGATCCCGTGGAGGAGCAGGAGATCCGGGTCCGACGGGTCTCCGGCTTCGGTGTATCGCACGTCGATTCCGTTCCACGAGAACGTCCGGTGAGTGCCGTCGAGCGCCGGTTCCAACGCGGGCGTTCGCCGTCGTAAGGCGGCGTTCGCCAGTGCGGTGGCTCCGGCACCGAGCGCGACACCGGCGGCGAGAGAGCGAAGGCGCATACCCGATGTACGGGCGCGGTCGGTTTCAGCCTGCTGGCGTCATCGGCTCGCGGTCGAAGAGACCGGCCGTCACGACGACTCGGACGACCCGTCTGTCGATCCCTCGCGTATCGATGCGAGACACTCCCGAAGCGGGTCGACGACCTCGTCGGCGACGGTGTAGGGATCGGTCTCGCGGTCGCGGACGCGGCGCGCCAGTGCCTCGACCCCGCCGCGGCGATCTATTTCGGCAGCCAGCAGTTCGTTCGCGTCGCTGCGGACCAACTGCCTGATCTCCGCTGCGATGCGGTCGATCGCTTTGCGGTCGCCCGCGCCCGTCCGACGCAGGTAGGACGCGTGCCCGTCGAGCGCGTCGAGTAGGTCTTCGAGACCCGCTCCGCTCGTTGCGACCGTCTCGACGATCGGCGGCTGCCACGGGCCGTCGTCGGTGGATCGCCCGCCGCCCGTTCGCTCCCCGTCCGTTCGCTTTTCCCCCGTTCGCTCCTCGCCCGTTCGCTTGCCGTCTGTCCGCTCCTCGCCCGTCTGCTCCCCGTCTGTCCGCTCCTCGGTCGTTCGCTTTTCCCCCGTTCGCTTGCCGTCCACCTCGCGTCGTCGGATCATCTCTCGCAGTTCCGCGACGGTCCGTTCGACGCCGTCGACGTCGGCTTTGTTGACGACGAACACGTCGCCGATTTCGAGGATCCCGGCCTTCAGCATCTGGACGTCGTCGCCGCTGCCGGGTTGGACGAGGACCGCGACGGTGTCGGCGGTGCGGACGACGTCGACCTCGCTTTGCCCCGCGCCGACCGTCTCGACGACGACGACGTCCTTGCCGAACGCGTCCAGCGCCGTGATCGCGTCCGTCGTCGCCGTCGATAAGCCGCCGAGTTGTCCCCGCGTGCTCATCGAGCGGACGAACACGTCCATGTCGCCGACGGTCGATCCCATTCGAATGCGGTCACCGAGGACCGCCCCGCCGGAGTACGGCGACGAGGGGTCGACGGCGATGACGCCGACGGTGTCGCCGCGGTCGCGGTATGCAGCGGCCAGTTTGTCAACGAGCGTCGACTTTCCGGCACCGGGGCTTCCGGTGACGCCGACGACGGTCGCCGTCCCGGCGTGTCGGTACAGGCGAGAGACGAGGTCGCGGTAGCCGGGTTCGCGGTTCTCGATGCGCGTGATCGCTCTGGCGAGCGCGCGGTGCTCGCCAGCGAGCAGCGAGTCGACGAGCCGTTCGTTCCGGGCGGCCACGTCCGACCCGACGTCGCAGTTGGGGTCAGCGGAGTCCCGGTCGGAGCCATCGGAACCTCGGTCGGGGTCAGTGGAGTCGCCGCCGGTCATCTCTCGCGGCGCGGTACGTTCTCTCGAACGAACTCGATCGTCTCCTCCATCGGGGTCCCGGGCCCGAAGACCGCGTCGACGCCCATCTCGTGGAGGCGCTCTCGGTCCTCTTCCGGGATGATTCCCCCGACGATGATGAGTGTGTCCTCGAAGGCGTCGTAGGACTTCAGCCCCTCGATGACCGCCGGAACGAGGGTGTTGTGCGCGCCGGAGAGAATCGAGAGCCCGAGGACGTCGACGTCCTCCTGTACGGCCGCCTGCACCACCTCCTCCGGAGCGCGATGTAGCCCGGAGTAGACGACCTCGAATCCTGCATCCCGGAACGCGCGTGAGATGACGTGTGCGCCTCGATCGTGACCGTCGAGTCCCACCTTTGCGATAAGACACCGGATCGGTCGGTTCCGCCAACCCTGTTCGGCGTCAGCGCTCATATCACGAGATTCGACCGCGTCCCGTTTGGTTCTACCGCCGCCGTGGTGGGGGATCCTCTGCAGCGCTTCGAGGTCGATCCGAGGTCACCCGACCATCTGCGGACTCCTCCGCCTCGTATTTACTGGAACGATTCGAGGGTTTTGGTGGTTCGTTCGTCGATGTAGAGCCCGTAGGCGCACTCGCTGGCGGTCGGCGGTGAGACGGGGACGACGGTGAGCGCGAACCGTTGTGTCTCGTCGTCCGCGCGTTCACGCTCGACGCTCCCGTTCGTCACCGTCCCCGTCTCGAACGCGCGTTCGTAGTGTTCGAGTTCGGCGTCATTCTGTACGATTTCAGCGAGCGGCTTTCCGGGCGTTATCTCTCTGATCTGGTTCGAGTAGGCCCGGTTCGCCTCTTCGACGAGTGTCTCTCCGTCCCGACGTTCGACGTACACGGCCGGTGTGGGGAGGTCGCCGAAGAAGGCGTGCAACCGATCGCGCTCTTTTCGGAGCGTCACCTCCCGTTCGATCCGTTCGAGCGCCTCTCGCGTGTAGCCCGCGAGGATCTCGACGAACTCGCGGTCCCGGTCGTCGAACGCATCGCGCTCTTCGGAGACGACTTGGATCACCCCGCGTTCGGTGATCGGCACGCTCAGCACCGCGTGCAGCTCGTCGTGCTCGGGGATCGCGTCCGGATCGGTCTGCATATCGGGGACGATCTCCGATTTCCCCCGCGCGAGCGTCCGACCGGCGATCCCCTCGGAGACCTCACAGGGGCTCGCCGGCGGATCCGGCAGCGTCGACGCCCGTGGAACGAGCAACGACCCGTCGATGAGGAGCACGACGCAGTAATCGAACGCGAGGGCGTCGATCGTCGCTTCCACCGTCCGTTCGACGACCGCGTCGACAGTCTCACAGGCAGTGATGTCTTCCGCGTAGTGGCTCAGGGCGGTCAACCGCGCGTTGGACTCCTGCAGGTCGTTCTGGACGTGGTCGTTGCGGATCTCGGTCTGTACGACTTCGAGGAGTTCCTCGACCGGATCTTCCCCGTCGACGATTTCGTCGATACGACCGATGACCGGCGGTTCGAAGACGATAACCGGAACCGTGCACTCGCTGATGAGCGTGTCGATCAGCGGTCGGTTTTCGTGGAGCACCACGACGCAATCGAGCGTCGGCCCGAGCTCTTCGACGTATTCGATGGTGGTGTCCGGACACCGGACGATCACGTCCGCGGAGAGCCGCCGCTTCAGTTCGGCGACGACGTGTGCCGGATCCCAATCGTCGGCGGAGGGTTGTTCACCCGATGTCGAGCCCTCCGCACCGTTCCGCTTCGGTCTGCCCTCGCGTTCGTATTCCCGGTTCTCGTCGCGTCCCGTCGGTTCTGCGTTCCTGTCGGAAGGCGCGCGTTGGCGGCTGCCGCGAATGAACTCTCCCTGCCGGTGTGTCGTAGCGTCGGAAACCTCCCCGTCTTCACTCCCGCCGTCGGCAGCATCGTAGTTCGTCGCCTCGTCCGGATGGTCCGAATTCGGCGGCATAACGACGAGAACGCGCCCTCCGACAGGATCTCCCGTCATAGTTCACTTACTCGCACGTCAACACATTAAGACGTTCGGTTGACTGATTTATTCACCTCGGTTTTCTCGCTGTAGTCGCCATAGGACGTAAAAACCCTATTTTCAGGGTGTTACTGACACCCGCGACAACTCGGTTGTATAACATATTTGTTGTTCCTGTCACTCGACGTGCTCGGAGAGGAACTCGACGATTTCCTCGTAGGCGTGGATCCGGTTTTCGAGCTTCGTGAAGCCGTGGCCCTCGTCGTCGAAAATGCGCTCTCGGACGGGTACGTGCTGTTTTGCGGCTTCGACGAGCTGGTGCGCCTCGGAGACGGGGACTCGGGGGTCGTTCTCGCCGTGCAGGACGAAAAGCGGCGCGCGGATCGCCTCGATGGTGTTGAGCGGCGAGATCGATTCGAGGAACTCCCTGTCGTCCTCCAACGATCCGTATTCGGCCTCGCGGAGCGACCGACGCCACTCGCCGGTGTTCTCGAGGAACGTCACGAAGTTCGCGATGCCGACGATGTCGATCCCCGCGGCCCACAGGTCGGGGTATTCGGTCATCGCCGCGAGGACCATAAAACCGCCGTAGGAGCCGCCCATCGCGACGATTCGATCGGGATCGACCGCCGGGTGGTCGTGTAGCCACTCGACGGCGGCCTCGACGTCCGCCACCGAGTCCATCCGCTTCTCGACGTCGTCGAGGTGGCCGTACGCCTTCCCGTAGCCCGCCGAGCCGCGGACGTTCGGCTCGAAGACGGCGTAACCGTTCGCGAGGAAGTACTGCGTGACCGCGCTGAACGAGGGCCGCCGCTGCGACTCCGGCCCCCCGTGGATGTCGACGATCACGGGCGTCTCCCCGTGGCCGGTGTCGGTCTCCGGCAGCGAGAAGAACGCCGGGATCTCTCGGCCGTCGAACGTCGGGTAGTGGACGAGTTCGGGGTCGACGAACGAATCGCGGGGGATTCCCGCGGTCGCCGCGCGCGTCCAACGCGTCGGCTCGCCCGTGTCGTCGATAACGTAGACGTTCGCGGGGTCGCTGCGCCGCGTCACCGTCACGGCGAAGCGCTCGCCCGCGTCGTCGAAGGCGACGCCGCCCGCGACGCCCCGCGGTATTTTCGGCGCTCCCGTCTCCTCGACCGCCGTCGGCTCCGCCAACTCGCCGACGGTCAGTTCGGTGTAGCCGTCGACGTTCGTCGAGTAGACGATCCGACCGGTCTCGTCGTCGACCGCGACGCCGTCGATCTCCCAGTCGGGGTCCTCGGCGACGAGCGAGAACGCGCCGCTGTCGGCGTCGACCGACCAGAGATCGAGCGTGTCGCTCTCGCGGTCGGAGACGAGATACACGTGCTCGCCGTCCGGCCCCCACGTCGCGCTCTGAAAGCGGGTCGTCCCCTCGTGTGGGGTCAGCTCGGTCGTCTCGCCGGTCTCGACGTCGAGGACCGAAACGTCCTGATCGAAGTTCGAGTACGCCTCGGTGAGGAGTAGCCGCGAGTCATCGGGCGACCAGCCGCCGAGGGTCAGCCAGCCGTCGCCCTCGGCGACGAGTTCGGCGTCGGTGCCGGTCGCCTCACGGCGCTGTACGTAGACGTCGAAGACGGACTCGTCGCGACGGTTGGCGGTGAACCCGATCCGCTCGCCGTCGTGGCTCCAGCCGCCCCAGCGGTGCTTCGCGTCCGGCGCTTCGGTCCAGTCGGTGATCTCGCCGGTCGGCGGGTCGTACCGGAACAGCTGTTGGCGCTCGTTGCCGCCGCGGTCCATCCCGAAGGCGAACTCCTCGCGTTCTGGCGACCACGACACGAACGTCACGCGCTCCTCGGAGAAGGTGCGCTGCTCGGGCCAGCCACCGGGTTCTGCGAGCGTCCAGACCTGCGGGACGCCCGTGGTGTCCATCAGAAAGGCGAGTTCGTCGTTCACGCCGAACGAGGCACCGTAGGCGCTCCGAACGTTGAGATAGCGCTCGATGTCGTGGGCCATACCCGTCAGTTCGCTCGATGCGGACGAAAGCGTTCGGGTGGTCCCAGCCGAGCGCAACGCGTTTAATTCCACGCGGAGCCGAGAGACACGTATGACGACAGTCGAGATCGAATACTGCGTGCCCTGCGGCTTCCTCGACCGCGCCGAGGCGATCCAACACGCGCTGCTCGAACAGTTCGGGGACCGACTGGACCGCGTCGCGCTGGTGACCGGCGACCACGGCGTGCTGACGGTCGCCGTCGACGGCGACGTGCTCTGGGACAAATCCGAAGACGACTACGACGTCGACGAGATTACCCGGCGCGTTCGCGAGGCGATTTGAGAGCGGATCGCCCGCCGCGATCTCCTCACCGGACGGTTAGTTGCGGTGGCCTCCCCCGATGACAGTCACGGTGGTCTCGCGGGACGGTCAGTCGCGGTGTCCCCACCGACGGCCGTCGTCATCGTAGCGAGCGTCGAAGATGCGATTCCACTGCTCGTCGCTCAGATCGACGTCGGCCGCGCCGAGGTTCTCGTCGAGCTGGTCGACCGTCCGCGCGCCGACGATCGGAACGACCGTCGCGTCCGGGTAGTCCATCAGCCAGCGGAGCGCGACCTGCGCGGGCGAGGCATCGACCTCGTCGGCGACCCCTCTGACGGCGTCGAGGACCTCCCAGCCGCGAGCGGAGAGGTAGTAGTCGCTGAACTGCTCGTCCATCGACCCGCGCGAGCCGTCCGGCGCGACCACCTTCGTCGGGTCGTCGGGATCGGCGCGCTCGTACTTGCCCGTGAGAAAGCCGCCGGCCAGCGGCGAGTACGGACAGACCGCGAGTTCCTGATCGCCGCAGACGTCGAGGTACTCCTTCACGTCCTCGTAGTAGCCCGCGTGAAACAGCGGTTGGGTGACCTCGAAGCGCTCCCAGCCGTTGACTTCGGACTTCCAGAGCGCCTTCGTGAGCTGCCACGCGGCCATCGTCGACGCGCCGAGGTAGTTCACTTTCCCCTCTTCGACGAGCCGGTTCAGCGTCGAGAGCGTCTCCTCGATCGGCGTCTCCTCGTCCCAGCGGTGGATGTAGTACAGATCGAGGTAGTCGGTGCCGAGTCGGTCGAGCGTCCCCTCGATCTGGTTGCGGATGTGCGTCCGTGACAGCCCCGACCCGTTCGGGTTGTCGGGGTCGAAGCCGAAGTAGACTTTCGAGGCGAGGACGACCTCCGAGCGGTCCCGATCGGCGAGCCAGTCGCCGATCCACGACTCGCTGCGCCCGCTGGGGGTGCCGTAGACGTTGGCGGTATCGATGAAGTTGCCGCCGCGCTCGACGTACGCGTCGAGCAGTTCGTGCGCCTCCTCTTTTTTCGTCTCGACGACGCCCTCGGTCTCGCGCCCGAAGCGCCACGTGCCGAAGCAGAGTTCCGATACCTTCGTGCCGGTCGACCCGAGTCGTCGGTGCTCAAGGCTCATACCGGCACCGACGCGCGACGGCGGGAAAAACGTGGGTGGTGGGCAGAACCGGGAGACCGAAGCGCTACTCGGCCGGCTCGAACCGGAAGCCGTCCCACTCTTGGCTCGCGGGCTCGCGGATACCCGCGCCCGGCTCGCGAAGCTCCTCGCAGTAGACCGGCCGGACCTCGTCGCCGATCTCGACCTCGTCGGTTGTCACCTGTCCGATCGCACGGACCGGCTCGCCGTCGACGTCGAACTCGACGATCGCGAGGGTGTTGGGTTGGCGAACGCCCGGCGGCGTCGCCGTCGACGTCGTCCACGTGATCACCTCGGCGACGTACTCGCTGAGGTCGACGGTGCCCGTCGGCTCCTTGCCGCCCGGACCGAGCGGGTGGCCCGGGTAGGTGATGCTGCCGTCGGGGTAGCGGTGCGCCTCCATCACGTGCTGGTTTGCGTTGGTATCAGAGTGAGTGTCGTCGCTCATCGTTGGCCCTCCAAAATCGCGGTCGTCACGCAGTTCCCGAACCCGCCGACGTTGCAGGCGAGTCCCGTCTCGGCGTCGACCTGTCGCGGTCCGGCCTCGCCGACGACCTGTTTGTAGATCTCGTACACCTGTGCCACGCCGGAGGCCCCGAGCGGGTGGCCCTTCGATTTGAGCCCGCCGGACGTGTTGATCGGCAAGTCGCCGTCGCGGTCGGTGACGCCGTCCTCGACCGCTTTCCAGCCCTCGCCTTTCTCGAAGAATCCGAGGTCCTCCGACTGGAGGAATTCGAGGATAGTGAACATGTCGTGGAGCTCCGCGACGTCGACGTCTTCGGGCTCGATATCGGCCATCTCGTAGGCCCGCTCCGAGGAGTTGACGACGCCGCCCATCGTCGTCGGGTCCGCGCGCTCGTGGACGACGTGGGTGTCTGTCGCGCCGCCGATGCCCGAGACGACCGCGTACTCCTCGGCATACTCGCGGGCGACGGACTCCGGGCAGAATATGAGCGCCGCCGACCCGTCGGTTATCGGGCAGAAGTCGTACAGTCGGAGGGGATCGGCGACGATCGGTGAGTCGAGCACCGTGTCGAGGTCGACCTCCTTTCGGAACTGCGCGTGGGGGTTGTCGACGCCGTTTCTGTGGTTCTTGACCGCGACTTTCCCGAGCGATTCGCGGGGGGCGTCGTACGTTTCGAGATAGGCGCGCGCGGTGAGTCCCGCGAAGGAGGGAAGCGTCACACCGTGTTTGTACTCGACCGGGTGGGTCAGCGATGCGATGATGTCAGTCGACTCCGCGGTCGATCGGTGCGTCATCTTCTCGCCGCCGACGAGAAGCGTCATCTCGGAGGCCCCGGAGGCGACCGACTGCCACGCGGCGTAGACGCCCGCGCCGCCGGAGGAGGAGGTCTGATCGATCCGGGCCGTGTAGGCCGGGACCGCCGAGAGGTCGTGGGCGAGGGCGTTCGGGACTCCGGTCTGGCCCTCGAACTCCCCGCTGGCCATATTCGAGACGTACAGGTGTTCGATCGCGTCGGGTGCGACGCCAGCGTCTTCGAGGCAGGCCTGTCCGGCCTCCGCGAGCAGCTCACAGATCCACTCCTCGCGCTGCCCGAACTGGGTCATCGACGCGCCGATGATCGCTACGCGCTCCATATTCTCAGACGTGGGGGCGGTATCTTACCGGTTTCCCTTTCGGAGAACGCGGGCGCGACCGACATTGGACACCGGCGATACCCTGCCGTCCCTCGAAGCGCGTATAGACACTATTACACTCCCACCGTGTGGAAACCCCGCTATGGACGTGGATCTCGATTCGGTCGCCCCGAAGCTCGGGGCGGTGGCGTGTCTCCTCCTCGCGGCGGCGGTGTTCGCCCCCGCGCTGGTTATCTCCGCGCCGGGGTCGGGCGTGGCGGCGTACTACGCGTCCGGGCCGTTCGGCGTCTCGATCGTCGGGGTGCTCGCGCTGTTCACCGTCATCGTTCTGCTCGCGGGCGCACAGGAGCGCTCTGATCCGGTCACGCTCTCCGGCGTCGCGCTCGTTGCAGGAGTCGCGATACTTCTCTTCTCGCTGCTGTGGGCCCTCTCGATAGACTCGACGCTGCTCTTCAGCTTCCCCGCGGAGTACGCGTGGATCGAGAATCACCGCTGGGTCGTCGTCGGGGGCGCTGTCGCCGTCGCCGTCGCGACCGGCGCGTACGCGCGTGCAGTGCTGAATTGAGCGATTCGTCGCACGCAATGAGCGACTGATCGCGTGCCGTGAGCGCGACGACCACCCAGCGGTGGTCCAGATCGCGACCCGCACGGCGTCCCCCGATCACGAGGTCACTGAGTCGAAAGCCCCTTATGTGGTCCCGGATTACCTCAAGCCGGACTAGGTCGGGCAGCTAGGCCCTGCTCTCCACCCGCATCTTTGGCCTTTAGCGGGGACCGAACCCGGGGGCGTCCGGTCAGACCGACGCGGGCCCCGGAAGCCAACGTCGAAACCTCGTCCTTCGGGGACGGCGGTTCACCGACACCGGCCGCAGGGTCGGCTCGAGGTGATTCGTCGCCGGCACCCCGCCAGGCGCGGAAGCGAGCAGCGGACCTGCGAACGTTCGTCGCTCGGAGGATCGCGGGGTGGAGGAGGCGACTGGGACTCCCCGTGCCGGAACGCCGGGCAATCTCGCTGTCCGCCATTCATACCGTATTCACGTCGCCAGCGATGCCGCTAGATCGGCTCGGTAACGTCGCCAGCGACGACGTTCGACTCGGCGGCGTACCAGCGCAGACGCGCCTCGCGTCGATGGAACGAAGAAGAGTGAAACCCGATCGGGAGGCAGCGGAACGCGCTCTCGTTAGGCGTTCGCGGCTGACTGGTCGGACTGTCCCTGTCCGGCTTGGTCGTCGGTCTCGTCGTCCGCGTCGTCCTCATCCTCGTCGAACTCGAACTCCAACTCGGTCTCGACGTCCTCGTAGGTGACCGTCACTTCGAGTTCCTCGGCGTCGTCGGGGACCGAGACGACGTACTCGCCGTTCGCGTCGGTGGTCCCGCTGGGACCGCCTTCGACTTCGACGGTCGCGTTCTCGACTGCAGATCCGTTTTTCGTCACGCGCAGCGTTGCGTTCTCGCCGGGGGCGATGTCGTCGAGGAACGTCGCGTTCAACGTCGACTCCTCGCGCTCGTCTTCGTCGTCTCCGCGGTCGTCGTCATCTTCGTCGTCGACGCGTTCGATTTCGACGTCGGTGCCGGACTCGGAGATGACCGGTTTGAGGATGTACTTCCCGCTTTGACCGGCCTTTATCGCGGTAATGTCGAAGACGAAGTCGACGGACTCGCCGTTACCGACCGTGAACTCGGAGTTCAACTGGAGTTTGCCGCTCGGCAGCTTGACGCGCTGGTCGCTGCCGTCCTTCAGCGTCCCGTCGACCTCCGAGACGTAGACGAACACCTTCTCGTAGGTGCCGTTCGGGACGTCGAGCGTCGAGAGCCGCGTGGCGTTCGCGCCCTGCAGGCGCGTCAGATCGACCGTGCGGTTGTCGACCTCGTACTCGACCCACTCGTCGTCTCCGGCGTCGTCGTCTTCATCGTCTGCACCATCCGTGTCGTCTGCGTCCGCCGAATCGTCGGCGGTTTCGCTGCCTTCGTCCGCATCGGCGGTCTCGTTCGTCTCGTCGACATCGTCGGAGTCGTCACTGTCGTCGACGTCACCGGCTGGCTTCAGCCCCACCTTGGAGATAGTGACGTTGAGGTGTTCGAAGTCACCGATCGCGTTCTGTTCGTCGCTGATGTAGAGGTTCACCGTCCCGGTCGACCCGTCCGCGGTACCGGCAGTCGACTCTTCGCCCGCGGGCGCTCCGTCCATCGCAGTGGAGGGCGATCCGCCCATCCCACCGGAACAACCGGCAAGGAGGATCAACGCCGCGACGAGCACGCTCGCGATTGCGTTTCGATTCATTGCACGCTGACCCAAGTACCACAACCTCATTTATGCGACAGTTCCTGACGCCGGATTTAGCCGAATTTGCTCGAATTACACGGGTATAACCAGTGAGGCGAACCGATCGCGGGCCTCAGCCCCACGCGCCGAGGCTCGCCTGCAGGTCCCGAGTCGTCGCCTCGGGGGTCGTCTCGTAGCCGACGAGGTCGCGCAGATCGACGGCGTAGGTGCTCCCGGCGTGATCGAGAACGAGCAGGCGGCCTTGGACGCCTCGGACCGTCCCGGTCGCGATCGTCTCCGCGACGGGGCGATCCAGCAGGTCGAGGCCGTACTCGAAGTCGAAGCGGTCGGCGTTATCGACCTCGAAGCAGTCGAGGAGATTCCCCCACGCGTCGTCGTCGACGTCGCGATGGAGCCCCGCCAGCTTCGTCGGGACGCGGATCCGATCGGGAATCTCCGCGGCGATTTCGGCCTCGCGCTCGCGGGCGATGCGGCCGTCGGGGACCGTTTGCAGGAGCGCGCCCCGATCAGCACCCTGCTCGCGGAGCCGCGTCTCCAGTCGCCACGCCTTCGTGACGCCCACTTTGAACACGTTGGGCGCGAACGCCGCGAGGTAGATCGCGTGGGGTTCGACGCAGTCCATCTCGTCTTTGAGACACGTGCCGGTGCACTTCGCGCAGACCCACGTCGAGCGGTGCTGCGGGCAGTACGGCGCACTGGGCTCCGCGCAGGCGATGTGTCCCTCCTCGGTGATCGTCCCCGCGCAGTGACGTTCGCCGAGGGTGTAGGCGAGTTCGGTTCCTGAGTCGAGTGCGACGAACTCCACGTCGCCGAGCGTCTGGGAATCCGGGCTGTCGGCTGTCGCGTCGACAGCGTCGACACCGGCGGACGCGTCGCTCACGTAGAGTCCCGGGCCGCCCGTGTCGTAGCCGACGAACTGCACGGAAGGGAGTTGTCGATCCGCGGTAAAAGCGGTGCCGTTCTGGGGTGGTGAGTCAGCGCCCGCAGATCGGTCAGGGATCCGTGGACTCGTACTCCGCCCGCAGTTCCGCGTGGAGTTCCTCGGCGGCGCGTCGGACGGCGTCGTCGCTGGAGGAGTCGGCCTCCCAACCGAGTCCGGCGAGCTTCTCGACGGAGAGGCGCATCCGCGGGACGTCGCCCTCCCAGCCGCGGTCGCCGCCGGTGTACTCGTAGTCGGGGTCGAGATCCATCACGTCGGCGACGACGTCCGCGATTCGGGTGACTGAGGTGGTCGTTCGCGTGCCGAGATTGTAGGTGTTCATCGCGCGGTCGGCGTGTTCGACGACGTGACAGATGGCGTCGACGCACTCGGTGACGTGCAGATAGGACTTCTCTTGGCGACCGTCGCCGAGGATTTCTAAGGTGTCGGGGTCGTCGAGCAGTTTCTCGATGAAGTCGGGGACGACGTTGCCGCGTTGGTTCGGGCCGACGATGTTGGCGAAGCGGAAGCACCAGACGGTGAACTCCTTCGAGTGCGCGTACGTCGAGAGCAGCCCCTCGTCGGCGAGTTTCGACGCGCCGTAGACGCTGATCGGTTCCAGCGGGGCGTAATCTTCGGGCGTCGGCCGCGGCGCTTCGCCGTACACCGTCGAGGAGGAGGTGAAGGCGATATGCGAGACGCCGACCTCGTCCATCCGTTCGAGGACGTTGTACGTCATCTCGGTGTTCTCCTCGAACAGCTTCCGGGGCGCGGCGTAGTTGGTGTCGGTGTAGGCGGCCAGATGGAAGACGAGGTCGACGTCGGCGGTGATGGCTTCGGCGACGTCGTCGGCGTCGGTCATATCCGCCTTGCAAAACTCGACATCGTCGGGGACGCGCTCGCGCGTTCCCTTCGAGAGGTCGTCGGCGACGACGACGTCGTTGTCCTCGCGGAGTCGACGCGCGAGGTGCGAGCCGACGAGACCCGCACCGCCGGTGACGACGATCCGCTTGTCGGAGAGGTGCATACCGACGATGCACTCGGCGGGGGTAAGTGCGTTCTCCTTTGTGGTAGCTTCGTTGGCTCCCCGCGACCGCAACGCACCGCGATCACCACCGAAGCGAAGCGCCTTAGCGCCCGCCGGGCTTGCAGGGGAGTATGCACGAGAAGCGAGAGGTGGCTGTCCTCCGCTACGGCCACCGCCCCGGTCGGGACGACCGGATGACGACGCACGTCGGTCTCACGGCGCGTGCGCTCGGCGCGGATCGGGTGATCTTCCCCGACAACGCCGGCCAGTCGCTGGAAACCGTCGAGGACATCACCGGTCGATTCGGCGGCCCCTTCGCGGTCGAACTGAGCGACGAATTGGACGCGACGATCCGGGACTGGTCCGGGGCTGTCGTCCACCTCACGATGTACGGCGAGCGGGTTCAGGACGTCGAGAGCGACGTCCGCGAGGCGCACCGCGAGCAGCCGCTGCTCGTCGTCGTCGGCGGCGAGAAGGTCCCGTTCGAGGTGTACGAGGAAGCCGACTGGAACGTCGGCGTCACGAACCAGCCACACTCGGAGGTTGCGGGACTCGCGGTCTTTCTCGATCACCTGTTCGAGGGTCGAGAACTCGAACGAGAGTGGGAGGACGCCGATCGGCGGGTCATCCCGCAGGCGCGGGGGAAGCGCGTCGTAAACGGCGGGACGACGTCCCGCCCCGTCGACGGCGACGACGGATCGCCGGACGCGAACTGACGAACGCTACTGTCCGATTACTGCTCGTCCGGCGCACCACCGAGCGTTTTCACTTCCGGCGGGTCCGACGCGAACGGCATCTCAGTTGCCGGGATCTCCAGTTCTATCGGCTGCTCCTCGTCGAGTAAATACAGTTCTTTGAGCGTCTCGACTGCGTCTTCGATCGCCGCTGTTGCAGCGTCCTCGTCTTCAGCGTCGAGGACGCCGATTGTTCCGTTCCCGGAGGTCAGGACCGTCGCTTCGGGATCGGAAGAGGCGTACACGACTCCGGGGAACGTCGACTCGTCGTAGACCGCTCGATCCTCTCCGTACGCGATCTCGATCGAACCGAGTGCGAAATCAGTCTGATAGTGGTGATACCCGGCGGTAGTTCCTTCCTGCAGGTCGATATCCAGCTGTTCGACACGACTTCGGAGCTCCTCGACGGATACTCTCTCTGTGGACACGGTCCGATACAATGTCTTCCATATGATAAATTTATACCGGTTAGTCGGAACTCATCCAGTCCGCCCCTTCATCCGCAACTTTAAAACGACTGAGCGGCGCAACAGTTGATAATGGCTTTTGAGGAGCTGCTGAACGACCCTGTCATCCAGAAGTACCTCCACGAGCTCGTCGGACCGACGGGGATGCCGGTGGCGGCGGCCCCTCCGGACGGCGAGGTGACCGACGAGGAACTCGCCGAGGAGCTGGGTCTGGAGCTCAACGACGTCCGGCGGGCGCTCTTTATCCTCTATGAGAACGACTTGGCCGAGTACCGCCGGGTTCGCGACGAGGATTCGGGATGGCTCACCTACCTCTGGACGTTCCACTACGAGAACATCCCGGAGAACCTCCAAGAGGAGATGCTTCGGCTGCTCGACGCGCTGGAGGAGCGACTCGAGTACGAACGGAACCACGAGTTCTACCTCTCCGAGCCCGCGGGTATCCGTTTCGAGTTCTCCGAGGCGATGGAACAGGGCTTCCAGTGCCCTGAGACCGGCGCGCCTTTGGAGCCGATGGAGAACGACGACATGGTCGAATCGATGGAGCTGCGGATCGAAGAGCTTCGCGACGAACTCAACGTCGACGTGGGCCGAGACGACTGATGGTCGTTCTCGCAACCAAGTGCTACGTCGACGGCGACGCCCGCGAGCGCGCCCTCGACAGCTTCGACTCGCTCGTCCGCAACGAGATCGGCGACCTCGACGTCGAGTGGACGATCGACGTCCGCGAGGACGACTTCGTCGACGTCGACCTCGACGGAGAAGACGCGACCATCGCCGGAAACCTCCTCGCAGAGTCGTGGGGAGAGGTCACGGCCGACCACGAGGACGGTGAGACGTACGTCGGCACCCTCGACTCGTGGGACGACGACGGCTGGGTTCTCGACGTGGGGTACGACAATTACGTTCGGATTCCGGCCGACGAACTCGGCCTCGGAACCGGGAGCCCCTCGCAGATCCGCGACCGCTTCGGCGTCGTCCAACACACGCCGTTGCGGTTCGTCGCGGGCGAGACGCCGCGGCTCGCCGACGAGACCCGAGACGAGCTGTACGACTGGACCCGAGAGGAGGGACACAGCGGCCGCGTGAACGTCAACAGCGCGACCCGCGGCGAGGTGCGTGCGACGGTCAACCGCGCCGGACACGCCGCCGACATCATCACCGTCGAGCGGCTCGGACTGCTCGAACAGAGCATCGTCTGCCCCGAAAGCACCGATCCACCGGGACTGCTCGCCAGCATCGGCTCGTATATGCGATCGGAACTGAAGTGCGTACTGACATCCTGACGGACCCGAAAACCACTCCCCCGTCATACCACTCCCGCCAAGCTAACGTATGAACCGACGACTCCTCCTCGCGGCCGGTTGTCTCGCCCTCCTCGCGGTCACGAGCGGCTGTCTCGGTATCGGAACCGGCCCCGTCGATCCCGAGCAGTTGGACAGCGAGCCAGCGGCCGCCTACGAGTGGGAGAGTAACCGGACTGCCCACATCGCGATCCAAGAGAACACACAGTTCCGCACGGTGCTCGAAACGAACAGTACGACGGTCGAACTGTACCGAGAGGACGGGTTCGGCGGGACGAATCCGCTCTCGGTCGAGGCCGTCCGATACCGCTACCCCGACGGGACGGTGCTCACGGGGACCGAAATCCGTGAGGAGGGCGGTGAGATCCGTCGGACCCGCGATGAGACCGTCGTCGAACTCCCCGACGACGCACCGGCCAGCGGCGGGTCGCTGGCCTTTACGAGCGGGGGGACGCCGAAGCGCTTCACGCTGCCGACGTACGTCGACGGCACCTACGAGGTCGTCCTGCCGCCGGATCGTCGGATCGACTTCCCGGTCTTCGGGCAGGTGTCGCCGCGGAACTACGAGGCGACGATCGACGAACAGAGCCGCGTCCACATCGTCTGGGCGGAGCCCGTGACGACCGACAGCATCTCGGTGCAGTTCTACCTCCAGCGCGACCTCTACATCTTCGGCGGGATCGCCGCGCTCGTCGTCCTCGTCGGCGTCGGCGGGCTCCTGTACTACCGGCGGCAGATCGACCGGCTGCGTCGGCAGCGTCACGAGATGGGCATCGACGTCGAGGTCGAAGACGACGACGACGGGCCACCGCCGGGGATGCGCTGAGCCCTCTACTGCGCTCTTCGCTCCGCTTCCCCTGTCGCGCCGAAATGCGCTGCGCTTTTGTCCGTTTCGCGGCTATCCCACCCTATGCGAGTCGCAATCGTCACCGTCGGCGACGAGCTCCTCTCCGGAGACACGGTGAACACGAACGCCGCGTGGTTGGCTGAGAAGCTCACCGACCGCGGCGTCAGCGTCGAGCGCGTCACGACCGTTCCGGACGCCGTCGCCGACATCGCCCGCGTCGTCAACGAGTACCGCGCAGAACACGACGCGGTCATCGTGACGGGCGGGCTCGGCCCCACCCACGACGACGTGACGATGGCTGGCGTCGCCGCCGCGGTCGGTCGCGACCTCGAACCCCACGAGGAGG